>CAJANL010000001.1 GCA_903941105.1 uncultured Rhodospirillaceae bacterium
CCGATCTCCCGCCCGCATTTCCTGGCGGGTGGGACGCCCGCGCTCCCGTCGTCGCTGTCGGACTGCGACCTCGCTCTCGTCGCGGCCCTGACGGACGGCCTGGCACCGACGCCGCGGCCGTTCGCCGATCTGGGCCTGGCCGAGGACGAGGCCATCGCCCGCATCGGCGCCATGGTCGCGGGCGGCGTCATCCGTCGCTTCGGTGTCGTGGTGCGGCATCATGAGTTGGGCTATCGCGCCAATGCCATGGCGGTGTGGGATGTGCCCGACGAGACGGTGTCCGAGGTTGGCCGCCGCCTCGCCGCCGAGCCGGCGGTGACGCTGTGCTATCGTCGGCCGCGCCGCCTGCCCGATTGGCCCTACACCCTGTTCTGCATGATCCACGGCCGCGACCGTGCCGCCGTCGAGGCCGGCATCGCCGCCATTCGCGACCGCGCCGGTATCGGCGACCTGCCCCACGCCGTGCTGTTTTCCACCCGACGCTTCAAGCAGACCGGCGCCCGCTATGGACGGCGGGCGGCGGCTGGATAGGATCTTTGACCTCCGTCAAGTCCACAGCAAAGGGCGTATGGCATCCTCCGGCCATGGATGAGATCGACCGCGCCATCATCAACGGACTCCAGGGCGGCTTCCCGGTGTGCGAGCGGCCCTTCGCCGCCGCCGGCGCCGCCCTCGGCATCGGCGAAGCCGACCTGATCGCCCGTCTGAAGCGCCTTGCCGCCGACGGGGTGATCAGCCGCTTCGGCCCCATGTGGCATGCCGAGAAGATGGGCGGCGGGCTGTCGCTCTGCGCCATGCAGGTGCCAGCCGAACGCTTCGACGCGGTGGCGCTGGTGGTCAACGGCTTCCCCGAGGTGGCGCATAATTACGCCCGCGAGCACGCGCTGAACATGTGGTTCGTCGTCGCCACCGAAAAGCGCGAGCGCATCGCCGAGGTGCTGACCGCCATTGAGGTCGAGACCGGCATTCCGGTCTACGACATGCCCAAGATCGAGGAATTCTTCGTCGGCCTGAGGTTCGACGCATGATCGACGATATCGACCGCCGCATCGTCGTCGCCACCCAGGACGGCCTGCCGCTGGTGGAGCAGCCCTACCACGCCGTCGCCGAGGCGGTGGGCATTTCAGCCGACGAGGTGATGGCCCGCCTGACCCGGTTGTTGGAGGCGGGCGTGGTGCGGCGCATCGGCGTGGTGCCGAACCATTACGCGCTGGGCTATCGCTTCAACGGCATGACGGTGTGGGACGTGGCCGACGAGGACATGGGCGAGGCCGGCCGGCGGGTGGGCGACCTGCCCTTCGTCAGCCATTGCTACCACCGGCCGCGCTTCCCTCCGGAATGGCCCTACAGCCTGTTCGCCATGGTGCACGGCCGCGATGCCGCCACCGCCGAGGGCCACGTCGCCGAGATCGCCCGTGTGCTGGGGCCGCTGTCGCGCCGCCATCTGGTGCTGTTCTCCACCCGCATCCTCAAGAAGACCGGCCTGCGCCTGTCGGGAGCCTGAAGCCCTTGTTCCGCGTTTCCCAGTTCATGCACGAGCTGCTTGCCCCCACGCCCGTCGGGCCGCACCGCAATCCGCCGGGGCCGGTGGTGATCTGGAATTTGATCCGGCGCTGCAACCTGACCTGCAAGCACTGCTATTCCATCTCCACCGACAAGGATTTCCCCGGCGAGCTGTCCACCGACGAGGTCTTCCGGGTGATGGACGACCTCAAGGGCTTCCGGGTGCCGGTGCTGATCCTGTCGGGCGGCGAGCCTCTGCTGCGTCCCGACATTTTCGACATCGGCCGCCGCGCCAAGGCCATGGGCTTCTATGTCGGGCTGTCCACCAACGGCACCCTGATCGATGAGGCCATGGCGGCGCGCATCGGCGAGGTCGGCTTCGACTATGTCGGCATTAGCATCGACGGTATCGGCGCCACCCACGACAAGTTCCGCTGCCGTGACGGCGCCTTCGCCGAATCCATGGCCGGGGTTCGCTTCTGCCGCGCCCTGGGCGTCAAGGTCGGCCTGCGCTTCACCATGACCATGGACAACGCCGCCGAGCTGCCGCAGATGCTGGAGCTGCTGGAGGCCGAGCGCATCGGCAAGTTCTACTTCTCGCACCTCAACTATGCCGGGCGCGGCAACAAGAACCGCCTGGACGATGCCACCCTGGCCATCACCCGCAACGCCATGGACCTGCTGTTCGAGGCGGCGCGGAGGCACCCCGACTGGGAAGTCGTCACCGGCAACAACGACGCCGACGGCGCCTATTTCCTGTACTGGGTGCGCAAGCACATGCCCGACAAGGCCGACCATATCGCCGCCAAGCTGAGGCAGTGGGGCGGCAATGCCTCGGGGGTCAATGTCGCCAACATCGACAACCTGGGCGAGGTCCATCCCGACACCATGTGGTGGCATTATCGCCTCGGCAATGTGCGCGACCGGCCGTTCTCCGCCATCTGGGCCGATACCTCCGACCCGCTGATGGCCGGCCTCAAGCGCCACCCGCGCGCCGTCGAGGGGCGCTGCGCCACCTGCGCCTGGCTCGAGTCCTGCAACGGCAATACCCGGGTGCGGGCGGAACGCACCACCGGCAACCCCTGGGCGGAGGACCCCGGCTGCTATCTGACGGACGAGGAGATCGCGGGATGAGGCAACTGAAATCTCCCTCTCCTGGCGAAGCCGGGGGAGGGGAGGGGTGGGGGCCCAACGAGCGAAGCGAGGCGGGAGTTTTCCCGCCGGTACGCCATTCTCCGTGGACTTGCCGGGCGGCACCGCCCCCCTCACCCAACTCTCTCCCCCCGCAGGCGGGTGGAGAGGGCTTCAAAGTGTGGGCTGGAGTGGCGCTCCTCCTCCTGCTTGCCGTCCCCGCCGCCGCGTCCGAGGCGCCGCGCCTCTACACCGAGCACTGCGCCGCCTGTCACGGCGGCGATCGGTTGGGGGCCATCGGGCCGGCGCTGCTGCCCGAGAATCTGGGGCGGCTGAAGAAGACCGAGGCGGAAAGGGTCATCGCCGAGGGCCGTGCCGCCACCCAGATGCCCGGCCACAAGGACAAGCTCGACCCGCAGCAGATCAAGGCTCTGGCCGAGTACGTCTACACCCCGCTGCCGGCGGTGCCCTCTTGGGGCATGGCCGAGATCGAGGCCTCCCGCGTCGCCCATGTCGACCCCTCGACCCTGCCGGCCAAGCCGCAGTGGCAGGCCGACCCGCTCAACCTGTTCACGGTGGTCGAGACCGGCGACCACCATGTCACCATCCTCGACGGCGACAGCTTCAAGCCGCTGGTCCGCTTCCCCAGCCGCTTCGCCCTGCATGGCGGCGCCAAGTACTCGCCGGACGGCCGCTTCGTCTATTTCGCCTCGCGCGATGGCTGGGTGTCGAAATACGACCTCTACAGCCTGCAGATGGTGGCCGAGGTGCGCGTCGGCGTGAACACCCGCAACGTCGCCGTCTCCCATGACGGCCGCCTGCTGATGGCCGGCAACATGCTGCCTCATTCCCTGGTGCTGCTGGATGCCGCCGATCTGCGCCCCTTGCAGGTGATCCCGGTCACCGACAAGGACAAGACCATGAGTTCGCGGGTGTCGGCGGTCTACACCGCGCCGACGCGGGGCAGTTTCGTGGCGGCCTTGAAGGACATCAAGGAAATCTGGGAGATTCCCTACGGCAAGGGCGCCGGCCCCAACTTCAACGGTTGGGTCCACTCGCACGAGTTCGGCGAGGGTGTCGGCGAGCCGGCCGTGCGCACCACCACCGAGGACTACCTCGACGACTTTTTCTTCGACGCCACCTACGAGCGGGTGATGGGCGCCTCGCGCGACGGCAGGAAGGGGCTGGTCTACGACCTCGACATCAAGCGCAAGGTGGCCGAGATCGACCTGCCCGGCATGCCGCATCTCGGTTCGGGCATCATCTTTAGCCGCGAGGGCCGCCAGTACATGGCGACGCCACACCTCAAGGAGGCGGTGGTCAGCATCATCGACATGGCCACCTGGAAGACCGTCAAGCGCATCGAGACGCTGGGGCCGGGCTTCTTCATGCGCAGCCACGAGAACACCCCCTTCGCCTGGATCGACGTTTCCATGGGCAAGGACAAGGACGCCATCCAGGTCATCGACCTGCGGGCGCTGGAGATCGTCAGAACCCTGCGGCCGGCACCGGGGCGGACCACGGCGCATGCCGAGTTCGACCGCTCGGGCCGCCACGTGCTGATCTCGGTGATGGAGGCCGAGGGCGAGTTGATCGTCTTCGACGCCGCCAGCTTCGCCGAGGTGGCGCGAATGCCCATGAAGCGCCCGGTGGGCAAATACAACGTCTTCAACAAGATCAATTATTCCAGCGGCACCAGTCATTGATGCCGGGAACACCGGCGTCCAGCCCGCTTGCATGGATGCAAATGGTTAGGTCGCCACTCAACCATTGGCACCTCGAATGGGATGCGGTATGAGAATGTAGGGTTCGGGGCGCGGTCCGCAGGGATTCGGGGACGTCGCCAGAGAAGACGTTACCGTCCAGAAGGACCGTCGCCATGTTCAGTGCCTCAGAGCTAGGCTTATCCGACGCGTCGCTGTTGTTGCGGCGCACCCAGCAATTCCACCGCCTCGCCGGCCATTTGCGCGCCCTGGGCAAGGCCGCCGCCGCCAAGCAGGGGATCGGCCCGGTGGAATTCGACAACATCACCACCACCCGCATCACCGCCGTCCTGCCCAGCCGCGTCGACGAACTCTGTGGCAAGCTGCTGGGGTAGGGGGCGTCTCGAAGGGTGGCTCGCCGCTTGCCTCGGTCGCCCGGCCCAGCCTAAAGTTACAGCATGAAGACTCCTTTCACCGTGCTCTGGCTGCAGGCCGGCAGTTGCGGCGGCTGCACCATGTCGGCGCTGGCCGCCGAGGATGTCGGGCTGGTCAAGACCCTGGCGCGGTTCGGCATCCGCCTGCTGTGGCATCCCGCCTTGTCCGAGGAGAGCGGTGCCGAGGCGCTGGCCATCCTGTCCGCTGTGGCCGAGGGCCGCACCGCCCTCGACTGCCTGTGCGTCGAGGGGGCGGTGATGACCGGCCCCAACGGATCGGGGCGATTCCAGATGCTGTCGGGCAGCGGCCGGCCCACGAAGGATTGGGTGACGGAGCTGGCGGCGCGGGCGCGCTACGTCCTGGCGGTGGGCAGTTGCGCCGCCTTTGGCGGCATGCCGGCCGGCGCGGACATGGGCGCCATCGGGCTGCAATGGGCCGGATGGGAGAGGGGCGGCGCCCTGGGCGAGACCTTCCGCTCTCAAGCAGGCCTGCCGGTGATCAACGCCGCCGGCTGTGCGCCGCATCCCGGTTGGGTGGTGGAGACGTTGGCCGCCCTGGCGCTGGGCGACTTCACCCATGACAACCTCGACGCCCTGGCACGGCCGCGCGCCTTCGCCGACCATCTGGCGCATCACGGCTGCGGCCGCAACGAGTTCTATGAGTTCAAGGCCAGCGCCGCGCGCCACTCCGACCGCGGCTGCCTGATGGAGAACCTGGGCTGCAAGGCGACCCAGGCGCCGGGGGACTGCAACCTGCGGCGCTGGAACGGCGGCGGTTCTTGTACCGATGGCGGTTTTGCCTGCATCAACTGCACCTCGCCCGGCTTCGAGGAGCCCGGCGCCCCCTTCCTGGAGACACCCAAGCTGGCCGGCATCCCGGTGGGCCTACCGGTGGATATGCCCAAGGCGTGGTTCGTGGCGCTGGCGGCCCTGTCCAAGTCGGCGACGCCACAGCGGGTGCGGGCCAATGCCCACGCCGACCACGTGGTGGTTCCCCCTGCCCGCAAGGCGCCCAAGACGCCATGACCACCTCTCGCCTCATCGTCGGGCCGTTCAACCGCGTCGAGGGTGACCTTGAGGTGACGCTCGACATCGCCGATGGCGTGGTGCGCGAGGCCCGCGTCGGCGCCACCCTGTTCCGTGGCTTCGAGATACTGCTGCGCGGCCGGCCGGCGCTCGACGCCCTGGTGGTGGCGCCGCGCATTTGCGGCATCTGTTCGGTGTCGCAATCCACCGCCGCCGCCCGCCTGCTCGCCGCCTCGGCCGGCGCCGACGCGCCCCCCAATGGGCGGCTGGCCGCCGATCTGGTGCTGGCGGCCGAGAACGTCGCCGATCACCTGACCCACTTCGTGCTGTTCTTCATGCCCGACTTCGCCCGCGCCTGCTATGCCGGCCACCCGTGGCACGCGACAGCCCTCCGCCGTTTCGCCGCCATGGAGGGCGAGGCAACCCGTCGCCTGCTGCCGGCCCGCGCCCGCTTCCTGCATCTGATGGGGCTGCTGGCCGGCAAGTGGCCGCATTCTCTGGCGCTGCAACCGGGCGGCACCACCAAGGCGGTGGACGCGGCCGAGCGGATTCGCTTGCTGTCGATCCTGGCCGAATTCCGCGAGTTTGTGGAGGAGGCGGTGTTCGCCGACCGGCTGGAGCGCATCGCCGCCCTCGATTCGCCCGACGCGCTGGCCGCCTGGGCCGACGAAATGCCGGCGGAGACGGGCGATTTCCGCCTGTTCCTGCACATCGCCCAGGACCTTGGCCTGGCGTCCCTGGGCAAGGGGCCGCGGCTGCTGCTGTCATCGGGCAGCTTCGGGCTGTTCCGCTCCGGGGTGTGGGGCGGCGCGGGTGAGCCGGTGCCGTTCGACCCCGCCTCGGTGGTCGAGGATACCGCCAGCGCCTGGCTGGCCGGGCCGGCGGCGCACCCCTCGTCCGGCACTACGGTGCCTTTGCCCGACAAGGAGGGCGCCTATACCTGGTGCAAGGCGCCGCGCCTCGACGGCCGCGTCGCCGAAGTGGGAGCGCTGGCCCGCCAGGCGGTGGACGGCCATCCCCTGGTTCGTGCCCTGGCGGCGGAGGGCGGCAGCGTACTGGCCCGTGTGGTGGCCCGCCTGCTCGAAGTGGCCCGCCTGCTGCCGGCCATGGAGGCGTGGGTCAAGGCACTGCGGCCCGGAGAGCCGTTCTGCACCGCCACGGCGGGCTTCGCCGACGGTCCGGCGGCGGGGTTGGTGGAAGCGGCACGTGGCACCCTGGGCCACTGGGCCACCCTGAGCGGCGACCACATCGCCGGCTATCAGGTGGTCGCCCCCACCACGTGGAACTTCTCGCCGCGCGACGCCGAGGGTCACCCCGGCGCCCTGGAAGCAGCCCTCGCCGGCACCCCGGTGCTCCCCGGCGAAACCACCCCGGTGGCGGTACAGCACGTGGTCCGCTCGTTCGATCCCTGCATGGTCTGCACGGTGCACTGATTTTTCTGTGAGCGATGCCGCAGGGTTAAGGGGCGTGTCCCAACATCCGTCCACCATGCGTCCATTATGGATCGCTGTAGACGCACTCATCCCTGCAGCCCGCATTCTGCCGATTTTTTGGCGGCTTTGACCGGATTGCGCCCGTCCACGCCTTCGGGGATGACGTCGCAACGCCAGAAAGCCGTCGGACGCAGGCAATGCGTGTACGGATTAGGGGGCTCGTCACATATGTACGTCCTCGCCGCGAAAGCCCGACAGACCGGCACAAACATCGCGAAACGCCCACCAAGCGATGCGGGGGTTCTTTCGCACTTGTGTCATGGCATAGGGTAGCCAGGCGGTGCCGTAGGGGACGTACAACCGCACCGGAGCCCCTTCCGCCCGTGCCACGGCAAGCGCGTGGCGCATCGGCAGGCCGAACAAGAGTTCGGCCTCCGCAGCGATGCCGGCACTCCGCAGGCGGGCCAGGGAGGTGCGAAGCAGGGCCGGGTCGTGGGTGGCAACGGCGACTTGACGGGCGCCCACCCGCACCAAGCGATCGACGACGTCGAAGAACCCTTCGCTTGGGTCCAGTTGTGTCTCCGAATGATCCGCCCATTGCCCCTTGACTACCCGCACCCTGAGCCCCGCTTCCACGGCCTGCTCAGCGTCGGCGAGGCTCCGGCGCCATCGCCCCGGAATGGTGCACCCATATCGGCCGGCGTGGCGAGGCAGGCACTGACGCATCAGGGCGAATGTGGCGTCGGCGGTATCCACGCCCAGCGAGTCGAAATGAATGGCTACGGCTGGCGGAACCGCTCGCTCCAGGATGCGGTCGAGCATCTTGGGGGAGAACTGCAGGTCCGGAGCCTTGACGGACAGGTAACAGTCGCCGCCCGCACTGGCGATGGCGTCGACGGTCGCCAGGTAACGCGAGAGATTATCCTCGGCAGTGCTGTCGTCGCCGTTCCAGCAGCAAATGGTCGAGGCAATCCCTTGCCGTTCGATCGACCGGCAAACGGCCAGCGCGTCCGCCAGGGCCGGCCCCGCCACATAGGGGCGCGCGGCCCGGCGCATCAGCGCCCAGAACAAGGCGCTCAACGGCTTTTGCATGCGTTGTCCCCTGCCGTTGGAGGTCGAGACAGGCCAATGCGCAGGCGCGAGCGCACTGCCGCCATGGTGTCGGCCACCAGCCGCGTGCCGGCCGCGAGGCTGAACGGATACGCGGTCAGCGAGACGAACTGGTGTTCGTCCGTCCCCCACTGGCGGATCCATCCGTCGCTGACGCCCATGAATTCGCAGCTTCGCAGTCCGCGCTTGGCCGCGTAGGCTATGCTGTCCACCAGCAGCAGGACGCCGGGCGAACAGCGGGCGAATTCTTCGTCAAAGCCGATTTTCAGGAGCCAATAGCTGTTTCCGGTTTCGATTGCCAACTGCATGGCGGCCGCCTTGCCGCCGATCTTCAGCCGGGCGATCCGCAGGCATCTGGACTCGCAGGCGGCTTCGGCGTAGCGGCGGAAGAATGTGCCCAGCTTCCTGTCGTGCAGCAGGGCCGTGCCATTGCGCCCCTTCCATCCCGAAGCTTCCACCGTGAAGGCCTCGTCCAGCAGCAGGCCAAGCTCCCTCGGCTTCGGAGTGATGATTTCCGAGAGGATGCCGCCCCGGCCCTCCGCGTGACGGCGGGCACGGCGGAGGTCGGACTGTCGGCCCACATTGATGTGCCGTTCGGGATGTTCCCAACTTCGGTCGAGGGCGATCCACGGGCAGGGAGCCGCCGGACGGCAAAGGACGATGCCCTTACCACGATAGGCGGCCGTCAGTGCTGCGGGGACGGGTGAGTCCGCCCGTACACGGGCAAGCCGGAGGGGAGTCGGCATCTGGGCCAGGTCGGCGCACAGCCGGAACAGGCTTTCCTCGTCGGCATAGAGAAAATCGCCCGGCTCGTAGAGAATGGATTGTCCGATCAACTCCAGCGGGGCCGCCCATCCCTTTTCCCGCGCCAGCGGTGCTATTGCGCTGATGGTCGGCGAGCCGAACGCCAGTGCTTGAGGGGACTGATTCGGCGAAAATACTTCCGCGCAGCACTCTGCCCAGTCATAGGCCATCATGGGCGCGTCCCAATGCTTGCAGGCAAGCCTGTCCCAAGCCGCTTTTGCCACCCCCAGCGGGTCACTCGCGCTGTCTGGTGCCGATGAGGATACCCGCTGTCTCGCGGTTCCTGGCGTAATTTTCATCTGATCCTCGGGGCGGATTTTATGGCCGGCTGGCGCTTCGCGACGAAGCGTCAGCCTTTGCCGGACCTCCGTGACCTAAATGGGGCGACGCCCGTGCGAGAGGCAAACAGGCGTGAGACAATAGGTCCGGAGTTGTGTGGTGCGCATGGTCGCACACGTCGTTTGGCCCCGCCGCCATATCGGCAATCGCATCGTCGGGAGGATGGTTACGGCCAATGACTATGGCGCAGCCGACATGCCTCTTGGACGGACGAGAAGGGCGAGGCGTTCTACTCGGCCACAAGTCGGCGGAGATGGCGGCGCTATACCGGGACAAGCGGCGTGACGAGTGGATACAGGTTCCGGAGTGAGCGGGACCGAAACGAATTCTCCCGAATTGACGCGTAAGTATTTGATTTCATTGAAGCGCAATTGGTTGCTTTTGACCGCTCCGCTGGCGCCAAGCCGTCCATCATCATATTGTTTTTATTGCCGGTTTCGGCGCTTTTCCCCGGCTTGCATGGTCTGCGCGGTGCATTGAAGAAATCGCAAGAAATTCCGATGTGATAGGAGTGCTCGCCCATCATGTTGCCGCTATAGCTGTCGTTGATATGTCATGTTGCTATTAGCTGTGATTTCAGCGCAAGATTGCATGTAAGTTAAGCTACAATGCCGTTGCCCTCACATGCTCGGCAAGTACGTCTTCACCGATCACTTGTTCTCGACTAAGCTGCGGACGGTGCAGTCGACCGCCGGCTTGGCCGACGTGGTCGAGATCAGCGTCATCGTCGCTTTCTGTTCGGATTGAGAAGGACAAGCTACATGCCTCGACGGCTCCTGAGTGCCGCAGCGCTGTTTGGTTTGGCAGTAGCCGGGTCGTCCGTCGCCGCGGGCGACGACAAGGAGTCGTTGTTCTGGCAATCCATCCAGGGCAGCCGGGATGTCTTGGACTACCAGGATTATCTCTCCCAGTTTCCCAACGGCACCTTCGCCGTGTTGGCGAGGAACCGGGTCGGCGAGTTGCAGGGCAAGCGGGCCGCGGCACCGGAACCGCCGCACCCGAACGTCGCCGTCGACGCCACCGACCGCGAGATGGTCGCCGGCCGGAAAGTGGCGGTGCGCGCGGAGCCCGACGCCAAGGCCAAGGCCGTCGCCACCCTGGATGAAGGCCAGTCCATCCAGGTGATCGGCAAGGTCAGGGGCGAGAACTGGATGGTGGTCACCCGCAAGGGTTTGGCTTCGGGATATGTGGTGGCCGATGCGCTGGAGGACCCGGCGGCCTATGGCAGCCGGGTCGCCAAGGTGGAGGCCGAGCGGCAGCGGGCCGAGGCGGAAGCGGCGGCCGCCGAGGCCGCTCGGGTCCAGGCGGACGTGGCGGCCGCCGAGGCCGCCAGGGCACAGGCGGAAGCGGCCCGCCAAGCCGCGGCCCGCGCCCCCGTCTTCACTGCGCAGCCACAGGCGGTGTTCAGCATCACAGCGGCCCCCGTCCAGGGCGCTCCGTCCCAGCCTCTTCCCGCTGGCACCGAGCAGATGAGGGCCCTCGAAGCCTATATAAATTCGAGGCGCTGACCGGAGAGATTCCGACCGATGCTGAAATGGCCGAAGATTGTGGCGCCGCCCGTGGCCCTCGCCGGAGGCCCGATGGCCTATGTTCAGCTGGACACTGTTCCCACCACCCGGACGATGACGGTCGCGCAGGCGGAGACGACCGCCGACGCCAGGGTCGGCACCATCGGCTGGAGCAAGGCGCCGACGGCCGAGGCCATCGACGCCGGTCGTGCGCCGCGTCACGGTTGGCGTTGGCCTGTGTTCAGGATCTCGTCGCCTTGGTCATCATTTCGGCCAGACGCTCGGGCATGAGGGGCTTCAGCACATAGCCCTTGGCGCCGGCCTTCAGTGAATCGACCACCATGCGTTCCTGGCCGCGCGACGTCACCATGATGATCAGGGCGGCGGGGAACTCGGCGAGGATGCGGCGGGTTGCCTCGACGCCGTCGATGTCGGGCATGGTGATGTCCATGGTGACGAGATCGGGGGAACAGGTGCGGTAGGCATCCAGCGCCTCATGCCCCGAGGTGGCGACGCCCACCACCCGATGGCCGATCTGCTCGATCATGGCCGTCAGCTTCTTCACCGTCACCCGCGAATCTTCGACGACGAGCACGCGCAGTGATGGGGCGGCATTGACCATGAGTTGGGCTTTCTTCGCGGTACCACGACCTCGCCGCATGATGCCACAGGACCGCACGTTGAAACATGCGGAAAAGGCACGTACCCTCGCCAAAAGCGTTCATTCGCCGAAGTCTCTCTGCCGCTCGCGCCAAAAAAGATTCGGCGGCCGTCATAAAGAGGGTGCGAGCCGAGAGGAACAGTCCCATGGGTGCCTTGCCTGCGAGAACGGTGATCTTCCTGAGCCTGGCGTTGCTGGCTCCATGGGTGCCCGCCGGTGCCAGGACCGAGCCGGCGCCCTCTGCCGAGTTGGCGCGCGGCCTGATCGAGGCCGAACGCTTCGACGAGGCGGTGGGGGTTCTCAAGGCGCTGAATGCCGACACCACCACCGCCGCCGCCGAGATCGACCTGCTGTTCGGCCGCATCTACCTGGCCATCGGCAAGCCCGCCAAGTCGGAACCCTTCTTCGAGCGCGCCCTGACGACCTCGCTGGAGGGGGAGGGCGAGGCCTATCTCGGCCTCGCCGAGGCGCAATTGGCCCAGGGCCAGATCGCCAAGGCCCGCCGTAATGCCGGCCACGCCGTCAAGAGCGACCCCGATCTGGTGGCCGCCCATCTGGTTCTGGCCCGCGCCGACCAGCGGGTCGGGCAGGGCAGGGAGGCGTTGGCCCGCCTGCGCAAGCTGCAGCAGGACCGTCCCGACGCCGAGGATGTGGCGGTGGTGCTGGCGCGCTACCTGTCGCAGCAGGACGGCCCGGTCGCCGGTGTCGCCGAACTGGAGCGGTTCACCGGCCTCTATCCCACTGCCGCTCGGGCGCAGGATGCCCTGGGCCAGTTGTTGTGGGCCGGCGGCCGCAAGGCCGAGGCGGTGCAGGCCCGCACCCTGGCCGGTCAACTCTACCGCGAGCGCGGTCAGGTCGGCCGGGCCGAGGCCATGGCGGTGTGGCTGAAGGCGGTCGATCCCGAGGGCCGCATGGCCCGCGAGGTCAAGCGCGCCGAGCCGCCGGTGTCCGCTCCCGCTCCCGTTCCCACTCCCACTGTCCGCGAACCCGCCCGCGAGCCGCCGCGCCCGGTGCCGCAGCCGCGTCCGCCGGTGGAGGCTGAAGTGTTGCCGCCGGCGCCGGCCCCGATCCAGGTGCCGATCCAGGCGCCGGTCCGTGAGGTCCGCAAGGCGCGTCCGCCCGCCGCCGTGCTGCCGCAGCCCGAGCCGCTGCCCTTCACCCCCGGCTCGGCCATCATGACCGGCAGCGGCGTGGTGCTGGAGGGCGGCCGCCAGATCATCACCAACCGCCATGTCGTCGAGGGCATGCGCAGCATCGCGGTGCGCAACGGCACCGGCTATGTTCGCACCGCCCGCATCGTCAAGCTGTCGAGCGACGACGATCTCGCCTTGCTGGAAATCGATCGCCCGTTCCCCGAGGGCGCGGTGATGCCCATTGCCGACATCGTCGAGCCGGCCACCGGGCGGGCCGCCATCGTCATGGGCTATCCCATGATCGGCCTGTTCGGCGACGAGCAGCCGGCCTTGACCGAGGGCATCGTCGCCAAGACCCTGGGCCTCGGCAACGACCCCAACACCTTCCAGATGACTGCCAAGATCAACAAGGGCAACTCGGGCGGGCCGGTGTTCGACCGCCGCGGCCGTCTGTTGGGCGTCATCGTCGGCAAGACCGACACCGCCGGCCTGTTCGAGAAGAGCGGTGCCATGGTGGAGGACATCAATCTCGGCATCAAGGGTGGCCGCATCCTGCGCTTCCTCGGCAAGCCGGCCTCCGCCGGCCAGGGTGGCCCGGAAATGGGGCTGGAGGAGCTCTACCAGGAGATGCTGCCCCGTGCCGTGCTGATCGCGGCCCAGAAATGAGTCCGGCCATGACCCGCCCCCTCGTCGCCCTCGTCCTGCTGCTGGCCCTGCCGGCTCCGGCCGCGGCCGAGTGGGTGCGCGCCACCGGCAGCTTCCTGTTCCCGCCCGTCATGCCCGAGGCCGAGGCCTGCCAGGCCGCCGAGGAGCGCGCCCGCGCCGACGCGGTGCGGCAGGTCGGCGGCGAGACCCTGGCCGCCGAGGACATCCTGCGCTGCACCGAGCAGGGCGACGAGGCCGACTGCGCCAGGAACTCGACGGTCTGGACGGCTGTGGGGGGCGATATTCGCGCCGTGCGGGGCCGTACGGTGGAGACGGCGGCCGAGGTCGAGGGCTACCGCAAATGCACCGTCGCGCTGGAGGCCGACGTCAAGGTGGCCGAGGGCAGGGCCGATCCCGGCTTCGACCTGGGGGTGGCGCTGAACAACGCGGTGTTCCGCGACGGCGAGGCCCTGGTGGTGTCGTTGAAGCCGAGCCAGCCCATGGCGGTGCAGATCTTTCAGTGGCTGCCCTATGAGAAGGGCGAGGCCCAGATCGCCCGCATCTTCCCCAACGCCTTCGACACCGCCGAGCGCATCGACAGGCCCGTCACCGTGCCCACCGATACCGCCGCCCGCCGTTACGCCATGAAGGTGGGCTTTCCCGTCGGCATGCCCGCCAGGCGCAAGATGGTGGATGAGTACCTGATGGTGGTGGCGACCCGCAAGCCGGTGAATTTCCGCGATGCCTATTCGCTGGACGACTTCAACCGCCTGCTGTCCGAACTGCCGCGCGGCGACCGCCGCATCGTGCGCCGCGCCTACAACATCGTCAGGGGGGGCGAATGATGACGCGCCGCCTGTCGGCCTCAGTCTTCGCCCTGGCCTCCCTGGCCGCCTGCGCCCAGCCGCGTTTCGTCGACAAGGCGGCGGGTGAGGAGCCGGGCTCCCTGCTGGCCTATAACGAGGTCACCTTCCAGGTGCACGAGGCCTACACGGCGTCGCCGCCCGACTGCGTCGCCGTGCTGCCGCTGACGGTGAGGACCCCGGGCGAGCCGCAGGCCAGGGACGAGGATGCCGCCAAGGTGCGCCTGTCGCTCTATGCCCACCTCGCGGCGCAGTCCAAGCGAGGCGTGCGGTTGGAGCGCGTCGATCATGTCCTGGCGGCGGCCAGGGATGACCGCAAGGCGCTGGCCGAGGGCATCAAATGTGCCGCCGTCATCGAGGGCGAGGTCACCGAATACGGCAATTCCTTCTATGGCCTGTTTTCCAACGTCACCGCCGGGGTGTCGCTGAAGATGGTGCGTCCGGCCGACGGCGCCCTGTTGTGGGAGGGCAGCCACCTCGCCTCCAGCCGCGGCGGCAGCCTGCCGCTCGACCCCATCGGCCTCGCCATGGCCGCCATCGACGCCTTCGGCAACATGCGCGACGAGCAGATCCTGCGGGTGACCGACGATCTCGCCCGCCGGCTGGTCTCGACCATTCCCGACAACAAGGTCGCCGCCACCGACGATCCTGTAGAGCCGCCGCCGCTCAAGCCGGCCAAGGCGCCCGCCGTGGTGGACGACGTCGCCGCCGCCGAGGCGCTGCTGGCCGAGGGCGACCATGCCGGCGCCCTGGCCGCCGCCGACCGCGCCCTTGTCGCCAATCCCGACCGCTCCGACGCCCATTTCCTCAAGGGCCGCGTGCTGATGCTGGACAAGGACTACGCCGCCGCCGAGCCGGCCATCATCAAGGCGGTGGCGCTGGATCGCGGCAATGCCCGCTATCTCAACGCGCTGGGGGCGGTGAATGCCGAGAAGGGCGCCGTCGAGCGGGCGCTGGCCGCCTACCGCATGGCCATCGACGCCGATCCGGCAAACGGCTTCGCCTGGTACAACACCGGTGTCATCCAGCTCAACGCCGGCCAGCCCCAGGAGGCCGCCGAGGCCTTCACCGGCGCCGGCATGGCCTATCTCAAGGCCGGCAACTACGCCAAGGCCGAGCGCACCCTGTCCGAACTCCGGGAGCTCGCCAAGGCGGGCATTCCGCTCGACCGCGAAATCACCGCCATCGAAGGCGCCCTGTCCGATCTTTCACGGAGGAAGTCATGAACCGCAGCTCCCTTTGCGCCGTGTTCGGCGCCGCCACCCTGGCCCTGGCCGGCTGCGCCTCGCCGCCGCCGGGCTCGCCGGCCTGGACCGCCCAGCAGGAGGAGAAGAAGCAGGAGGCCCGTACCGAGGCGGTCAGGGCCTCGGTGGACGAGGCGCCGTCCTGGTTCCTCAGTTCGCCGGTGGACGCCAATGCCATCTATGCGCCGGGCACCGCCACCTCGGGCGACATGCAGTTCGCCATCGACAAGGCGGTGATCGGCGCCAAGCGCTCGCTGGCCGACCGGGTCAACAGCCGGCTGTCGGGCAAGATGAAGGAATTCATCTCCGAGACCGGCGTCGGTGAGAATGCCCAGGTGCTGAGCGAGAGCGAGCGGGTGACCTCCAACCTGATCACCGAAGTCAACGTCGCCGGCTACACCGTCACCGAGAAGAAGATCGTTCCCACCGGCAACCAGTACCGCGCCTATGTCCTGCTGCAATACCCGCTGGGCGGCGCCAACCGCATCCTGGTGGATCAGGTCAAGAAGAACTCGGTGCTGGAGAGCAAGCTGCGGTCGTCCAAGGCCTTTCAGGACCTTGAGGCGGATATCCGCGACGCGCGGAACGAGAAGGGCAAGGCGGAATAGCCGCCGGCCGGTTAGCTCGTGACACCTGGCAGAAGGCCTTGTGCAGATGAGTGATGTCAGCGTCCTGCGCCACCTGCTGCCCCTGGCGGCCCTGCTGTGGCTGCTTTCGCCGGTGGATGCCGCCGCCGAGCCCGGCCGTCATCCCCCGTTCCACATCCGCGATGATGGCGGCCGGCCGGATTGGCGGCGGCCGCCGCCGCCGCGGCCACGCGACTTCGACGAACCGCCGCCGCCGCATTTCCGGCCGCCGCCGCCGCCACCGCCGTTGCCGCCCCGGCCGCCCGCCGACCACGAGGCGGTCGGCGACGATGGCGACGGCTTCGTTCCGCCCCAATGGCTGCCGGAGTGGGTCGCCTCGGCGCGGCGGAGTGGCTACAGCGACAACGACATCGCCGTCTTCCTGGAGCGGCGCCCCCTGATCGGCCGCTACGTGCGGCGCGCCCGCGCCCAGGGCATCAGCGACGAACGCATCTTCGCCAGCCTCGGCCTGACCCGCTGGCAGGCTGCGGCGGGCGGCCCCGTGCCGGCGCCGGCTGCCCCGGCCCCCCTCCTCACCACGCCCAACATCATCGTGCCGGCGGCACTGCAGACGGTGTCGAATGCGGTGCGCATCGCCGGTCGCATCGACGGTCACGGCCGCGTCGTCTCGTTCACCATCGACGGCAGCAGCGCCCCCTTCAATTCCGACCGCAGCTTTTCGTTCGATCGCGCCGTGCCGATGGGCGACAGCGTGGTGAAACTGGCGGCGGTCAACGAATGGGGGCAGGCCGCCGAGGCCCTGGTAGTGGTCAGCCGCGCCATGGGCGTGGTGGAGCCCGCTCGTTTCGAGCCGCTGAATCCGTACCGTCTCAAAGGCCGCAAGCAGCCCAAGGCGGTGGCGCTGATCATCGGCGTCGACCAGTACGAAAGCGTCCCCCGCGCCGAATATGCCGAGAACGATGCCAAGGCGTTTTACGACTACGCCGTCACCGCGCTGGGCATTCCCAAGGACCGCATCCTGCTGCTGACCGGTCAGGCGGCGCGGCGCCTGGCGGTGGAGAAGGCGTTGCAGACCTGGGTCAAGCCGCTGGTGGCCAAGGGCGGCAGCGACGTCACCGTCTTCTTTTCCGGCCACGGGCTGGCCTCGGATGATGGTCGCGACCTGTTCCTGCTGCCCTATGACGGCGATCGCGGCCTGCTCAGCCACAGCGCCATCCGCCGCAAGGAACTGGTTGAAACGTTGATGGCGGCCGGTGCGGCCTCGGCGACGCTGTTCCTCGACACCTGCTATTCCGGCGGCACGCGCGGCAACGAGGCGCTGATCGTCGATGCCCGGCCGGTGCTGCTGGTGGCCAAGGAGCAATCGCTTCCCGACAAGGTCACCATCCTCGCCGCCGCCGGCAACGACCAGTTGTCGAGCGCGCTGGCGCCGGTTCGCCATGGGTTGTTCAGCTATTTCCTGATGAAGGGACTGGAGGGCGCGGCGGCGCCCGGCGAACGCAGCATCACCGCCGACGCACTGGCCGCCTATCTCGCCGACCAGATCCCCTCCGAGGCCGCCCGCCTGGGCCGCAGGCAAACGCCGCAGCTGCTAGGGGACGGCGGGCGCGTGCTGTCGTCGTGGTGAGGGGAAATTATTCCATTTCCAGAACATTTCGACCTGTGGTCGGAATTTTCAGGCCCTCGCCGGGCGGGCGCATCCGCGCCCTTGGCCGCGCCTTCAATGGGGGCAAGATACCCGCTTCAGGAATCAGCACTTCCTGAAACGGGTGTTATACCATTACCGTCCCTTCGGCACGGGCACGGTATCCATGTTGCCGGCCGGCATCATCTGCTGCGGCGGGCGGGCCTTCGGCAGCGGCGCCGTTTCGCCGCTGGCGGCGGGAAGGGGGGCGGAGAGGGGAACATTCGCCATCGGCACCGTCGTTTCGCCCGGAGTCGAGACCGGGCGGCCGAGGATGAGCATGGCCGCCAGGGCCGCCATGGCCAGCACCGCCGCCGCACCGGAAATTCGCCACGCCCAGCGCGGGCGGCGGGCCGGTGGCGGCACTATCAGGGCCGTGGCGACAATATCGCCGGGGGCCTGCGAGCGATCCATCGTCACGGCATCGATGAAATCGGCGGCGGCGATGGCCTCGTGGAAGGCGGGAGACGAGGCGGCGAGGAGGGCGAGCACGGCGTCGTCCCCATGGAGAGTCCCATCGAGATAGGCGGCCAGCAGGGCGGCGGAATCCTCGGGGGTATTGCCAAGCTCGGCCGCGCCATCGCTGTCCAGGCTCGCCGACAGGGCGGCGGTCGCGGCGACGATGTCGGCCGGAACCTCGCCGAACAGGCGCTCGAACAGGTGGCTGGGACTGGCGGGGCTCACGCGCTGTTTACTCCTCTTTAACCCTTAGACGGACGCTCGCCAGTTTTTTACCGCCGGATGGTGTTCGAGGGCGGCTTTGAGGCGCTCCATCACGCGGCGCTTCAGTTTGTAGACCTCGTCCACCGGACGGCGCATCAGCCGCGCCACCTCGCGGGCCGGCAGCGGTTCGCCGCTGCCCAGCGCCACCCGCAGGTAGAGCCGTTCGGCCTCGGAGAGCGATTCGCCGATCTGGCGTAGCACTGCCGCCGCCACGGTGAGCAGCCGCTCGTCCTCGCCGGCCAGCAGGGCCTCCTCCGGCGACGGGCCGTCGGCGGGCAGCGCATGCCACACCGCGTCGGAGACCGCCTGTTGACGCGGCGGCGGGTAGTCCTCGTCGGGTTGGCGGCGGCGTGGCACCGTCTTGCGGATGAAATCGATCACCAGCCGGTCCACCGTATGCAGCACGAAGCCGGCGAAACTTCCGACGCCGCCATAGGCCTTGAGGCGGCGGCAGTTGTCGGCGATCAGCGCCAGGCAGACCTCCTGATAGGCGTCGCGCCGCGCCTCCTCGCGCTGCTGGCCGGGGATGCGGCGTTGGAGCAGGCGGCCGATGTCGGGGCGGAAGAAGTGCTCGAAGGCGGCCCAGGCGCTGCTGCCCATGCCGGCCGATACCTGCCGCATCAGCCGCTCGGCCAGCACGTCGCGGGTGATCAGGGCGGCGAAGGTCTCGATCCGCCCGGCACCGTTGAAGGCCGCGAGGCGGCGGAAGCCGTCGGCCCGCAATGCCTCGATCACGGCGGCGAAGGCGGCGCGGGCCTCGTCCTCGTCGCGGCAGAGCAGGCGGCTGGACCGCCACACCGTATCGGCGACCCGCCGCACCAACCGCTCCCAGGCAGACGGGTCTCCGGTCAGGACATCGCGGACAAGCAAGCGGTCGGGGGAAGTCAGTCCTGCCATCCGCGAAGACTAGCGCAGTTCAGGCGAGGCGGAAACCTTCCGTGACTACAGCGCCCCCTGCTGTTGTCCCTGGGCGATCAGCGGCGGTTGGGTCCTGGCCTTCTTCAGGGCGGCGCGCAGACGGGCGTCGTGGCCGTAGAGGTCGTTGCGGAACTGCACCGTGCCGTCGGCATCGGCCCAGGCGGTCCAATAATGCAGGTAGACCTGGATGGATTTCTCCATCTTGAGGGTACGGGTGGCCGCCTCGGCGATGGCTTCCGGCAGCTTGCCCTGCCAGTTCGCCCCCAGCAGGTGTTCGGCCAGGGCCACCGGGTTCTCCAGCCTTACGCAGCCATGCGACAGGGCGCGGTTGGCCTTGGCGAAGGCCTTGCGCTGCGGCGTGTCGTGCAGGTAGATGTCCTCCGTGCCCTGCAGGTTGAACTTCAGCCGTCCCAGCGCGTTGTCCGGTCCCGGCGGCTGGCGCAGGCGGAAGGGGAAGGCGCCGCCGGCCGCCACCTGATCCCAGTCGACGCCCTCGCCCACCGCCTCGGGAGAATCCACCGGGAAGGCGGTGATGCGCAGGTTCTGGCTGGCCAGATAGTTGCGATCGCGCCGCAGCTTGGGGAGCACTTCCTTGGTGGCGATGCTGGGCGGCACCGTCCACGGCGGGTTGAGCACCAGACTCGACATGGGGGCGGTGAAGGTGGGGGTCGGATGCTTGGTGTCGCCGACCACCACCCGCATGGACATGGCGGGGGTACCGTTCTCGATCAGGTCAAGGGTGGCGGCGGCGACGTTGACCGCCACATGGTGCGAGGCCAGCAGGCGCGGCATCCAGCGCCAGCGTTCCAGGTTGAGCACCATCTGGCGCAGGCGCTCCTCGATGGGGACGTTGAGCGCCAGCAGGGTCTGGGGGCCGACGGCGCCATCCTCGTCGAGGCCGTGGCGCGCCTGAAAGCGCTTCAGCGCCTCGGTCAGCGGCGGGTCGAGCAGGGTGCCGCCGGCAAGGTCGGCGCTCAACTCGCCGGTGACGATCAGGCGTGTGCGCACCAGCGTCACCCGGTCGTCCGCCATGCCTGGCTTGATGGAGGCGCCTTCCGGAATGCGCGGCCAGCCGCCGGTTCGCGCCAGGTGACGATAGCGGTGCAGTGCGTCTCGCAACCGGGTGTAGCCGGCATAGGCGGGGAGAAGCGGCTGGGTGGCGGCGGCGAAGGCCGGGCGCGACGACAGCAGGCGCAGGAAGGCCATCCGGTCGAAGGCCGGCCGGGTCTCGGCGCCAAGGCCGCCGAACGCCCGCGACGGCGCCACGCGCCCGGCGGCGAGGTCGCGTCCGAAGCGCAGCAGGGCGTCGGTGATCATCAGGTCGTGGTCGAGGTCGGAGCCGGTGGCGGGGATGGCATAGGCGTCGGCCACCAGACCTTCGGCCACCGCCATGGTCTGAAGGTCGAGCATCAGGTCATCGGCCAGCGCCTCCGATGCTCCCGTCCACATCAGGCGGTAGCCGCGCTGGCGATAGATTTCGCGCAGTTGAGACAGGTCGACCCAGCGCTCGCCGACATGGAGGATGCCACCCTCGGCTTCCAGGCGGCTCTGCACCTGGGCGGGGGACTCGGCCTGGGCCGGCGGCATGGCGGCAAGGGCCAGGGTGACGCCGACGAAAAGACTACGCGCTAGGGACAACCTCTACCTCGGACCTAAACAGCCTTACGGAACGGGCACAATAGCCGCAGTCGTCGCGGCGGCAGCCCCCCGCAAACGGCCTGCCCCCGTTTGCTCACGGCCCACCTTTTGGATATCGAACTTCCTCGGGTAGGTGTCAACGCTCTAATGTGAAAAACGCCTCAGCCTTGCACCCATGGCAGGTTGGCGGCCTTCCAGCCGGCCTTGTCGCCGCGGTGGCGCGCCTCGTCGTGGGGACCCTCGAAACCATCGGCGACGTTCCAGCAGGACGAGTAGCCCAAGGGGGTGAGGTATTCCGCCGCCGCCTTCGAGCGGATGCCCGAGCGGCAGATGAACAGCAGCGTGTCGTCGGGCTTGACCCCCAGTGCCGCCAGTTGCTCGGCGAAGGCGTCGTTGCGGGCCATGGAGGGGAAGACCTGCCACGACACCAGCAGCGGCTGCTTGCCCAACTGCGTCAGGTCGGGGACGCCGACATAGGCCCACTCGGCCTGGGTGCGGACGTCCACCAGCTTGGCTGTGGGGTCGTCGGCAAGCCGCTTCCAGGTGTCGGTGGGGCTGATCTCGCCGGCATAGGTCGGGGAGGTGGGATTGGTTGTCATCGGAGGCTCCTAATTTAACATACAGTCTATGTGTTTATAGACTGTATTACACAAAAAACATGTTGACGACTAGACTAATAACACGATATCTCATCTAACCGAACGGCACCACACCAAACACGGTGTATTTAAAAGGGTTTTCCCATGCGCGATGGCAATCCGAAGGATCTTCAAGGCGGCGAGCCGCTGGTGCGGATGACCGATCTGGCGGAATATCGCCACGGCCTCGGACGCTATCAGGCCGGCGAGTGGGACGACGAGCGCTGGACCGCCTATCGCGTCCGCTTCGGCGTCTACGGCCAGAAGCAGCCCGGCGTTCAGATGGTTCGCATCAAGATCCCCGGCGGTGTGGTGCCCACCGCATGGCTGAAGACGCTGGCCACTGTCAATCGTGAATTCGCCCAGGGCGATGCCCATTTCACCACCCGCCAGGACGTGCAGATCTATTCCGTGTCGCTGGCCCGTACCGCCGATCTGCTGGAAACCCTCTATCAGGGCGGCATCACCACCCGTGAGGCCTGCGGCAACACCGTCCGCAACATCAATGCCTGCTCGCTGGCCGGGGCCTGCCCGCGCGAGCTGGTGGATGCCGGCCAGGTGGCGAGCCAACTGGCGACGGCCTGGATCCGCCAGCCGCTGGTCCAGCATATGCCGCGGAAGGTCAAGATCAGCGTCTCGGGCTGCGGCACCGATTGCGGCGCCACCGCCATCCATGATCTCGGCTTCGTCGCGGTCGAGACGGACGGCCGCAAGGGCTTCCGTGTGTTGGCTGGCGGCGGCCTGGGCAGTCAGCCCATCACCGCCGTCGAGGTGCTGCCCTTCGTTGCCGAGGACCAGTTGTCCACCGTCGTCGAGGCCCTGGCCCGCCTGCATCAGCGCTATTCCGACCGCCGCAACCGCAACGCGGCCCGCATCAAGTTCGTGCTCAAGCGCTTCGGCGCCGAGCGGTTCACCCAACTGTTCCAGGAGGAGTTCGCCCGCCTGACCGGCCTGTCGCAGCGCCCGTGGCAGGGACTGGACTGGCGCACCCCGGTGGAGGCGCCGGTGGCCCGCACCCCGGTCGGCGTGGTGGCCTCGCCCGACGGCAGTCTCGGCGTGGTGGTCTATGTGCCGCTGGGCATCGTCTCCTCGGACCAGCTCGACGCCCTGTATGATATCGCCGTCGAGGCCGGGGTTGCCCAGTTGCGCACCACCCGTGACCAGAACATCGCCTTCGTCGGCGTCGCCCCCGACCGCCTCGCCCGGTTGGTGGAACGGGTCAAGGCCATCGGCCTCGACGTGCCGGCCGGCGTCGACGACGTCCCCGACGTGGTGTCGTGCCCCGGCACCACCACCTGCCGCATCGGCATCACCAACTCGCAGGTCTTCGGCCGTCAGGTCGAGGCGGAGGCGCGCGGCGACGCCTCGGCGCGGGGCGTCTCGGTGCATGTCTCGGGCTGCCAGAATTCCTGCGGCCTGCACCACGTCGCCGATATCGGACTGCACGGCATGGCCAAGAAGATCGACGGCCGCTCGGCGCCGCACTACCAGATCCATATCGGCGGCAATGCCTATACCGGCGAGATTGCCATCGAGGGACCGCTGGTGCCGGCCCGCCTCGCCAACGACGCGGTGCGGCTGCTGCGCCAGGGCTATGCCGAGGGCAAGCAGGCCGGCGAGAACGTGCGCGGCTGGGCCGAGCGGTTGGGCAGGGACGGCGTCGCCGGCCTGCTCGCCCCCATCGAGGGCCAGGACGCCGACGGGCTGTTCGTCGACTGGGGTGATTCAGTCGAATTCCCCGGGGCGCCCAAGGCCAAGGGCGAGTGCGCCGCCCCCTTCGCCGCCGACGATCTGCTGGCCGATCTGGCCGACGACGCCCTGATCTCGCTCGACCGCGCCCTGGTGGCCGGCCGGCGCGAGGAGGCTGCTGCCGCTGCCGATACCGCGGTGGTGTATGCCGCCCGGCGTCTGCTGCATCTCCGCCACCTTCCCCAGGACGACGCCCAGCCGGCGGCGGCGGTGTTCGCGGCGGTGCAGGCCGGCTGGTCCGAGGCGGCCGACGTGCTGTCGGCGCTTCAGGCGGCGCTGGCCGGGGGCGAACCCGAGGTTCGGCGCGAGGCGGTGGCCGTCTTCATCGATACCGTCCGCGAGGCGGTCGAGCGCCCGGCGGCGCCCCAGGTGGCGGCGGTGGGCGACCTGTCGGCCCTTCTGGCCGGAGTGGCGGAATGAGCCCGCTCGACCTCGGCAGCGTCGATACCGACCGGCTGTTGCGGGACTACGGCCAGCTGGAGGGGCGCGAGCTGCTTCAGGCCCTGGTCGGCGAGTTGCCCGGACAGTTGGCGGTGACCTCGTCGTTCGGGGCGGAATCGGCGGTGCTGCTGGCGCTCGCCGCCGAGGTCGACCCGGCGCTGCCGGTGATCTTCCTCGACACCGGCGAGCTGTTCGACGAGACGCTGGACTACCGCCATCAGCTCGAACGTCTCCTCGGGCTGACCAACGTGGTCACCGTACGACCCACCGATGAGGAGCGCGAACAGGCCGAGGAGCTGTGGCGCACCGATCCCGACCTGTGCTGCGAGCTGCGCAAGGTTCGCCCGCTGGCTCGCGCCGTCAGGGGCTACACCGCCCTGGTGGACGGTCGCAAGCGCGCCCACGGCTTCCAGCGTGGCGCGGTGCCGACGCTGCAGGTGGTGAGCGGCACGGTCAAGGTCAGTCCGCTCGCCCATTGGGGCGAGGAGCAGATCGAGGCCGCCTTCATCGCCCGTGGCCTGCCGCGCCATCCGCTGGTGGCGCAAGGCTACCGTTCCATCGGCTGCTGGCCGTGTACCCGGCCCACCGCTCCCGGAGAATCGCCGCGCGCCGGGCGCTGGGCGGGCATGGCAAAGACGGAATGCGGCATTCATACCACCCTGGTCCTCGGCACCGACGGTGCCGGTATCTAAAGAAAGACGTAAAAATGAACGATCTTGATGCCTTGGAGAATCAGAGCGTCTACATCCTGCGCGAGGCCTTCAACCGCCTCGACAAGATCGCCATGCTGTGGTCGATCGGCAAGGATTCCAACGTCATGCTGTGGCTGGCGCGCAAGGCCTTCTTCGGCCATGTGCCGTTCCCGGTGGTCCATGTGGACACCTCCTACAAGATCCCCGAGATGATCGAATTCCGTGACCGCGTGTCGCGCGAGTGGAAGCTGCCCATCATCATCGGCAAGAACGAGGCGGCGCTGGCCGCCGGCATGGGCCCGGAGCAGGGCCGCGTCACCTGCTGCTCGGCGCTGAAGACCGACGGGCTGAAGGCCATCCTGGAAGAGCACGGCTATACCGGCGTCATCGCCGGCATCCGCCGCGACGAGGAGGGCACCCGGGCCAAGGAGCGCGTCTTCAGCCCGCGCAACCAGAGCGCCGAGTGGGATTTCAAGGACCAGCCGCCCGAGTTCTGGGACCAGTTCAAGACCGATTTCGCCCCCGGCACCCACTTGCGTATCCATCCGCTGCTGGCCTGGAGCGAGCTGGACGTGTGGCGCTATATCCGCCGCGAGGGCATTCCGGTGGTCGATCTCTACTTCTCGAAGAACGGCCGACGCTACCGCAGCCTGGGCTGTGCGCCGTGCACCGGTTCGGTGGTCAGCAATGCCTCGACGGTGGACGAGATCATCGAGGAGCTGGAGACCACCCGGGTGTCGGAACGCTCGGGCCGCGCCCAGGACCAGGAATCCGAGGACGCCTTCGAGCGCCTTCGCGCCGGCGGATATATGTAGGAAGGACGACGAGCATGAGCGAAGTTTCTCCCCTTAAGATCGTCGTCGTCGGCCATGTCGACCACGGCAAGTCCACCCTGGTGGGCCGCATCCTCGACGAAACCGGCGCCCTGCCCGAGGGCAAGGTGGAGTATCTCAAGGAGGTCTGCGCCAAGCGCGGCATGCCGTTCGAATGGGCCTTCGTCATGGATGCGCTCCAGGCCGAGCGCGATCAGGGCATCACCATCGACACCGCCCAGATCCGCTTTCGCACCAAGGCGCGTCCCTACGTCATCATCGACGCCCCCGGCCACAAGGAGTTCCTCAAGAACATGATCACCGGCGCCGCCTCGGCCGAGGCCGCCATGCTGGTGATCGACGCCGACGAGGGGGTGCAGGAGCAGTCGCGCCGCCACGGCTATCTGCTGCATCTGCTGGGCCTGTCGCAAATTGCGGTGGCGGTCAACAAGATGGATCTGGTGGGCTTCAGCGAGGAGCGGTTCACGGTGGTCAAGGCCGAGATCGTCGCCTATCTCGCCTCCATCGGCGTCACCCCCACCCATGTCATTCCGGTGGCGGCGCGTGGTGGCGACAACATCAGCGGACCCTCGGCCAACACCCCCTGGTACAAGGGACCCAGCGTGCTGGGCGCGCTCGACGGCTTCGTCGCGGGCAAGCCGGCCACCGATCTGCCGCTGCGGCTGCCGGTGCAGGACATCTACAAATTCGACAACCGCCGCATCATCTCCGGCCGCATCGAATCCGGCCGGGTGCGGGTGGGCGACACCCTGGTGTTCGCGCCCTCGGGCAAGACGGCGCGGGTCGCCACCATCGAGGCCTGGGCCGGCAGCGACATCACCCATGTCTCCGGCGGCGCCGGGCAGTCCGTCGGCATCACCCTCGACGAGCAGATCTTCGTCGAGCGCGGTCAGGTGGCCAGCCTGGTGGAACAGGCCCCCATGCTGACGCACACTTTGAAGGCCCGCGTCTTCTGGCTGGGTCGTCAGCCGCTGGAGGTGGGCAGCCGGCTCAAGCTGAAGCTGGCCACCGCCGAGCATGTGGTCGAGGTCACCGCCATCGAGCGCGTCATCGACGTCGAGGATCTCGCCCATCACGCCAGCGAGGTGGTTGCCCGCAATGCCGTGGCCGAGGTGGTGCTGCGCAGCCGCGCCCTGATGGCTTGGGACGCCTTTGCCGTCAATCCGCGCCTGGGACGCTTCGTGCTGGTTGCCGATTACGACATCGTCGGCGGTGGCGTCATCGCCGAGCCGGAGGCCAGCCAGCTGCGCACCGGCCACAAGTCCACCAACATCTTCGCCGTCGATCACAAGGTCACCCCCGATGCCCGTGCCCTGGCCAACAGCCATTCCGGCGGCGTGGTGTGGCTGACCGGTCTGTCGGGCTCGGGCAAGTCGACCATCGCCATGGAGCTGGAGCGTCAACTGTTCCGTAAGGGCTGGCAGGTCACCGTGCTCGACGGCGATAACGTCCGCCACGGGCTGTGCTCGGACCTCGGCTTCAGCCCCGAGGACCGCGCCGAGAATATCCGTCGCGTCGGTGAGGTGGCCCATCTGTTCGCCAAGGCCGGCATGCTGGTGGTCACCGCCTTCATCTCGCCCTATCGCGGCGATCGCGACGGGGTGCGGGCCATCGATCCTCAGGCCTTCCACGAGATCTTCGTCGCCACCGGCATCGACGAGTGCGAACGGCGCGATCCCAAGGGTCTCTACAAGAAGGCCCGCGCCGGCCAGATCCCGGAATTCACTGGCGTCTCCGCGCCTTACGAGGCCCCCGACAAGCCGGAGCTGCACCTGTCGACCGAGGGCAGGAGCATCGACGAATCGGTGGCGGCCCTGCTGGCTTACGTCGAGCAGTCCTTCTCGCTGGAGCCGCGCCAGCGGGTAGGGGGAGGCGCGTTCTTCTAACAGGGTGTGGAAAAACTCTTCCCGCCGCCCTTCATCTCGTCACCCCCGCGAAGGCGGGGGTCCATGTTGGGGCAAGGACTGGCATTCGCCCCCATATGCTGTGTCGCCGGACGCATGGATTCCCGCCTTCGCGGGAATGACGAAAGGAAAGTTGAGTTTTTCCGTACCCTGCTAAGGTCCGACTTTCCTCGGATGAGGCCAGGCCGGGCGCTCATCCGGGGCGGTCATATGCCCCGATGAGCTGTCCTTGACCAAAAGCAAGTCTTGAAAGGCCGGCTTCATGATGTACTCCCCCGGAATCATGGGGGAAGGTCTATGCCTGACAAGGTCCTTATTCTGATCGCGTTGTCGGTGATCATCGTCATGCTCGCCGGTACGGCGACGCGGATGGGCAAGCCGCAGCCGGCGACACCTGTCACCATGGACCGCATCATGCGCGTCGAGCCGCCGCGGCCGCTGTCCGTGGCGACCGTTGCCGGCCCGGCGGTGGTGACCTTCTGGGCCACCTGGTGCACCCCTTGCCTGCGCGAGCTGCCCACTTTCCTGCCGTTCAAGGCCAAGGCCGACAAGGCCGGCATCAACCTGCTCGCCATCGCCGAGGACAAGGACGGCGCCAAGGTGGTGCAGCCCTTCGTCGAGCAGCATGGATTGGGCGCCGTGCCCATGCGTCTCGATGCCGACAACAGCCTATCCAAGGCCATGGGCGTCCGAGGCCTGCCGACCACGCTGATTCTCAACAGCAAGGGCGAAGAGGTCGGCCGCGTCGAGGGCGAGACCGACTGGAGCACCGACGAGGCGTTCGAGGCGGTCTCGTCCCTGGTCCAGCCCCGCTAGGAGACGGCGAAGATGCATCGAAACAACAGCGCCGTCGCCATCTGGCTGCTGGCCTGCTGCGTCATGGTGGCGGTGATGGTCCTGCTGGGCGGCCTGACCCGCCTGACCCATTCCGGCCTGTCCATGGTGGAGTGGGAGCCCATCGTCGGCATCATCCCACCGCTCAACGAGGCCGAGTGGCAGATATTTTTCGCCAAGTATCAGCAGTCGCCGGAATACCTGAAGATCAATGCCGGCATGCCCCTGTCCGATTTCAAGGGCATCTTCTGGCTGGAATACATTCACCGGGTGTGGGGACGGCTGATCGGCATCGTCTTCCTGCTGCCGTTCCTGTGGCTGTCGTTGTCGGGCCGCATCAGCCGCACCATGGTGCCGCGGCTGATCGGCATGTTCCTGCTGGGCGCCGCCCAGGGCGGCATGGGCTGGTTCATGGTCAAGAGCGGCCTGGTGGACAATCCCCATGTCAGCCACATGCGCCTGACCGCCCACCTGGCCCTGGCCTTTCTCATCCATGGCTGGATGTTCTGGATGGCGCTCGACCTCCTGGCGGGGGGGCGGCCGCGGCCCGCGGCGTTGAACGGGGCCGGCGGGGTGTCGCGCTGGCTCAAGCTGCTGATCGCGCTGGTGGTGGTCACCCTGCTCTACGGTGGGCTGGTGGCGGGGCTGCGCGCCGGCCTGATCTACAACACCTGGCCGCTGATGGACGGCAGCCTGATCCCCGGCGGTCTGTTCGAGGAAGGCTGGATCGCCGGCTTCGAAGACATCAAGACGGTGCAGTTCCTCCATCGCTGCCTGGCCGAGGCCACCGTGTTGGTGGCCGTGGGCGGCTGGCTGTGGGCGCGCGCGCGGCTGGGCGGCGACCTGCCGGCCGCGGTCAATGCGGTGGTGCTGATGGCGCTGGCGCAGGTTGCACTCGGCGTGGCCACCCTGTTGATGGTGGTGCCGGTTTCGGTGGCCTCGGCCCATCAGATGGGGGCGATGGCGTTGCTCACTCTGTGCCTTTGGGCCGTCCACGATCTACGGCGACGGTCACGGGGAGGGGCATCACTTTACCAAAGTCAATGAGGGGGATTGTTTCCTGTCGTTTATATAGCGTTCCGGTCATCCGGGTTTTACGGAAAAGCCAAGGGAGTTCATGATGACTCAATCAGTCGAGCGCCAGTCCGGTTCCGGCCTGGGCGGGGGGGGGGAGGAGCGGCCGCATGTGTTTCAGCGCATACTGGACAATCCGTTCCTGCTCCTGTTCATCGGCGTGACGGTTCCGACCGTTTCCTACACCATCTGGGGGATTATGGAAGTCTCCCAGCTGCCGCTGGCAAAGTGAGGGAGATCCAAAATGTCGATTTTCCCTCCAGAGAATAAGGACTGGTTCCGCGAGCCGGTCGAAAAGGTCGAGGTCCTGTGGATCGCGATCGCGCTGCTGTGGGCTCTCATCATGTTCATCATGATGCCGCTGTGGCACCTCAAGGGCACCCAGAACATGTCGAACGAGGCCTATCGCATCCAGCCGGATGTGTTCCAGGCCAAGGTCGAGGCTCAGGTGGCCCAGTACAAGGTCGGTGAAGAAGGCAAGGCGCAGACCCCGGTGGTTCGTCCCCCGGCCGGCTCCGACGTCTATATGCTGGCCCGGCTGTGGGAGTGGTATCCGGTTCTCGAACTCGAGAAGGGCAAGAGCTACCGTCTGCACCTGTCCTCGCTGGACTGGCAGCACGGTTTCTCCGTGCAGCCTGCCAACATCAACCTGCAGGTCCATCCGGGTATCGATGAAGTCGTGACGATCACGCCGAATGACGCCGGCGATTTCGGCATCGTCTGCAACGAGTACTGCGGTATCGGCCACCACACCATGCTCGGTAAGATCCGAGTTGTGGCCGGCAAGTAACGCGGGGGAGGAGCGCATATGAAGCCCGTATTTCGAACCTGCGGCATCACGGGTCTTAAGATCCATGATGAAGCGGAGAAGCTGATCAAGGTTAACGCGGTCACCGCCATTGTGGTGCTGGCAGTCGGCGGCCTGATGGGTCTTCTCGTTGTCCTGACTCGTTGGCCGTCGGTGCATCTGCTTCCGGCCGACCTGTTCTATCTGGCCCTGACCGCCCACGGCATCGACATCCTGATCGTCTGGTGCATTTTCTTCGAAGTGGCCGTCATGTACTTCGCGTCGTCGACCCTGTTGGGGTGTCGACTGGCGACGCCGAAGATGGGCTGGGTCTCGTACGCCCTGATGGTGCTGGGAGCCGGCATCACCAACTGGAAGGTCCTTGAGGGCAATTCCAGCGTGATGATGACTTCCTACGTGCCGATGCAGGCCGACCCGCTGTTCTACCTGGGTCTGATCCTGTTCGCCGTGGGCGCCCTCATCGCCTGCTTCATCTTCCTCGGCACCCTGGTGGTGGCGAAGGACGAGAAGACCTACGAGGGTTCCATTCCGCTGGTCACCTTCGGTGCGCTGGTGGCTTGCATCATCGCCGTCTACACCATCGCCTCGGGCGCCATCATCCTGATCCCGACCCTGCTGTGGTCGCTCGGGCTGATCAGCCACATCGATCCGCTGATGTACAAAGTGGTGTGGTGGGGCATGGGTCACTCGTCGCAGCAGATCAACGTCGCCGCCCACATCGCTGTGTGGTATGCGATCGCCGCGATCCTGTTCGGCGCCAAGCCCCTGTCCGAGAAGGTCAGCCGTATGGCTTACCTGACCTACATCTTCTTCCTTCAGATCGCCTCGGCCCACCATCTGCTGGTGGAACCCGGTCTGTCGTCCAGCTACAAGATCTTCAACACCTCGTACGGCATGTATCTCGCCGTGCTGGGTTCGATGATCCACGGCCTGACGGTGCCCGGTTGCATCGAGGCGGCGCAGCGCAAAAAGGGCTTCAACAAGGGCCTGTTCGAGTGGCTGCGTAAGGCTCCCTGGGGCAATCCGGTGTTCTCCGGCATGTTCCTGTCCCTGATCCTGTTCGGCTTCCTCGGCGGCATCTCCGGTGTCACCATGGGCGTGGAACAGATCAACATCATGATCCACAACACCATCTACGTGCCCGGTCACTTCCACGCTACCGTGGCGGCCGGCACCACGTTGGCGTTCATGGCTCTGACCTACTTCCTGGTACCGGTGCTGTGGGGTCGTCAGATCGTCGCCCCCGGCCTGGCGAAGCTTCAGCCTTACCTGTTCGGCCTCGGCATGGGCGGCTTCTCGCTGTTCATGATGGGCGCCGGCACGTTGGGCGTGTCGCGTCGTCATTGGGACATGGCGTTCACCGATGCCGCGCACGCCTTCAGCTATCCCCCGGCCGCCTATCTGATGATGGGCATCACCGGTATCTGCGGCGTGTTGGCCGTGGTGGGTGGCGCGTTGTTCGTGTTGCTCATCGTGGCGTCGGTGCTGTTCGGCAAGCCGGTGGTCAAGTCGGCCGCTCCGGCTCCGGCCGCCCCGGCGGTTGCCAGCTACGGCGATGCCGGCACCTTCTCGGTGCCCGGTACCTTCGTCCTGGCGCTGCTGTTCCTGACGGTGTTCGTGCTTTACTACTTCGTCAACTGGAAGTATCTGGCCAGCACCTGGGGCATGAGCTGATCGCTTAGGTCCTAAGTAACGGCGGGCGGGACTTCGGTCCCGCCCGTTTCGTTTCAGGCCCACGAAATAAGGCAAATTTTCTTGCCTCCCGTGGTAATTTCCGCCGCTCTTGACCGCCGTCATGTTGGAGCCGGCCCCCAATTGATAACGATGCCAGCATGCATCGCTTTCTGACCGCCTGTCTGTTTGTCCTTGCCGCCGCCCTTCCGTTGGCCGCGGCTCCCGTCGTGGCGCCGACGCCGGAGGCGGCGCTGAAGGTGTCGCGCCTTGCCGAGGGCACGACGCTGAGTGAGCATCGCCTGATCGACCAGGATGGCAAGCCGCTCGACCTGTCGTCGTTCCGTGGTCAGCCGCTGGTGATCAGCATGATCTACACCAGTTGCTATCATACCTGTCCGGTGATGAGCCAGACGGTGGCCAAGGCCATCGCCAACGCCCGCCGTGCGGTGGGCGAGGGGCGGTTCCGGGTGCTGTCCATCGGCTTCGACACCGCTCATGACGGCCCGGAACGGCTGCGTCATTTCGCCCGCCAGCAAGGCATCGACCTCGACGACTGGACCTTCGCCACCGCCGGGGCCGACACCGTCGAGGCCCTGTCGCGCGAGTTGGGCTTCACCTACTACGTCAGTCCGCGCGGCTTCGATCACATCGCCCAGACCACCATCATCGACGCCCAGGGCAAGATCTACCGCCAAGTCTACGGCGAGACTTTCGAACTGCCTCTGCTGGTGGAGCCGCTGAAAGATCTGGTGTTGGGGCGTGTCTCGTCGCTGGGATCGTGGACCGGCATAACCAACCGCATCCGCATCATCTGCACCGTCTATGATCCACATAGCGACGCCTACAAGTACGACTTCGGCTTCTTTCTGGAAATAGGGTTCGGCGCGTTGTCAATAGCGACGATTGCCTATCTGCTATTCAAGATCGTACGAGAAAACCGCAAGGCCATCCGCTAACGTGTGGGACAGATACCTCTTGTGTCCGAGCGTGGCGCAAAAAAGAGAAACGAAAAGGAAATTTAGCCGTGTCTAATCCAGTCAAGGCCGCGCTCAAGGCCGGCATTTTCCGCCTGGAAAGCGCCGCCGATGCGCTGGTTGGGCGCGAAGCCAATCCGCTCTACCACCTGGGCGCCATGTCCTGGTTTTTCTTCTGGGTGGTGGGGGCCAGCGGCCTCTACCTGTTCATCCCGTATGAGACCAGCGCGGTGCGGGCATGGGACTCCATCGAGTACATCAGCCGGGTTCAGTGGTATTGGGGCGGCATGATCCGCGGCCTGCATCGCTATGGTTCGGACGCCATGGTGCTCAGCATGATGATGCATCTGGTGCGCGAATACGCCATGGACCGCTACCACGGCGCCCGCTGGTTCGCCTGGTTCACCGGCGTGCCGCTGATCTGGATGGTGTTCGCCTCGGGCATCACCGGCTATTGGCTGGTGTGGGACATGCTGGCGCAGTACCTGGCGCTGGGCACGGCCGAATGGATGGATTGGCTGGGCATCTTCGGGCAGTCCATCGCGCGCAACTTCCTCAATCCCGGCGCGCTGACCGATCGTTTCTTCACCCTGCTGATCTTCATCCACATCGCGGTGCCGCTGTTCCTGCTGTTCGCCATGTGGATCCACATCCTGCGCATCAACCGCGCCGATGTGAATCCGCCCAAGCAGCTGGCCATCGGCACCATGATCATGCTGGTGGCGCTGTCGCTGATCCATCCCGCCCAGAGCCACGATTCGGCCAATCTCGGCCTGTCCACCGGGGTGCTGAATCCCGACTGGTACTATATGGCCCTCTACCCGGTGTTCGACACCTACGGGCCGGCGGTGGCGTGGGCGGCGGCCATCGGCCTCAGCGTGCTGCTGTCGGTGATGCCGTGGATGGTGCGATACCGCCGGCCCCAGGCGGCGCGCGTCAGCCCACCCGACTGCAACGGCTGCGGCAATTGCGCCAGCGACTGCCCGTTCGGTGCGGTGACCATTCGTCCGCGCAGCGACGTTTCGCCCCACCGCGAGATCGCCGTGGTTCAGTCCGAGGTCTGCACCGGCTGTGGCATCTGCGTCGCGTCGTGCCCGCACAGCAACCCCTTCAACAAGGGGCAGATTTTGAGCACTGGCATCGACTTGCCCAACTTCGCCTTCGACAGCATGCGCAAGCAGGCGGCGGCGCGGGCGGGGGCGTTGGATACGCCGGTGCGCATCATGGTGTTCGGCTGTGATCACGGTGCCGTCCTCAAGGACATCAAGATGCCGGGCGTCGCCATCATGTCGCTGCCCTGCTCCGGCATGTTGCCGCCGTCCATGGTGGATTATCTGCTGACCCGCAAGCTGGTGGATGGCGTGATCGTCACCGCCTGCCGTCCCGGCGAGTGCTTCCACCGCCTCGGCCCCGAGTGGGTGCAGCAGCGGATGGACGGCGAGCGGGTGCCGAAGCTGCGGCGGGCGGTTCCGCGCGACCGCATGCGGGTGATCTGGGCGGCGTCGACCGAGACCACGTCCCTGGTTCGCGAGATCGCTGAATTCCGCGAGGAACTGGCTGCCACTCCGGTGAAGGGAGCCGCAGAATGATCAAGTCCCGCTACATCGTGGGCCAGGTTCTGGCCTATAGCGCCTTCGCCGCCATGGTCGCCTACTTTGCCGAGGCGCCCAGATACGTCCATCACAACCCCGCCAACGCGCTGGTCAAGCTCAGCGTCACCCATGCCGGGCAACGGGTGGGCGAGTGCAAGGATCGCAGTGCCGAGGAACTGGCCAAGCTGGCGCCCAACATGCGCACCAAGCAGTCCTGCGGTCGCGAGCGGTCTTCGGTAACGCTGGAAATGGACCTCGACGGCAAGCCGATCTTCGCCCAGACGGCCAAGCCGGCCGGCCTGTCCGGCGACGGCCGGTCGCGCTTCTACGAAAGCCGCGAGGTGCCGGCCGGCGAGCATCGCATCCATGTCCGGATGCGTGACTCGGGTGCCGCCACCGGCTTCGACTACGACGTGGTCAAGGTGGTGAAGCTGGCTCCCCGGCAGGTCTTCGTCATCGACTTCGACGACGAGAACAAGGCGATCATATTCGAGTAGGCAGCAAACCCCCTTCCCCGTCGAGGGAAGGGGGTTTCCGCTTTCGTCGGACTGACGGTGACGGTATCTTCCGCCCCATGGACGCTTGGTCACTCACCACACTCTCTCCCCACCGCCGCACCGAGCTGAAGGGCTGGGCGCTGCTTGCCATCGGCTCGCTGGCCATTGCCGGGCTGCTGGCCCTGGTACTGGGACTGTCGCGCACGCCGAAGATCGGCGACTGGTTTCCCTCGGGACAGCACTTCTTCTATCGCGCCCTGGTCACCCATGTGGTGCTGTCGTTCGAGGTCTGGTACCTGGCGGCGCTGGGGGCCTTGACCGTGCTGGTGGCGCCGGCCGGACCCGCCTGGGTGGGGCGGACGGCACTCGGGCTGGGGATCGGTGGGGTTCTGCTGCTGCTGGTGCCGGCGCTGGCCGATACCGGTGAGCCGTCGCTCAACAACTATGTGCCGGTGGTGATCCATCCGCTGTTCTACGCCGGCCTGGCCATGCACGCCGCCGGGGTGGCACTGGCCTGCGGTCGGGTACTGCCGCTGGCCCGCAGCCAACCCGGCCCGGTGGTGTGGGGTATCATCACCGCCGCGGTCGCCTATCTGCTGGCCTGTTTCTGCTTCTTTCTCGCCTGGGTGCTGATCCCGCCGGCCACCGAGTTGGCGCTGCTCAATGAGCGGTTGTTCTGGGGCGGCGGTCATGTGTTGCAGATCGTCAACACCTGCATCGTGATGGTGGCGTGGCAGATGCTGTGCGAGCGTCACGCCGGTGTGGGGCCGTTGTCGCCGATGCTGTCGCGCGCCTGCTTCTCCGCCCTGCTGCTGTTCGCGCTGGCCTCGCCGGCGATCTACGCCAAGGCCGACGTGCTGGGGCTGGCGCACCGTCAGGCCTTCACCGATTTGCTGTGGTACGGCCTGCCGTTGCCGCCGCTGGTGATGGGGGCCGGTCTGGCCTTCCGCCTGTTGAAGGGGCGCCGCGACTGGCGCTCGCCGGCCTTCCTGTCGCTGGTGCTGTCGCTGGTGCTGTTCGGGGTCGGCGGCTTCTTCGGCTTCTTCCTCGGCGTCGCCGACACCCGTACGCCATCGCACTATCATGCCGTCATCGGCGGGGTGCAGTTGGGCCTGATGGGCGTGTTCCTGGTGGCCTTCCTGCCGGCGGTGGGGCGCTCCATCGGCACCGGACGTGGTGTGCGCTGGCAGTTCCATCTCTACGGCTGGGGGCAACTGGTGCATGCCCTGGGCTTCTTCATGGCCGGCGCCGCCGGAGTGGCGCGCAAGACCGCCGGGGCGGCGCAGGGGCTGGACAGTGTGTGGAAGAAGGTGGCCATGGGCGTGGTCGGCATGGGCACCGGCCTGGCGGTGCTGGGAGGCGTGATCTTCGTCTGGATGGTGCTGGCGCGCCTGCTGAAGCGGGAGCCGCGCGGTGAGTAGACCCCCGGCCAATGGCAATGCGCTGATTCTGCTGTCGACGGCGTTGATCCTGGTGGTGTTGTGGCTGACGACCCCCTATGGCGAGCCCGCCACCGTGGGAGGCTACGCCGCCGACCTGCCCCAGTTCCGGACCCGGCTAGACGCCCAGGCCGCCGCCTTCGCCACCGGCCGGACGGTGGAGGGCACCGCCATTCCGCTGGTGCGGCCGCCGGCCGGTGATGTCTATGTACTGGCGCGGCGCTGGGAATTCGAGCCCGCCCTGGAACTGGCGCCGGGCAAGTCCTATCGTCTGCACATCCTGGCCGAGGATGCCGTGCATAGCGCGGTGGTGGGCAGCACCGAGGTCTTGCTGAGCCCCGATCTGGTGCGGGTGGTGCCGTTGACTACCCCGGTCGACGGCAAGGTGCGCCTGCAATGCGGCGAGTATTGCGGCCTCGGCCACACCCGGATGATCGGGACGATCGAGATCCGTTAGCGCCGGTTCCCGGCGCTGCGGCGCTGGAAGCTCTCGAACAGTTTCCAGTGGACGTTGGGAATGCCGCGCAGCAGGTCGGCCGGCATCGTATATAGCTCGCTGTCCTCGGTCGCGGTCAGGGTGGTCGAGGCGCAGGTGTGGAACATGGCCGCCTCCTCGCCGAAGAAGTCGCCGGGAAACAGCTTCTCGACCGTCTTGCCGTGGTGGCGCCGCACCACCTTGCCCGATTTGACCATGCCGATCATGCCCTCGCCGCACTCAACCGGCCTTCCGATGGCGACCTGGCGGGTGGACAGCGCCTTGGCGATGGCGTTCAAGGTGCCGGTGGACATGATGCGGCTGAACAGCCAGGTCTTGCTGAGGAACTCCCGGGTCTCCATCAGCCGCGAGATTTCGCCGAACAGGTCGTGGCGCTGCACGAAGTCGACATAGAGCCGGCATGACATCTCCAGCACCTGGACGAAGCTGACCGCGCGGTAGGTCTCGGAGGGCGGCAGCCCGTGCAGCCCGGTCAGTTCGCCCAGCAGGGCCCCGGCCGATTGGGCACCGCGGATGTCGTTCTCGCGCGACAGCGTTTCCACCTGGCCGGTCAACAGCAGATAGATGACGTCGTGGTCCTGACCTTCCTTGAGCAGTATGGTCTCGGGGTTGAAGGTGAGGACGCGGCCGTTCAGCAGGATGTCGATGTGATCACCCGGCACGGTGGGGAAATAGTTGCCGAGATGGGCATAGGCCGAGCGGAAGATGAAGTCTCGCAGTGACGGCACCAGTACATCGACGGTGCCGAACGAGGCGCCGGAGCCGATACCCTTCTGCTCGTCGGTCAACTTCTGCGAGGTGTGGGCCAGGATGATCTTGGGCGAGGCGTCGTCGCGGAAGTCGTGGGCGTCGCCGTGGATCAGCCCGCCGCCGATGTCCACCTTCTTGATGTCGGCCGGCTCGGCGTAATCGCGGCGGATCTGCTCGAACCATTCGCGGCTGATCCCGGGTCTGGCGGCATCGTCGGTGATCATGCCCTCAAGCATCTTCAGCCCGACCACGTCGGCGAAATGGGCATAGCTGCGGTAGCCGCCCTCGGCCAGGGCGCGGAACATGAAGATGGTGGTTTCCACCGGATGCGGCGAGAAGATGGGCCGCACCTCCAGGCCGCCGACATCGCTCCATTGGCCTATTTCGAGGTCGTGGACCTCGAAATAATCCGAAAAGGCGTCCTCGTCGATGGACAGCAGTGCCGCCAGCTTCTTGGTGACCGCGGCGCGCACCAGCGGTGCCGCGTAGTATTTGATGCGGCTGTCGGCCTGAATGAGCGTGGTCAGCCCGGCGAAGTGGTCGTCGTGCGAGTGGGTGTGGAAGATGCCTTCCACCTCGTTGATGCCGATGCCCAGCGCGGTCAGGGTGTGGATCAGGTTGGGGCCGGCGTCGATCAGGTAGATGCGGCCCTGATAGACCAGCACCGAGCCCATGCTGGGGCGGCGAATATCCCAGCCGTCGCCCTCGCCGGAATGGATGACCGAGAAGAACTCGCGGCGGAACTGAAAGGCGCCCAACGGGTAAGGGCACTCGTGCCCCTCCCAGGGCGGCAGGTTGAGGTCGACCGAAACCGTCTCACCCTCGAACGCGATCTCGAACACGTTGAGCGCGGTGCGCCTCAGGGTGACGCCGTTGCGGATTTCCACCTCGCCGGCCTCGTCGGACACCTCCAGGCCGTCCAGCAGTTCGCGCGGGTCCTGGATGCGGCCGAAGGCGAAGCGCAGCTTGAGCCGCATCATGTCGCGGGCGGTGGCGGCATCGACCCCGGCGGCGATGATTTCCTCCTCGGACACCAGGCCATAGTTGCCGCGGTAGATGTATTGCATCTGGGCGTCGAGCTGATCGCGCCGCCCGATCAGCAGTGGCTTGGCACCGGTGTTGTTGCGGTGTCCGGGCAGCAGCATGCCCTGGCGGTAGAACATCTGCAGGATGGGGAATTCCGCCATGTTGCAGAAGGCGCCGTTCTGGATCATCACGTCGGAGAGCAGCAGGGTATTGGGGCCGGTCTCGAACCTGACCCCGCCTTCCTCGGTCCAGCGGATAATGCCGCGGCGCATCAAGTGTTTGACGGCGTCGGCGGGGCAGCCGCACAGCAGGCGGAGATCGGCATCGGGGGCTTCCACCCACGTGATGCCGGGTGCGATTTCCAGCTTTTGCAGCTTCCGCATTGAACGTCCCCCCGGAACCGCTCCTCGCCCCTCTGTGTCTCAGTCTATACCATGGGGATGGCGATGCAATGCTTGCGGATTGGTCTCACGGCAACATCGCTCCCTCTCTTGCGAGAGCCATGAATGGGGCCGGGCGCTATGCGTCCTTCAGCGAGAACCGGATGGGCACCTCGACCGTCGCGGTGACGATGCGGCCCGCCTTGCGGGCGGGGGCGAAATGCCAGCGCTTGGCGGCCTCCATGGCCGCTTCGTCCAGCGCCGGGTAGCCCGAGCTGCGCTTGACCTGAATGGTGTTGGGGCAGCCGAGTTCATTGACCTCCACCGCCAGCAGCACCAGCCCTTCCCACCCCTTGCGGCGGGCCAACAGCGGATAAGTCGGGCGCGGCATCTCCACCGGCAAGGGCTGCACGTCGGCCGGCGCGGCGGCGACCACCGGCGGCGGTTCCGGTTGCGGCTTGGCCGGGGTGGCGATGGTCCCGGGCGCGGCGGCGGGGGCCGCATCGGCCACCGGTTGTACCGCCTGCGGCAGCGGCGCAGCCTTCGGCCGAATGGCGGGGGCGCGTGTCGGTGTGGTCTTGGCGGCGACCTGCGGCTGGGGCTGCGGCGGCGGAGGCTCTTCCCGGGCGGGGGGCGGCGGGGTGAACACGACGGCGATGGCGGCGGCGTCGTCGAGGGTGGGCAGGGCGGCGGGCCATGCCAGCAGCACCGTCGCCACCGCCAGATGGAGCAGGGCGGCGAATGCCAGCGCGGGGCTCATGCGGTCGGACTGCGAGGGCTGCGGCAGCCCGATGGCGATCAATTCAGCGTTCGACATGGGAGCCTCCCTGACGCACCAGCCAGCCGGCGAGCACCGCTGCGTCCATCGAGCCGGTGAAGGCCTCGACGCTGCCGTCGCGACCGACCATCCGGGTCATGGGCAGCTCACCGCGCCAGCGCCGGTCGACCTCGAAGCGCAGTCGTTCGGTGAAGGCGTCGGCGAAGGTCCACTGCTCGACGTCGCCCAGACCGTTGCGGGCCAGAAACGTCTGTTGGCGCGCCGCCTGTTCCGGCGCGTCGGTGGCGACCAGCACCAGGGCCATGCCGGGATTGTCCCGGCGCAGCTTGGTCCACTGCGGCATCTCGGCGAGGCAGGGGGCGCAGGTCAGTGACCAGAAATGCACCAGCAGCGGCTTGCCGGCATGGGCGGCGATTAACTCCTGCCAACTGCCGCGCACGAAGGGGCGCACCTCGGCCAAGGCGCTGCCGGCGGTCAGCAGCAGGATCAGGGTGAGAAGAATGCGCCTCATTTTCCGCCTGCCAGGGCGATCAGCCGCCAGCCCTCGGCCCGGCTCAGCCAGGACAGCAGCGGCCGCTTGCCGTCGCTGATCAGCAGCGGATGATCCGAGGCGTCCTTGGTTTCGGCGGCGATGGTCGGCGTGGTCCAGGTCTGGCCGTTGTCGGCAGAAGATTGCATCATCACGGTGGAGCGATCGCCGTCGAATTCCTTCCAGGCCAGCCACAGCCGTGTCCCCTCGGCCAGCAGCTGCGGGTGCGAGGGGCCGTTGTCGGCGTTGCCGATGGGGCGAGGGGCCGCGAAGGCCTTGCCACCCTCCACCGAGCGGGCGAGAAACAGGCCCTGGCGCCGGTTGCCGGCGGTGTACCAGGCGGCCGAGACGCTGCCGTCGGCGGCCACCGCCAAGGCGGGGCCGTGATGCGGGCAGGCGTCGATGCGCCAGTCGTCCTCGGCGACGCGGACCAGCGGCCCGGCGTGGTCGCGGTCGGTGAAGGCGATCAGGGCATGGTCGCGCACATTGGGGGCGAAGATATGCCGCCACATCAGCAGCGGCCGCCCTTGCGCGTCGAAGGTCATGGCCACCCGGCAGCATTCGCAGGAATGGTGCTCGGCGATGGCCTGATGGGCGAAGGTGCGGCCGCCGTCGTCGGACCATGCCACCGTCAGGGCGGCGCCGAAATAGGCCTCGCCCTTGCGCTTGGCGGCGGCGAGGCCGCGTTTGTCGATCCAGGCGAGGGTGAGCCGACCGCCGGATATCCCCATGGCGGCGAAGCGTTGGCTGGTGGGGTCGTCGGCGATGGCGCGGGCCGGCTCGAAACTGCGGCCGCCATCCAGGGAGCGGGCCAGCATCAGCCGGCCGCTATAGGCCTTGTCCTGGCGCAAGGCGTAAGCGACGAACACCCGCGGGCCGTCGACCGCCACCACCGGCCGGGCCTCGCCGGCGTCGTCGATGGCCTCGGGCGCCGGGTTGATCGCCACCGGCGCGGCAAGGGTGGCGCCGCCATCGGTGGACCGGGCCACCATCACCCGCCCGCCCGCCGACCACGCCAGCACCACCGCGCCGTCGGCGGTGAAGGCGGGCGTCGCCGAGGCGGCGCATTTGAGGGCCGTCTCTTCCGCCGGGCACTCCGCCCGCGGCGCTGCCGCAGGCTTGTGCTGCGCCAGGGCCGGAGCCGAGAGCAGGGCCAGGACGGCCGCCAGGACGGGGAGACGTCGTCTCATGGTCAGAACCTCACCGTGACGCCGCCGAACATGGTGCGCGGCAGGCCGGGAGCGAACTCCTCCCGGCTGTTGGTGAATTGGGCGATGGTGGCCCAGCGGGCATCCAGCAGGTTCATCACCCGGCCGAACACCTCGATGGATTCGGTGAGGGCATAGGCGCCACGAAGATTGAACAGATGGTGGCCCTGATAGGTATTGGTGTTGGCGTCATCCATCTTGTAGGGGCCGAGATGAGTCCACTCGCCCTCGACCCGCAAGCCCTTCAGCGCCTCCATCTGCGGCTTCCAGGCCAGGGTGGCGTTGGTCACCACCCGGGGCGCCGACGAGATGTCGTTGCCGCTGTAGTCGGTGCCGCTGGACACCCAGGTGATGTAGCGGTGGCGGGAATAGGTACCGTTGGCACCCACCTCCCAGTCGGGCAGGACCTGCCAGTTGACCGCGCCCTCGACGCCCTGGTGGCGGGTCTTGCCGTTGTTGGTGGTCGAGGTCACCGTGCCGCTTTCCCGGGTCGACAGGATGTCGTCGCGCTTGGTCATGCGGTAGACCGAGGCTTCCCAGGTGAAGCCGCCCGTGTCGGGGCCGCGCAGGCCCGCCTCGTAATTGTCCACCTTCACCGGCGAGAGGTGGATGGTGTCCACGTTCGAGCCGGAGCGGAACAGCTGGCTTTCCGAGGGGGCGCGGAATGAATGCTTGTAGCGGCCGAAGACGTTGAGCGCCGGCATGACGTTCCAGGTGGCGCCCAGGCTGGGGCTCAGGTGGCTGTAGTAGCGGTCGGTGCTGGCCGGGCGATACAGGGTCGAGGTGCCGGCGGTGCCGTCGGCCTTGGTGGTGGTGAAGGCACCTGAGCTGCTCATGTTGTTGTCGTAGCTGTAGCTGATGAAATCGGCCCGCAGCCCGCCCGACAGGCGGACCGCCGATACCGGCGATGCCTCGACATGGACGAAGGGTGAGGCCTGCTTGTAGAGAACCTCGTAGTCATAGGTGGTGCCGGTCTTGTTATAGGCAACATAGTTCTCGCCGACCTTGGTGCGGACGATGCGGTCTTCCACGTGCGAGCCGGGGCTGTAGTCGAGATCGACGCCGGTGACGAAGCGGCTGCGCCAGGGCTCGAAATCACGCCGGTATTTGGCTTGCAGGCCGAGCGACTGATGGCCGGTGTAGGAAATGTAGGGATCGCTGCTGAGGGTGAAGGTCGGCAGCAGTTCCATGGTGTTCCAGCGCAGGAAGGGCGTCACGCTGAACAGCGACGGGCCGTCTTCGACCTCGTAGGCCACCGAGGCGCGCATGGCCTGCACCCGGCGATAGGCGATGGTGTGGTAGTTGGCGGTCGGGTTGTCGAGATAGTCCGCCTTGGTCAGCCGTGCATTGGCGCCGGTCTGCATGTCGGCGTTGGTGGCGGTGATCATGCCGCGGATCATGGCGTTGCCGCCCACGGCGTGATCCGCCTGCAGCGTGAAGCTCTGGCGGTCGTACTCGGTGCGCCGGCGCCAGCCGTCGGTGTGGGTCATGTTGAGGCTGCCGCGCGCTCCCGTATCCCCCCAGCTGTTGCTGGCGCTGCCCAGCAGCCGGGCCCAGCCATAGGAGCCGCCCTCGACGGTCACCTGCGCCTCGGGCGTGGCCGAGGGTGGCTTGCTCATCACGTTGAACACCGCGCCGATGGCATCCGAGCCTTGCAGCGCCGAGCCGGGACCGCGCGTCACCTCCAGCCCGTCGGCGTTGGGCAGGTCGATTTCGAACATGGCGTTGTGGTTGAAGAACCCGGTGGCGCGGGTCGGCACCCCGTTTTCCATGTAGAGATAGACCGCATCGGTGCCGATGGGCTGGCGAATGCCGGTGGTGTGGCCTTCGCCGTTGGTCTGCATGATCACTGCGCCGGGGACGCGGCTCATGATCTCGGAGGCATGCGCCGGCTTGACCGCCTCGATGGTGCCGCCCTTGATGATGGTTACCGAGGCCGGCGTCTCCGACTTCAACTCGCCCTCGCGGGTGCCGGTGACGGTCATTTCGTGGAGTTGAACGGGCTCGTCGGCATGGGCGGTCGCGGCGGCAAGGGCGGCCACGGCACAGGCGCCGGCCAGCAACCGGGCACGGCTGCCGTAGGAGTTGGTCAACATGAAATTGTTACCCTTCGAATGAAATCCATTGGTGCGGGACCATGGTCGGTCCCGGCGTCGGGCGGAGTTCACACGGGGAGGGGAGGGGCTCGCGGTCCACCGGGGCGGATCTCGGTGGGAGAACGAACGGCCGTATCGGCCGTCGATGGCAGCCACACCATGGTTGCCGCCGGTTTTGCGGCGGAAAGTACGGTTGGCTCGGCCAGCGGTGCGGTCAGTCCGGCCGAGTGCACCATGCACAGCGGACATTTCCAGGCCGGCGAGGCCTTGCCGGGCTCGGCCGGTTGCGATGCCTGCAACTCGGGCGCGGCGTGGCAGATGAACAGGTCGCCCATGCCGGCCTCGGTGGCGGCACCGCGCCACGCCTCGGCATAGGTCGCCGCCCCCAGCAGGTTGAAGACCAGCGCCAGCACGCACAGGGCCGCGGCCAGCGTACCCCGACCGCCGGAGCGGTAGGATGCGAGCAACGAATCCTTGGTCATGCTGGTCGGTGTCACCGGTGTCTCTCCCTGGGAAGTGACTAACCGAAAGATGCTCTCGTTTAGCCCTTTAGGCAATTGACATCGGTCAAGCCCGGGCACTACCAACGTGCGCATGTTCTTACTGTCAGGAAAATGATTGCTCATGGCCGACGTCCGAGCGGAATTGCGCGCCTTCCCCCGCCTCGCCTGTGCCCACCCGGCGGTGCTTGAGATCGGCGGGAAGGTGGAACCCTGTCAGGTGCTCGATTTCTCGCGCGGCGGCTGCAAGATCATGCCGCGAGCCCTCGACCACGTTGCCTCGCTGGACTTGAGGCCGCATGATTACCTCACCGTGGTGATCGGCCCCTTGCGCATCGGCGCCCGTCTGGCCTGGGCGACGCCCAACTGCAGCGCGCTGGGCTGCTGCTTCGACGCAGAACTCTCCGACAGCCAGGTGACCATGGTCACGGCGAACCCTGCGGCCTAGCGAAACGTGTCAACTAAACTGAACTGTTGTTACCTGTTCACTCTGTTGTAACGGCGTGGCAGCAATGGAGAACGTTGCATCTGCGTTGTTCCAATGAGCGGAACCGACCGTGATGCTGCGCTCATTGCGAGTAGATGTAGGCGGCAGTGGGTGATGGTGTGTAGGCTTCAGCCTTGTCTGATCGCTGACCGCCTCAATGGCGGCCCCACCCGACAGTAGTGCGGCCACGAAGACGATCTCGGTGATCAGCTTGATCCGTATCGCCCGGCTATGACCCGTCCCAGAGAGCTGACATCACCCTCCAATATCCGTCTGCACTGAGGTTAAAACTAATAAATATCATTACGAGTGTTGTACAGATTGAATTTCGCAGTTGGTGTCGTCAGATATGGGTCGCGAATTACGGTTTTCAATTGGCGCGTACGGTCATCGAGGACAACAATAGCACTATCGTCTTCTTTTCCAGCCCAAACTGAGAACCAAACCTCACTGCCATCGGCGCTGTACTCTGCCTGAACGGCACGACTTGTCGCCTTTTTCTGAGGCAGGTTCGCCAACTGGACAATATTAATCACCGTTGGCCCCGCATCCAGCCTATCAATGTCGTAGACCGTGACCGAACCGGCCGCTTCGCGGTCCGGCTTCAATGGCGCATCAGCCCACAAGTTGCGGGACTTCGGGTGGGTTTTCACAAAAAGAGCACCACTGCCGTGGTTTTTCAGTTCAGCTACAACCTTCCAGGCATATTGAGGCCGACCTTTCGGATCGGTGCCTATCAGGGAGATGACGTCGGCACCTAAGTGTGTGGTCGCCCAGACTGGTCCGAAGCGAGGATGGACGAAGTTAGCCCCCCGTCCGCCGTGGGGTATGGACTTGACGTCAACCAGCCCAGCAAGTTGACGGGTTTGGGTATCGAGAATGGCCACTTTGTTGGAAGCGTTGGCCGCCACAAGTGCGAACCGCTTGCTCGAGTCCAATCCGCCATCATGGAGAAACTTGGCCGCAGGAATTGACGTCTCACCAACCTGGTTTAGGTTGGAATAATCAACCATCTTTAAAAATCCAGTCTCCTTCACCGACACCACCCATTCGGGACGGCCCAAGGATGGCAGGATGCCGGCGACCCGTGGCTCGGAATGATATTGGCCGTCAATGGTGTTTCCGCGTGTCGAAGATACTACGATCGGCTCCAGAGTTTGGCCGTCCAGTACCGTGTATTGGGGCGGAAAGTATCCACCAACAATTATATAGCGGTCTTCGTATCCCTTTGCCTTCGACACCTCCAGGGAGCGGCAATCGTAGCCCACTTTGACCGAAGCGACGATTGACGGCGGATTCTGCCAAAGGTCGGTCATTGCCACACGACAATCGCGATTGTGGGAGTAGAGATAGCGCCCTGATTGTGATGGCTTTGCCAAATGTATGCCTGCCCCTACAGCGAGACGGGTCCATATCTTTTTGCTGTCACCGTCAATCAGGGCCACCTCTCCGGCGTCACGTAGCGTTACAGCAAATACATTGTCGAGGCGAACCCCATGCGATTGACTGGTTGGGCGCTGAGAAGGAGGAACACGCAATTCCCAAGTTGACCGGGCCTGTGCCACCGTCCAGTCCTGAGGCATGGCGGGAACCGGCTCCTGGATGAATGTTGCGAGGGAGCTTATCTGCGCGGGAGACAATTTCCCGCTGAATGAAGGCATCCCCCCGTCGGTGCCGTTGGCGATAACTGCCTCGATCCGCGCCTGCCCGAGTTTCTGAGTTTTCGGCGGCTCGATGTTTTTTCCAATGGCTCCTTTACGATTGATGCCGTGACAGCCGACACATTGGTGAACGTAGATGTCGACCACCGACTGGGGATGGTAAAGTTGAGCGGGTGGCAATGTCGGCGGCGGCCGCAGGCCAACAGGCGTCACGAGCGTCGAGGGAGCGGGAGCGGGAGGTGCTACCACGGCAGTCTGTTCACTGCTCCGCCCTTCCTCCTCCTTGCGCTTTCGCCAGCTAGCAGCGTCCTCGAAGCTGTCCAACACGGCATAGCCAAGGCGCTTGCCCTTCTGCTCGACGGCGCCCCAGTTATCGCCCTTGACCTTTTCGGAGATCAGCACCTCCGATCCTTCCTTCAGCGTCTGTACCACCTTGGCCTGGGCGTTGGGGGCTTCGCGCACTCGTACAGCCGAGCGCGCCACCATGTCCTTGTCCACCGCCTCCAGCACCGGCTCGGGGCGCGGCGGCACCACGGCGGCAACCTTTGTGCCCTTCAGGCTCTCCACCTTGGCCTTGGCGATGGCGGCAAAAGTGCCGTCGGGCCACTGCCTGAGATAGGCCTTATACATTTCGGGATCGGTGTTTCCCTGGATCGACTGCCAAAACACCGTCTCCTTGTCGGTCCCACCGGACGATTGTGCGGCAGCGACGGCAGCCCCCGGTCGCAGGTAGAAATCGCCCGAGATCGACGCCTGCATCCACGGCACCTGCTTGCCGCCGGTCTTCTCGGCGACGCCGGCGCCGGCCTTCTTGAACACGTCTTCGATCTTTAGCCCCGGTTCCCGCAGAGCCTTGAGCAGTTCGCCGGTGTAGACGCCGTTGCCACCCTTGTCGCCGTCCTGGGCCACCTTGCCGGGGCCGGTGGCATAGGC
>CAJANL010000002.1 GCA_903941105.1 uncultured Rhodospirillaceae bacterium
CGGGCAATGGCTCGCCGAGATTTACCGTCTGCATGCAGACGGTAAATCTCGCACCGCTCATCCAAGCTGAGCTGATCGTAGGTCGTTCCCATCGCAACATCCCATCTTAAGGGTGTTGCACTTCAATCGTGAGTCTAGGGGGTCCATGTTGGGGCAAGGACTGGCATTTGCGCCCATATGCTGTGTTGCCGGACGCATGGATTCCCGCCTTGGCGGGAATGACGAAAGGAAAGTTGAGTTTTTCCGCACCCTAGACTGCGACGTTGTCGATCAGGCGGGCCCCCCCCAGTCGTGCCGCGACCAGGACGCGGGCCGGGCGGTCGAACCATTCCAGCGGTGCCAGGGTGTCGGCGTCGCGTACTTCCACATAATCCACCGACTTGAAACCGGCGGCCAGCAGGTCGGCAACGGCCTTGGCGCAAAGTTTCGACGCCGCATCGCCGGCCCGCAGCCCCCCGGCCACCGCCAGCAGGACACGGTGGATGGCGGGGGCGACGGCGCGTTCCTCGGCCGACAGATAGGCGTTGCGCGACGACATGGCCAATCCGTCGGCCTCGCGCACCGTGGCCACCCCCTCGATGGCGACGGGGATGTCGAGGTCGCGGGCAAGGCGGCGGATCACCGCCAGTTGCTGGTAATCCTTCTCGCCGAACAGCGCCACGTCGGGCAGGCATTGCAGCAGCAGCTTGGCCACCACCGTCGCCACACCTGCGAAATGGCCGGGGCGGATGTCGCCGCACAGGCCCGCGGAAACGCCGGCCACCGTCACCGTGGTGCTGAAGTCGTCGGGATACATCTCGGCCACGGTAGGGGCGAACAGCAGGCCGCAGCCGGCCCCCTCCAACAGTTCGGCGTCGCGCGCCTCGCGGCGGGGATAGCTCGACAGGTCCTCGTTGGGACCGAACTGGGTCGGATTGACGAACACCGAAGCCACCGCCCGGTCGGCCAGTTCCAGGCCACGGCGCACCAGGGTGAGGTGGCCCTCGTGCAGTGCCCCCATGGTGGGGACGAAGGCGACGGAGAGGCCCTGGTCGCGCCAGTACTTCACCCGCGCCCGCAGCTCCGCCACCGAGCGGACGATATCGAGATCACCGGCCATTCTATTTGTCCTTGGGCATGCCGAAGCAGTGTTCGCGGCCGGGGAAGCTGCGGGCCTTGACCTCGCGGGCGAAGTCCTCGGCGGCCTGGCTCACCAGCGGCGACAGATCGGCGTAGCGCTTGACGAATTTGGGGGTGAAGTCGTTGAACAGCCCCAGCACGTCGTCGATCACCAGCACCTGCCCGTCGCAGGCCACCGAGGCGCCGATGCCGATGGTGGGGATTGCCACCTCGTCGGTAAGGACGCGGGCCAGCGGTTCGATGGTGCCCTCGACCACCATGCAGAAGGCGCCGGCGTCGGTGACGGCACGGGCGTCGGCGCGGATGGCCGCCGCCTCGTCGTCGGCACGGCCGTGGGCGCGGAAGCCGCCCGCCGCGTGCACGGACTGCGGCTTCAACCCGACATGACCCATCACCGGTATGCCGCGCTGGGTGAGGAAGTGGATGGTCTCGGCCATCTCGCGGCCGCCCTCGACCTTGATGCCGCCGCAGCCGGTCTCGACCATTACCCGGGCGCAATTGCGGAAGGCCTGCTCGGGACTTTCCTGGTAGCTGGCGAACGGCATGTCCACCACCACCAGCGACCTGGACGAGGCCCGCACCACCGCCGTGCCGTGGTTGATCATCATCTCCAGGGTGACGCCCAGCGTCGTCTCCATGCCATAGACCACCATGCCCAGTGAATCGCCCACCAGCAGCATGTCCACATGCGGGTCGAGCAGGCGGGCGATGGGGGCGGTATAGGCGGTCAGCACCACCAGCGGTTCAGCCCCCTTGCGGGCGCGGATGTCGCGGGTGGTGACGCGCTTGGTCCTTACTTCCGTGCTCACGTCAGGTTCCCTCGGCCAATTCCCTGAGTGCCGCCTCGTCCTGCAACAACACGTGCCCCGAGGCGGGCAGGCCGATGGTGGCGTCGCGCTTCAGTTGGGTGAAGGTGCGGCTGACCGTCTCGATGGTCAACCCAAGATAGTCGGCGATGTCGGCCCGGCTCATGGGCAGCGCCACCGGGCTCGACGGCAGGCCGACTTGTTCCTGGCGGCGCGACAGCCGCAGCAGGAAGGTGGCGAGCTTCTCCCGCGCCGTCTTGCGCCCGAGCAGCAGCATCTGCTCCTGGGCTGCCACCAGATCCTTGACCGCCATGCTGAACATGCGGCGTTCCAGGCGGGGGATCTCGTCGCGCAGGGTATCGAGCTTGCGATGGGTGAAGCGGCACAGCTGGGTGGCCGTCACCGTTTCGGCGGTGTAGACGTAGGCTCCCTCGACCGCCAGCCCGAACAGTTCGCCCGAGAACAGGAAGCCGATGATCTGGCGGCGCCCGTCGGGCAGCAGTTTGTAGAGCTTCACCGTGCCGGCCGAGATCGAATAGACGTGATCGACCTCGTCGCCCTCGCGGAAGACGGTGAAATTGGCCGGCAGCGAGGCGTGGCAGCGCACCGTGGTCAGGCGCTTGATTTCCTCGTGGGTCAGGTCGGCGCAAAAGGCGATTTCGCGCACGATGTCGCAATTGCGGCAGGTGGGCGAGCGCAGATCGGCAGTGTGCTCGCGGCGCAGCGATTCGAAATCGAGGGTGGGAGCGGTGCCCATCGGCCTTACGGTTTACCTTTCGGTTCGTCGGCGTCCTCGTCGAACAGGATACGGTAGGCGGCGCCGTCGAGATCGTCGAACTGGCCGGACTTCAACGCCCACAGGAAGGCCAGGAGCCCCAAGAAACCCAAACCCAAAGCGACCGGGATCAGCATCAGCAGGTTGTTCACGGACTTCTCCCGCGGGACAGACGCAGGGCATTGCCAATTACTACCAGCGACGAGGTGGACATGGCAATCGCTGCGATGAGGGGGGTGACCAGTCCCGCCACCGCCAACGGTACGGTGAACAGGTTGTAGCCCAGCGCCAGCAAGAAGTTCTGCCCCACCAGGGTGCGTGAAATCCGCGCCACGTCGAGAGATTCCACCACCGGCCGCAGGCGGTGGCCCTGAAATACCAGATCGGCGGTGATCTGGCTGACATCGACGGCGGTGGAGGGCGACATGGAGACATGGGCCGCCGCCAGCGCCGGAGCGTCGTTGAGTCCGTCGCCCACCATCAGTGCCCGGCGCCCCTCGGCCTTGAGTTGGGCGAGGCGTTCCACCTTGGCGGCCGGACTGCGGGCGGCGCTCCAATGCTCGATGCCGAGCAGGCCGGCGACGCGGCGCACGGTGGGCTCGCGGTCACCCGACAGCAGCTCGACCGCGAGGCCACGGCGGCGCAGTAGTCTGACCACCTCGGCGGCGTCGGTGCGGGGCTCGTCGCGGAAGGCGAAGCGGATGGGGACGGCCTCGGGGCGGGCCAGCCACAGCTCCGGCCCCTCGGCGCTGCCGTCGTCGGCAACACCCACGAAGGCACGGCTGCCCAGCTTGAGGCCGGATGGCGATACCATGCCGCGGCCCGGCTCCTCGCGGACCTCGGCGGCGACGGTGGCGCCCGGCGCCTCGGCGGCCAGGGCGCGGGCCAGGGGGTGGTGCGAGGCCAGGGCCAGCGAGGCGGCCAGGGCCAGGTCGGCCTCACTCCAGGCGCCGTCGCGCACCAGACTGGGCTTGCCTTGGGTCAGGGTGCCGGTCTTGTCGAACACCACGGTATCGACGGTGGCGAAGCGTTCCAGCGCGGTGGCGCTCTTCAGCAGGATGCCCTGGCGCATCAAGCGCCCCGAGGCGATCACCTGCACCACCGGCACCGCCAGCGCCAGGGCGCAGGGGCAGGTGATGATCAGCACCGCCACCGCGTTGAGCAGCGCCTGCTGCCACGGCACGTGGCCCAGCAGCATCCAGCCGGCGAAGGTGGATAACGCGGCGACGTGCACCACCGGCGCGTAATACCGCGCCACCCGGTCGGCCAGGGCGACATAACGGGCGCGGCCCTGTTCCGCCACCTCCATCATGCGGACGATCTCGGCCAGCAGGGTGCGCTCGCCCACCGCCGAGACGGTGAATTTCAGCGGCGCCGACAGGTTGACGGTGCCGGCGAAGACCTTGGCGCCGGGAGCCACCGCCGCCGGCACGCTCTCGCCGGTGATCAGGCTGGTGTCCACGTCGGAGCTGCCCTCGACCACCACGCCGTCGACGCCGATGCGTTCGCCCGCCGCCACCAGGGCCAGCGCGCCGGCGCCCACCTTGTGCGGCGGCAGCAGCCGTTGGGTGCCGTCGGCCTCAAGAACGGTGACGGTGCCGGCATCCAGCGCCAGCAGGTGCTCGACGGCGGTACGGGCCCGGCCGCGCGCCCGCGAATCCAGGTAGCGGCCGATCAGCAGGAAGAACAGCAGGGTGATGGCCGAGTCGAAATAGGCGTAGTCGCCGTCGGTGATGGTCTCGTGCAGGCTCATGGCGCAGGCGAGGCTGACGCCGATGGTGATGGGCACATCCATATTGGTGCGCCCGGCCCGCAACGCCGCCAGGGCCGACCGGGCGAAGGGCCGGATGCACCACATCACCGCCGGCAGCACCACCAGGGCCGAAACCCAGTGCATCAGGCCGCGCGTCGCCGGTCCCATATAGGAAAAGTGGCCGGCCCACACCGACACCGACAGCAGCATGACATTGCCGGCGGCGAAGCCGGCGATGGCCAGGCAACGCAGCAGATCCTTCTCATGCCGCTCGGTCTCGCTGGCCAGCCGCTGCGGATCGTAGGGCACCAGCCGGTAGCCCACCGCCAGCACCGGGGCCAGGATGGCGCCTGGAGTCAGTGCAGGCGCCAAGGTGGCGCCAGGCTCTCCCTCGCCCACCCGCCAGCGCAACGCCAGGCGCCGCGTCGTCATGTTGACCCGGGCCCAGGTGACGCCCTTCTGTCGGTTGAGCAGCGACTCGATCAGCCAGACGCAGGCTCCGCAATGCAGGCCCTCGATCATCAGATGCAGGCTGGCCTCGCCCTTGGCCTCGTCCACGGCGACATGGGCCGAGAAGTCGTGCAGTTGAGCGGCGTCGTCATCGGGTTTGAGCGACCGGGCGGCAGGGTCGATCAGGCGGCGGCGATAATACTGCTCCAGGCCGAGCCCCTGCAGCAGGGTGAAAGCGCCTTCGCAGCCACGGCAACAGAAGCCGCCGGTGAACCCGGCCGGAATTTCCGCGCCGCAGTGCTGGCAGCCGGCGGCCTGCTGGATCATTTGGCGACGATGCGGCGAACGATCTGATGGGTGGCATCCCGCCCGGCGGCGGTGAGATTGACATCCCACAGGCCTTCCAGCGGCAGGTCGACGGTGGCGCCGTAGGTGCCCGGCGTCACCTCATTCAGAACGGCATCGCGGTCGTAGCCCTTGGCGGTGGGGCGAATCATGCGCGCCTTGACCGCCAGTCCGTCCAACGGCTGGCCCTGGCGGTCACGATAGGCCACCACCACCAACGTCTGATGCGCCTGGCCGGCGACCGGCTCGACCTTGACCTCGACGGTCCAGCCCATCTCGTCCTGAATGCGGGCGAGGTCGAGGGTCTTGTTGTAGGCCAACCCCTTCTCGTAGGCGTTTTCGGTCTGCAACCCGGTGAAGCTGGAGGTGGCGAAATAGGCCAAGGCCCCATTGACCGCCAGCACCACCCCGAAGCCGCCGACAAAGATGTAGGGATACCACCACCCCGGCTTACGCATTTTCTCAGCCATGGAACTGCCTTTTTATATCTATTGCCCCTCGCCGGGCGGGCGCATCCGCGCCCTTGGCCGCGGCCTCAATGGCCGCTTGTTCGCTTGCCCCTCGCCGGGCGGGCGCATCCGCGCCCTTGGCCGCGGCCTCAATGGCCGCTTGTTCGCTTGCCCCTCGCCGGGCGGGCGCATCCGCGCCCTTGGCCGCGGCCTCAATGGCCGCTTGTTCGCTTGCCC
>CAJANL010000003.1 GCA_903941105.1 uncultured Rhodospirillaceae bacterium
CCGTCCGGCCTGAGCGTCACGTCGGCACCTCGATCACAACGCTCCGCAGCGGCTTGATCCGAGCGTTGGCCCGACGATTACATCGCTGCCCCTGCTGTCAGCGCCCAACATCGCATGTCGCCTACTTATGACACAGTAAGATTAGGGCGCCGCGCCTTTAATATGAAACGCGGCGCTCATGCGAGCATTGAGCGAGCGGCCATATCTTTCTAGGGCTGTATCCGCCCCAGCGCAGCCTCCAGCTCCCGCCACGGCCCGATCTCGAAATACCTCCGCGCCCGCCCCGAGGTCGAGGGCACCACGAACAGCGGAATGCCGTCCAGCATCTCCGCCTGCCGGCCATAGCGGATGGTGGAGCGGCCGAAATAGCTGCGGGCGGCGCATTTGCTGTCGAAGGCGATCAGTCCCGGCCGCAGGCGCCGCATTTTTTCCACGAATCCCGCGACATCGAAACCGGCCGGCGTGAGCTCGGCGTCGGCGCCCCATTCGGTCTTGTTGAGGTCGGTCAGCCCGATGCCATAGGCCAGCACCAGGGCATACTCGTGCGGCGCCAATCGGCGTGGCGTCAGGCCGACCTCGAACAGGGTCTTCCAGAAGATGTTGCCGGGATGGGCGTAATAGGCCTGCGCCTCCATCGACGCCCGGCTGGGCGCCGTGCCGCACAGCACCAGGGCAAGGCCATCGGCCAGCACATCGGGAACGATCACGGCGCCAGTCTGGCCAGCTCCGCCAACCCTACGCCGCCGAAATCAGGATACACCGCGCGGGCGCCGGTGAAGTCGTCGCCTTTGGTGTAGACGCTTTCGCTCACCACCACCGCGATTCCGGCGGCGCAGGCAGCGCGGACGCCGTTGCTGGAGTCCTCCAGCGCCAGGCAGACGGCGGCAGAGAGTCCCAGGCGGTCCAGCACCAGGGTGTAGACGGCCGGGTCGGGCTTCTTGACAGGCGCATCCTCGGCGCAGGCGACAACGGCGAATTGGGCCAGCCCGTCGCCCAGCAGGGCCTCGACATTGGCGCGGCTGGTGGTGGTGGCGATGGCCAGGACGACGCCGGCGGCGGCGGCCTCGGCGATCAGGCAGGCGATCCCCGGCCGCAGCGGCACCTCGCCGGCCGCCACGCCTCTGGTGTAGAGCTCGGTCTTGCGCCGGTGCAGGGCGGCCAGCCGGTCGTCGAGGCCGGTGGCGCCCAGGCGTTTCGCATAGGCGGCCATGCGCTCGCGCCCGCCGCTGATGCGCAGCAGGTCGCGGTAGAGCGCCCGGTCCCACTCCCAGGGCAGGCCGAACTCGGTGAAGGCTCGGTTGAAGGCCAGGCGGTGGGCTTCCTCGGTTTCGGCCAGGGTGCCGTCGACGTCGAAGATCAGGGCTGTCGGTATCATGGCGGCAATGCTAGCCCATGCCTTCGGTTTCGGCTACAACCAGCCCAGCCATCCGGTGTCGGGAACGCGGTGAGAATCCGCGGCGTGCCCAACGCTGTCAGGGGGACTGGGCGGGCATCATGCCACTGGCTTCGGCCGGGAAGGCGCTCGCCGGGGATGAACCCGAGCCAGAAGACCGGCCGGAGGGAGATGGCTCGAACGGCGCGGACGGCCGCTCGGGCGGACCATCACAGGGGAACGATGATGGATGACACGACTCTTCTGCCGGCCGAAGCCCTGCCCGACGCCGAGCGCGCCGGCCTCTACCGCACCATCCTGACCCGGCGCGACACCCGCGGCGAATTCCTGCCCGACCCCATTTCCGACGAGGTGCTGAGCCGTCTGCTCATCGCCGCCCACCACGCCCCCTCGGTCGGCTTCATGCAGCCGTGGAGCTTCGTGGTGGTCAAGAGCCCCGAGGTGCGTCGCCGCGTCCACGACGCCTTCGTCAAGGCCCATGCCGAAGCCGCCATGATGTTCCCCGAGGAGCTTCGCGCCACCTACAGCTCGCTGAAGCTGGAGGGGATCATGGAGGCGCCGGTCAACCTGTGCATCACCTGCGACCGCGATCGCGCCGGCCCGGTGGTGATCGGTCGCACCCACATCCCGGTGATGGACCTCTACAGCTCGGTCTGCGCGGTGCAGAATCTGTGGCTGGCGGCGCGGGCCGAGGGCCTTGGTGTCGGCTGGGTCAGCATCTTCGACAACGCCGTGGTGCACCGGGCGCTGGGCATCCCGGCCGGCATCGTGCCGGTGGCTTATCTGTGTATCGGCAAGGTCAAGGGCTATCACGGCCGCCCCGAACTGGAAGCCGCCGGCTGGCGCCCCCGCCTGCCGGTGGACCAACTGGTGCATTTCGACCAGTGGGGAGACCAGCGCGACGAGGGCGACCTGCTGGCCCGGCTGCGCGATGATCAGGCAGCGGTGGCGGCAGGGCGCTTCAAGGCGTAACGATCGAAGGGTCCGGCCCGGGCCCTCCTTTACTTTCCCCCTACTCCGGGATGAAGGGTCAGGGCCTGCCCGGCCACCTGTCCGGCTTCGAAGGCGCTGGCCGAGACCCTCTTGCCCGAGGCGCGGCCGCGCCGCAGGTTGAGGTCGAGCTTGCCGAACTCGGCCTCGACGATGGCGTGGCGGAGCACCACCAGATCCCGCCCGCTGCTGCGCCGGTTGGCTTCGTCGCGCTCGCCCTTCATGGCCATCAGCTTGTCGGCGATGGACACCGCCATGCCGAACAGGAACGACCCCTTCTCATCCTTGCCATAGCGGATGAAGCGCTGGCTGCGGGCATGCCGGTCCCAGGCGGTCTGCATGGCGACGGCGATCACGTCGTAGACGTAGTGCGCCATCTCGATGCTGGGACGCAGGCCGAAGAAGACATAACGCACGCGGCCGGTGTCGTCCTTTTCCAGCCACACCTTGCAGTCGCAGTACTCGGCGATGGCGCCGATGCAGGCCGAGATCGGCTGGCGCTGCTTGCGGTTGGTCTCGATGGCCGAACGCTCGCACTGCTCCTCGCGGATTTCCAGGTCGCTGATGCTGAGGTCGTGGCGGTCGAGCAGTTCGGCCACCTTGGCCGCCGCCGCCAGGGCTTCCTCCTCGGTGCAGCCGTTGGCGATGGTCTTGGCCCGCAGCGCCTGCAGCCGAGTCTTCAGCTTGTCGAGGTCGCTCGCCATCAGGGTGTCCAATCCATCTGGCCGCCGGGCAGCTTCGAGCGGGCAATCATCACCGCTTCCGGACCCACCCCCGCCGCCTCGGCCAGCTTGTGGACCGTGGCATCGTCGTAGAGCACGAAATCGAGCACCGCCCCGAGGAAATCGCCATCGGCGATGCGATGGCGCAGGTCATCGGCGCCGCTGCCGGTGATGGCGAGAAACCGCGGCAGCAGGTCCTCGTCGGCGACGATCAGCGTCACGGCCTGCAGCGCCAGGGCTTCGGCGCCGTCACGTCCAAGGGCGGGGGCTTTGGGGGGCATCGGCGTCACTCGGGCATCTTGAGGGAGACGGTGGTAATGGCGCTGTCGACAACGGCGTGGACGACCGGGAGGGTAGCATTCATCGCATCCCGTGACAGTAACCCTGCTTCCGTTGCCAGCCGCAACAGAGACGCCTTGGCGGCAAGGCGGCGTCCCCTCGGCGATATCCGGCAACAGTGTAGCTCACGCGGATTGGACCATGAATGTGTTTCATCGGCTCGAACGCTCAAGCCCCTGCGTCAGCGGAGTACGACCGTCGATCAGGCGCACATGTTCGCCGGCGATGTCCCTGGAAATCACCGTGGCCTTTCGTCAAAGCCCTAGCACCTTCAGCATCCTCGGTTCAGATCGAGGGGGTAGCCTCCTGAGACTTCACAACTAGCTCGCCGCGGCGGACTGGCCCAGTCGGTCGGCGCGGTCCTCGTCGCGCAGGCGTTCGAGATAGGCCGCCAGATGGAGATTGCCCGGCTCGGCGATCAGGCGGTCGAGCTGGCGGTCGTCGATGAAGCCCATGCGCCAGGCGATCTCCTCCAGGCAGGCCACCTTGAGCCCCTGGCGGGCCTCGATGGTCTGGATGAAGCTCGATGCCTGCAACAGGCTGTCATGGGTGCCGGTGTCGAGCCAGGCGACGCCGCGGCCGAACTTGTGCACCGAGAGCTCGCCGGCCGCCAGATAGGCGCGGTTGACGTCGGTGATCTCCAACTCACCCCGGGGCGAGGGCTTGAGGCTGGCGGCGATGTCCACCACCCGGTTGTCGTAGAAATAGAGCCCGGTCACCGCCCAGTTGGAGCGCGGCGCCACCGGCTTCTCGACCAGATCCACCGGCCGGCCGGCGGCATCGAACTCGACCACCCCGTAGCGGCCGGGATCGTTGACCCAATAGCCGAACACCCGCGCCCCATGGGGGTGCCGCCGGCTGGCCGCCAGCACCTCGGACAGGCGATCGCCGAAAAAGACGTTGTCGCCCAGCACCAGGCAGCACGAGTCGGAACCGATGAAGCGGCGACCGATGACGAAGGCCTGGGCCAGCCCCTCGGGCCGCGCCTGCATGGCATAGGACAGAGTAAGCCCCCAGCGGCTGCCGTCGCCGAGCAGGCGCTGAAACAGCGGCTGGTCGTGGGGGGTGGTGATGATCAAAATCTCGCGCAGCCCGGCCAGCATCAGCGTCGACAGCGGATAATAGATCATCGGCTTGTCGTAGATCGGCAACAGCTGCTTGCTGATTGCCGCGGTGGAGGGATAGAGGCGGGTGCCGGAGCCGCCGGCCAGGATGATGCCCTTCATGACGGGTCTCCAATGATTGCCTTCAGTGATGTCCGCCAGTCCGGCTGGGCGATGCCGTAGGCGGCCAGCACCTTGCCGCAGTCGAGTGCCGAGTTGGCCGGGCGGCGGGCCGGCAGGGGATAGGCTTCGGTGGTGATGGGGCGGAGGCGAGGCCCACCTCCCCGGGCGGCAAAGATGGCCTCGGCGAAGGCGAAGCGGCTGACCGCCGGCCAGCCGCAGAAATGGAAGGTGCCCCAGCGGCCGTGCCCGACGGCCATGGCCGCGACCATGCTCCGCACCGCCCGGGCCACCTCGACCGCGGCGGTGGGGCAGCCGCGCTGGTCGTCCACCACCGAAAGCTCGGGCCGGCCGGCCAGCTTCAGCATGGAGCGGACGAAGTTGTCGCGCCGGGGGCTGAACACCCAGGCGGTGCGCAGCACCACGTGCCGGGCGAGACGGGCGCGTACCTCATGCTCGCCGGCCAGCTTGCTGGCACCGTAGACCGACAACGGCCGGGTGGCGTCGTCCTCGCCATAGGCATCGGGCCGGGCGCCGTCGAAGACATAGTCGGTGGACAGGTGGATCAGCGGAATGTCCAATTCGGCGCAGGCGTCGGCCAGGGCGGCGGGGCCGTCGCGATTGACCGCCAGCGCCAGCTCGGGCTCGCTCTCGGCGCGGTCGACGGCGGTATAGGCGGCGCAGTTGACCACCACCGAGGGCCGCCGCGACAGCACCGCCCGCCGCACCGCCGGGGTGTCGCGCATGTCGGCCTCGGCGCGCGGCAGGACGGCGAAGCCTCCCATGCGGCGAAGCTCTCCCCCCACCTGCCCCTCGCTCCCCAGCAGCAGCGGCAGACTCATGACGCCAGCCCCAGCCGCTCGGCCCAGGGGGCGCGGAGGGGACCCCACCAGTCCTCGTTCGCCAGATACCATTCGACGGTGCGGCGCAGGCCCTCGGGGAACGAGACGCCGGGCCGCCAGCCGATTTCCACCGCCATCTTGCCGGCATCGACGGCGTAGCGGCGGTCGTGGCCGGGACGGTCGGCGACGTGGCGGATCAGGCGCCGCCGCGCCCCCAGGCCATCGGGCCGAACCTCGTCGAGGGCATCGCAGACCGCCCTCACCACCGTCAGGTTGGCGATGTCGCCGCCGCCGCCCAGCAGGTAAGTCTCGCCGGGACGGCCGCGCTCGATCAGGGCCGCCAGCCCCGCCGCGTGATCCTCCACATGCAGCCAGTCGCGCATCTGCAACCCGTCGCCATAGATCGGCAGCGGTCGGCCGGCCAGGGCGTTGAGGATCATCAGCGGGATCAGCTTCTCGGGAAACTGGCGTGGGCCGTAGTTGTTCGAGCAGTTGCTGATCACCACCGGCAGCCCGTAGGTGGCGTGCCAAGCCCGCGCCAGATGATCGGCGGCGGCCTTGCTGGCGGCATAGGGCGAGTTGGGGCGGTAGGGACTGGCCTCGTCGAAACGCCCCCCGGCTCCCAGGCTGCCGAAGACCTCGTCGGTGGAGACATGCAGCAGGCGGAAGCGGTCGCGGTCGCGCAGTCCGTTCCAATAGGCGCGCGCCGCCTCCAGCAGCACCGCCGTGCCGTTCACATTGGTGGCGATGAACGGCATCGGCCCGTCGATGGAACGGTCCACATGGGATTCGGCGGCGAGGTGGATCACCGCCTCGGGCCGGTGCTGGGCAAAGGCTGCCGCCACCGCCGCCGGGTCGGCCACGTCGCCCGCCAGCAGGCGATAGCCGGGCCGCTTGCCCAATTCGGCCTCGGTGGCGGGATTGGCGGCATAGGTCTGGCGGTCGAGATTGACCACCTCGTGGCCGGCACCCAGCAGGTGAAGCGCCACCGCCGAGCCGATGAAGCCGGAGCCGCCGGTGACCAGGACCTTCATGCCGCGGCTCCCCGCAGGCGGGGCCACTGGGCGTCGCGCGGGTTGAGCACTGCCTGACCGGGCGCCACCGGCCACTGGATGCCGAGGCCGGGATCGTCCCAGGCCAGGCCGCGCTCATGCGGGCGCGACCACGGCCGGTCGACCTTGTAGAGTACCTCGACGTCGTCGGTCAGGGTGCAGTAGCCGTGGGCGAAGCCGGCCGGAATGAAGAGCTGGCCCCAGCCCTGGGCGTCGAGCTCCACCGCCACGTGGTCACCATAGCTGGGCAGACCGGGACGCAGGTCCACCACCACGTCGAGGATGGCCCCCCTCAGCACCCGCACCAGCTTGGCCTGGGCAAAGGGCGCCACCTGGAAATGCAGGCCGCGCACCGTCCCCTTGGCGAAGGACCGCACATGGTTGTCCTGGATGGGCTGGAAGACGATGCCCCCCTCCTCCAGGCTGCGATGGCTGAAGGTCTCGCAGAACTCGCCCCGCTCGTCGGCGAAGGATCGCGGGCGGATCAGCTTGACGGCGGCGATGGCGGTGGGGGTCACCTGCATCCTAGGCCACCCAGCGGGCACGCGCCGCCGCCATGCGCTGGTGCCAGGTCCAGGCGGTGGCGACGATGTCGTCGATGTCGTGGCGGTGCGGCTGCCAGCCGAGCACCGCCCGCGCCCGGTCGGGTTGCGCCACCAGCACCGCCGGATCGCCCTCGCGCCGGGGAGCCGACCGCACCGGAACGGCGAGCCCGGTGACGCGCTCCACCGACTCGATCACCGCGCGCACCGAGTGGCCGCTGCCGGTGCCCAGGTTGAGGGCGAGGCTGTCGCCGCCCTTCTCCAGATGCGCCAGGGCCAGCACATGGGCCTCCGCCAGATCGTCCACATGGATGTAGTCGCGGATGGCGGTGCCGTCGGGAGTGGGGTAGTCGGCGCCGAAGATGGAAACATGGCTGCGCTCGCCGGCCGCCGCCTGCAGGACCAGCGGGATCAGATGGGTCTCGGGGTCGTGGTCTTCGCCGATGCGCCCCTCGGGGTCGGCGCCCGAGGCGTTGAAGTAGCGGAGCGCGCTCCAGTTCAGGCCGTAGGCGCGGCCGTACCAGTGCAGCATGCGCTCGACCATCAGCTTGGATTCGCCGTAGGGATTGACCGGATGCTGCGGATGCGCCTCGTCCAGCGGCATGTATTGCGGATCGCCATAGGTGGCGCAGGTGGACGAGAACACCATCCGCCGCACCCCGGCCTCGACCAGCGAATCCAGCAGGCCCAGGGTGTTGACCACGTTGTTGCGGAAATACTTGCGCGGGTCGGTCACCGATTCACCCACATAGGTGAAGGCGGCGAAGTGCAGGCAGGCGGTGACCTCGTGCTCGCGGATGGTCCGCCGCACCAGGGCGGTGTCGGCGAGATCGCCCACCACCAGCGGTCCCCACTGCACGGCGCGGCGGTGGCCATAGGACAGATTGTCGTAGGCGATGGGATGATAGCCGGCGGCGGCCAGGGCCTTGCAGGCGTGGCTGCCGATATAGCCGGCGCCGCCGGTGACGAGAACCTTCTTCACTGTCTGTCCCCCTCTCGGATGTTGAACAGCCGCTGCCACCAGGCGGCGGGGCGGCGTTTGTCGTCCTCCAGCACCGCCACCTGGCCGGCGAGTTGGAGCATCAGCGTCTCGAAGCGCAGCAGGAACACCTCCATGGCGGCCTGCTGCGCCTTCAGCCCGGACTGGGCCTCGGCCAGCTCGCGCATGGCCTGCTCCACCGTCGGCGACGGACCCTGTTGCAGGGTGCCGGCGAGGCGGCGCTGTCCCAGCGCCAGCACCTCCACCGCCCCTGCCACCCGCTGCAACAGGGCCGCCGTCGCGGCGCCGCTATCGACCGGGCCGCGATTTTGCAGCGCCACCCGACTGCTGCTGGTGGGCGAGGCCGCCACCACCGTCAGCGTCGCCGGATCGCCCTCGACGGTGACCTCGAAGGCGTGGCTGCCGTCGCCGATGCCGCCCATCTGGAGGTCGCGGCGCTTCTGGTCGGCGGTGGTGGTGGCCATGACCTCGCCGTCCCGGACCAGTTCCACCACCAGATGGTCGCCGGGGTTGAGCCGGTCCCAGGCCCAGCCGAAGACGCGGTTGCCGTCGACGGCATCGATGAAGCCCTCGATGCGGGAAGCCGGGCGTTCCAGGATTTCAACGGTAGCTGTCATGACATGCCCCCTGAATCAGCCCACGGCCCGCAGGCGGGGGGCGGGTTGCGGCCGCATCTTGTGGTCGATGCCGTTCTCGTCGAGGAAGGCCTGCATGTCGCGGTAGCGCTGGCGGTAAACCCGGTTGAAGCGCTCGAACAGGCTCTGGTCCCAATAGTCTTCCAGGCGGAAGGCCTTGCCCGAGAAGACGTCGAAGCTGGGGATGCGGTAGGTGTCGACGAACTCGGCGGTGCGGCTGTCGTAGGTGAAGTAGACCGAGGGCACGCCGTTGGCCAGGGCCATCAGGTTGCCGTGCAGGCGGTAGCCCAGCACGAGGTCCTGGGCGCGCATCAGCTGCTCGTACTCGGCCACCACGTCGGAATAGAACAGCCGGTCGCGGTAGAGCTGCCGCATGGGGTCGAGCGGCCCCGCCAGCCAGCCCTCGGCGGTGAGATGGGCCAGGGCCGCCTCGCGCTGCTCGGCGCTGCCCCACAGGATCTTCTTCTCCTCGATCTCACCCTGGGCGGCGACGGTGACGTCGAAGCGGCCGGCCAGCTCCAGGATGGCGTCGCGGTGCAGGCCGAGATAGCGGTCGATGTCCTTGGCGTAGGAGCCCGAGACCTCGCGGCGCAGGGTGAAGACCACGTCCCGCACCTCGTCCAGGGGCGGCAGGTCGATGCGCAGGTCGGGGTCGTTGTTGCGGAACAGGGTGGGGCAGCCGACGATGCGGCTGTTGCGGATGCCCAACTGCCACAGCACATCGGCGGTGAATTCGCCGCGCACCCCCAGCGTCTCGGATCGGTCGGCGATCAGGCTGAGCACCCGCTTGGTGGTGGCAGAAAGTTCCAGCGTGCCGGCCGAGGGCGCCTGGGCGCCGATGCCGAAGGCCAGCACCGGGATCTTCAACTGCTCCAGCACCGGAATGGCATTCTCCCAATCCATCGAGGCGTGGACATAGTTGGAGCCGCGCAGGAAGCAGTAGTCGTATTCGGCGTTGTAGCGATCGATGTCCTGCTGGCGCACCTCGCGGATGCGCAGCACGTCGATGCGGTCGAAGTTCAACAGCTTCAGCGATGAATCGAAAACGAAGGCATCGCCGATGTTGTGGTAGTGGTCAAGATTGGCCTGGACATTGGTGTGATTGTACCAGCGAACGCAATCGTGGTCATACACCTCGCCGGACGGAATCATTACCAGGATGTTTGTCATGTATAAACCCAGCCTGCTGTTTTCAAAACTAATGGATTAGTCACGAAATCCGTAGACCATGCTTCGGCCTGAGGTGAAGATAGTTGATCGCCACAGGGAGGTCGCATGACAATTTTGAAACGTGCTGGGCTTATCTTGTGTCTATCCTGTGTCATCGAGTCGGCGGGGGCGGAACCGCCCGCCCTCGATCTGGCTCCGGCCGGGCCGGCGGAGACGGTGTTCCGCTGGCGGAGCGACGCCTGCGCCAAGGACGACATCCCCGACACCCCGGCACGGGCCTTCCGCGATGCCAGGGGCCGGGTGCATCTCCTGACGCCGCACCACACCAACCGCGCCCTGGTGGGGGCCAGCCTGGATGCCGTCCGCCCCGATTGCCGGGTGATCTACAAGGGTGGCGAGCGCGACGATCCGGCCGCCTTCGACGACCGCGCCTGGCTGGCGGCGCCCTATACGCTGGACGGGGTCACCGTGGTCGCCCTGGTCCACAACGAGTTCCAGGGCCATCGCCGCCGCGACCTCTGCCCGGCGGGGGACTACATGAAGTGCTGGAGCAACTCGGTGACCGCGGCGGTGTCCCGCGACGGCGGCGCCAGCTTCCACCGCAGCGGCGGGGCGGTGGCGACGCAGCCCTATCGCTATCGCGGTGACCTTGGCCGTCATGTCGGCTATTTCAACCCGAGCAACATCGTCGCCCGCGACGGTCACTTCTACGCCCTGGTGTTCGCGGTGGGCCAAGGCGAGCAAAAGGGCGGCACCTGCCTGATCCGCACCGAAACGTTGTCCGAGCCGGGCTCGTGGCGGGCCTGGGACGGCAGCGGCTTCAACGTGCGGTTCACCGATCCCTATCATGACGCGGAACCCGTGCCCGGCCGCCACGTCTGCGCCCCGGTGGGGAAGGGCAGCCTGGAGGCGCCGGTTTCCAGCGTGGTGCTGCACCAGCCGTCCGGGCTCTACCTCGCCACCATGGCGGCGACCCGTCCCGAGGGCGGCGGCATCTTCGTCGCCACCTCGCCCGACCTGATCCACTGGTCGAAGCCCAGGCTGGCGCTGCCGCTCACCGTGGCCGGCAAGCAGGGCTGCGGCGAGGCGGCGGCGTTCAACTATCCGTCACTGCTCGACCCCGCCAGTCCGACGCGCAATTTCGAAAGCACCGGCGACCGGGCCTATCTCTACATGACCCGCTTCAATCTGGAGGCCTGCAAGCTGGGGGTGGACCGCGACCTGATCCGGGTGCCGGTGCGGATCAGCCGGTAACCAGATCCATCTGCCGCGGCAGCAGGTCCTCCAGGGCGTAGCGTTCGAGGACCGTCCAGCGCGCCTCGCGCCGCAGCCTTCCCGCCAGGGTGCGATCGTCGAGCAGGGTCTCGACCTTGTCCGCGATGTCGTCGGGCAAGAAGAAATCGGCCAACAGGCCGTTGACGCCGTGCTCGACCACTTCCCGCACCGGCGTGGTGTCCGAGCCCACCACGGCGCAGCCGCAGGCCAGGGCGTCGAGCAGCGACCACGACAGCACGAAAGGCACCGTCAGATAGACATGCGCCGACGACGCCTGGAGCAGCAGCCGGTACTGCTCCGGCGGCAGGGTGCCGGTGAAGTGCAGCCGCGACGGATCGAGGCCGGGCAGTTCGGCCAGCATGCGGGCGCGCCAGCTTTCGCCCTCGGGCAGGCGGCGGCCATAGACGACGCGGTCGTCGCCGGCCACCACCACCTGCAACTTGGGCCGGCGCCGTTGCAGCAGCGCCACCGCCCGCATGAACTGGGGGAAGCCACGATAGGGTTCCTGGCCCCGGGTGGCGTAGGTGACGATTTCACCGGCGCCCGACAGGTCGAGGCCGGGCAGCACCAGCCGCGCCTTCGGCTCCGGTTGCAGCCACGCGGTATCGACACCGTCGTGCAATTGGGTCAGCAGCGGCCGCAGGCGCTCGGGGAAGCGGTCGCGCTGGAAGGCGGTGGGGGTGACGGCGGTGTCGCACTCGGCGAGGTCGAGCAGCAGGGTGGCGTTGCGGGTGCGCAGGCGGCAGCGGTCGTCGTCGCCGAGAGCGTCGTCGCCGAGGAAATCGGCGTCGCTGTCGCGGCTGCGATAGTACCACTCGAAATAGCCGATCAGCCGGCAGTCGGGGAACAGCTCCCGGACATAGAGCGCCGGCCCCCAGCCGGAATGGGCGCAGACCACGTCGGGCACGAAGCCGGCCGCCTTGAGGCGCTGGCCGAGGCGATATACCGCCTGCCCGGTCAGCACCGCCCCCTCGGTCCAGCGCAGATAGGGATGGACGCCGCCCGCCACCGGCCGCGCCGCCCGGTAGGTCAGGCGGTGCCCTCCGGCCAGCTTGCCCTGGCCACCGGCGCTGGCGAACACCACCTGATTGCCACGGTCGGCGGCCAGCGCCGCCGCGAGATGGCGGTACTGGCCGGGGAACTCGTTATGCAGGAACAGCAGCTTCACCCGTTGGCCGCCTGCGGCAATGGGGCCGGCTGACGGGCGTCGAGCAGGGCGCGGTAGATCTGGGTGTGCTGCCGGGCCGCCTCCTGATAGCCCAGCGGCCGGCGGATCTTGGCCCGCAGGCGGTCCCACAACTGCGGCTCGCGCAGCACCTCGGTGAAGCGATCGGCCAGGTCCTCGGTGGAGCCGACGCGGAAGTGCAGCCCGTCGACGCCGTTGCGCACCTTCTCCGCCATGCCGCCGATATTGCTGCAGATGACCGGCCGGCCGTGGGCGAAGGCCTCCTGGATCACCAGGGGCGAGTTCTCCCACCAGATGGACGGCACGATGACATAGTCGATGTCGCGCATCAGGTTGGCGATCTCGGGAGCGCGGTAGGGGCCGTAGAAGCGGGCGCGGCGGCCGGCCTGCTCCATCAGCGCCTTGAAGTCGCGCTGGAAGTCCTCGGGCTGGTTGTCGAGATTGCCGCCGAAGAACGCCACCGAGGCATCCTCGCCCCACACCGCGTCGGGCACCCGGGTGATGGCGTCGAGCAGCACCTGCACCCCCTTGAAGCGCGTCACCTGGCCGAAATAGGCGAAGCGGCCGCGGCGGCCGCCCTTGGGCAGCGGGCGCGGCGGGGCGGCGTCGGTGAGGATCAGGCCGTTCTCCAGCAAGGTGCACTTCTCGCGCGGCAGGCCCCAGCCGACATAGCGCTCGATGAGGAACTGGCTGGGCGAGATGAAGTGGTCGACCTGATCGAAGAAGGTTTTCAGGAACAACTCGCGCTTCATGAACTCGCCGGCCGAGATCTGCGGGAAGCACATGGAGCATTCGGCCGGCGAGGCGCCCTGGCATAGGGTGCCCTTGCTGGTCTTCACCATCTGGCCGTGGTGGTGGCAGATGGACAGGTACTCGTGCAGCGTCACCACGATGGGGATGTGCGGGAAGTGCTTGCGGATGCCGTGGACGCATTCCACCCCCAGGCCGAGGAAGTGGTGGAAATGCACCACATCGGGCTGCACGTCGCGGATATAGCGGACCAGATCGTCCTCGATGGCGGCGAGATTGCGGTTGGACAGCAGGAAATGGTCGTAGTCGTTGGCCCAGAACAGCATCTCGCGCTCCTTCTGGCGCAACGACAGCAGCGCGGTGCCGTTGTGCGGCGTCACCGGCGGGCCGATGCGGGCGAGATAGTGGCTTTCGCAGCCCGGCAGGCTGTTGAGTCCCTGGAACAGGTTGTAGGAGGCGACCTCGGCCCCCCCGATGGAGAACGACGGATGGCCGTGGGAGATGACCAGGACGCGGAGTTTGGCGGCTTTCATGATCTTCAGGTTCCTATGGCATCGATATGTACTTGAGCTGGACCTCCCCCGGCTTCGCCAGGGGAGGGTCAAGCGGCGCGCTTGCCCCATTTGCGGGCGAAGGACCAGTCGTCCACCAGCTTGCCGGTCTGCATCCAGTACGGGGCGGCCTCGGTCTCGGCCGGCTCATCGACGGCGATCATCTCCACCTGGGGCAGCCACAGGCATTGCAGCGCGGCTTCGCTCATGCGGTTGAAGAAGTCGGCGCCCTTGCGGTCGGCGCCGACGAAGCCACGGCCGAAGCCGCCCAGGTCGCGGAAGGTCTGGCGGCGGATCAGGCAGCAATCGGGGGTTCCCGTCGGGACCGCCTGCGGTGCCGCGCCCGCGTCCGACAGCCAGTGGCGGGCATAGCCCAGACCGTCCTGCCGCCCGGCGAATTTCAGCGACTCGTCCTCGTAGACCAAGGTGGGACAGACGGCGCCGACCTTGTCCGAGGCGGTCAACGCCTGCACCATGCGCGACACCCAGCCGGGCCGCTTGGGGAACACCGAGGGCGACAGCAGCAGCAGCAGGTCGGAGGCGGCGGCCTCGGCACCCAGTTCGAGGGCCTGGAAGGCGTCCATTTCGTCGGGGCTGACCAGCAGGCGGCCGGAGCGGCCGTAGAAGCGGGCCTGGCGTTGCAGGCCGGCGCCCATGGACGAGGCCCAGGCGGCTCGCGTCACCACCAGCAGCTCCACCGCCGCCATCTCGGCGTCGACGGCGAAGCGGGCCAGGTTGATGTGGAAGTCGCCGGCGGGACGCAGCATGGGCACCACCGCCGTGATGCGCGGCCGCCGCGGCGGCTGGCCGAATGAGCAGGCCAACTGGGCGCGGCGTGGCTCGGCCGCCTGGGCCGAGGCGGCGCTCGCCACCGGGCCGAGATGGCGGGCGATCAGGCTTTCGGCGGCGGGAGCGGCGATGTCGATGCTGGTCAGCATCCGCTGCACCACGGCGGTGCTCGGCTCGGTCAACGGCACCGGCAGGAAGGCGCACTCGTCGTTGGTCAGGGCCAGTTCCAGATACCATGTCGAGCCGGTGTCGGGCTGGCAGGGGACGCCGACGACGAAGCCGTGGCCATCGTCGCCCGGCCGCAGCCGGCCGGCGAACAAGGGGTCGCGGCCGTAACCGTCACTGACGTCGCGCCGGGCCGAGCGGTGCCACGTCTCATCCAGCCGCTGGCAATAGCCATGGTCGTTGCGTAGGAAGACGGCGGCCACCCGGGACTCGGGGTCGAGCAGCCAGCCGGTGAGGAACAGGCCGGTGCCGCTCGCCGCCACCGCCAGATCGAGCGCCGCCCGCACCGGCTGCGCCAGCCCGCTCACCGTCTCGTGGCCCTCGAAGCGGCGGCCGAGGCGCTTGAACAGGGGGGCGTTGGCGCGCTCGATGTGCAGGGAGGGATACAGCCCGCCGAGAAAGGGCGTGGTCTCCGCCTCGGCGAGGAAGCGGCGGTTCTCGAACATCTCCAGCCGCCGCCAGCCGTCGCCGCGCCGGAAGAAGGCGCGGCGCACCGTCCGCAGGTCGAGCCCGGTCGCCGGCAACACCGCCAGGATGCCGCGCGCCGCGGCTCCCAGGTCGGGCCGTTCGTAGGTGGCGACGGCGGCGGTGGCCGGGCGGAACTCGTCGGTCTCCAGCACCAGTTCGGCGGTCCCGGCGCCGAGCCGAGCCGACCAGCCCTGCAGCAGCACGGTGGCGGCGTCGGTGCGGCCGAGAATCTCGATATAGCCGTCGGCTTCGGAGAAGCGGTGCAGGCAGGCGAACAGCAGGGCCGCCCGCCGTCCACCGCCGGCCAGCGCCGACTCCAGGAACGACAGCAGCCGTGCCACCTCGGCACCCTCGACGACCAGCCGCTCCAGCAGGCCGGCGGCATCCAGCGACAGCCGGGCCGGAGCCGGCAGGACGAAGCGCAGGCGGCGGTTGGGGCTGACCAGGGTAAGGGGTTCGGCGGCGGCGCGAACGGCGTCCTCACCCTCCAGCACCGCCAGGAACCAGTGGCTGTCATCCTGGCGCCGCCACTGGTGCAGCCGCAGCGAGCCGGTCGCCGCCGTCTCGGGCAGCAGGCGGTCGCTCCAGCCCAGCACCAGGGCAAGACCGTCGTCCACCAGGGTGGCGGCGAGAATTTCTGAGGTGGGGGTGACTGTCTCGGGGGTGGCCTTGGCCATGGATCAAAGCTCCGCGTGGGTGATGGGAGGGGCGGCGCGCAACCGCGCCGGCTGCGGCGGCCGCATGGGGCGGCCGAGCCGGGCATAGAGGGCGAGGTGCTCGTAGGCGGTGTCGGTCATGCTGGGAACCGCCGGAATGGCGGCGCGCAGGCGCTCCCACAGGCCGGGCTCGTACATGGCCCGCGACATGGCCTCGGCCAGGCTGTTGGGGTCGCCGGCGCGGAAATGCAGGCCGTCGACACCGTCGCGCACCGCTTCCGCCATGCCGCCGATATTGCTGCAAATGACCGGCCGGCGATGCTGGAAGGCTTCCTGAATTACCAGCGGGGCGTTCTCCCACCACACCGAGGGCACGATCACCCAGTCGACCTCGGCGATCAGCGCCGGAATGTCCTCGGCCTGATAGGGACCGAGATGCTGCACCGCGGGTGCGGCGGCGGCGAGCAGGCCGGCGAACTCGGCCTTGAAGCTGTCGCTCTGGAACGGCATGCCGCCATTGAGGGCCAGAGTGAAGCCGCCGTTCCCCGCCTGTTGCAGCCGGCAGGCGGCGTCGAGGGCGACATTGACGCCCTTGAACGGGCTGAGATTGCCGAAATAGGCGAAGGAGTTGCGGCGGCCCTCGCCGGGCCTGACCGGGGCGGACGTCACCGCCGGGCGGCCGTTGCGGATCACCGAGATGCGCTCGGCCTCCATGCCCCAGGCGATGTAGCGCTGTCGGAGGAACTCGCTGGGGGCGATGAAGCGGTCGACCAGCGAGAACATGGTCTTGATGTGCTTCTCGCGCAGCACGAAGCGGTCGGGGCCGATGCCGGCAAAGCACTTGCCGCAGGCGTCGGGGCTGGCCTGGCGGCACAGCTCCATGCTGCCGGCCTTCACCATCTGGCCGTGGTTGGCGCAGATGCCGTAGTAGTCGTGCAGGGTGAAGATGATCTTGGCCTGGGGCAGCAGGCGCCGCACCAGGAACAGCATCTCGACGCCGATCAGCAGCGAGTGGTGGAAGTGCACCACCTCGGGGCGGAACGATTCGAGGAAGGCGGTCAGGTCGGGGACGATGCCGTGCAGGTCGATCTGCGACAAGGTGAAATGGTCGAAATGCCCCGCCCACAGGATCAACTCGTCGGCCGAGCGTCCCACCGTCTGGAAGCTGGTGCCGGGCTTCTGCTCGCGATGCACCGTGTTGGTGCAGGCGAGGAACATGGCCTCGAACCGGCTCAGGCCCTTCACCGCCTTGAACAGGTCGTGGGCGAAGATCTCGCTGCCGCCGGGGTGCAGGCTGGGGTGGTTGTGGGTGATGAACAGAATGCGCGGACGTCTCACCGGGCTTCTCCCTTCCTCAAGACGCAGAGGTCCTGATAGTGCTCGCCGCTGCGCCCGCTCCAGGCGCCATACGAGGTCGAGCACGCCGGACGCAGGCCGTGGCGGCTGAACATCTCGGCGAGATAGGCCTCGTCGAAGGCCACCGCCGCGCCGGGATGGGCGGCATCGCCCTGGTATTCGGGGCCGACGGCATCGGCCTCGAAGGCGAAGCGGCAGCGGCCGGCCCGGATGCCCTGGCGTGCCGCCTCGTTCATGACGAACAGGCTGAGGAAGCAGCGCCCGCCGGGGACCAGCAGCCGCGCGATCTCGGCGGCATAGGCCTCCAGCGCCGTCTGGTCGAGATGGGTCACCACCGAGGTCAGCAGCACGAAATCGAAACGCCCGTCGGCGAAGGGCAGGGCGCAGGAGTCAGCCGCCAGGGTGCCGCCCGGGTTGTAGACCGGATTGCGGTAGTCGAGATGGCGGAAGCGGAAATTGCCATAGACCGGGGTGATGGCGCTCTCGCACCACGCGACCCCTTCCTTGACCACGTCGACACCGTCATAGCTGCCGGCGCCATAGGTCAGGAACTGGGTCAGCGGCAAGGCCATGCGTCCGATGCCACAGCCGATCTCCAGCACCTTGTGGCTGGGTGCCAGTCCGCCGAGAGTGACGAAGTGGCGCAGGAACTCGGCGCCGATGGCACGGAAATCGCCATCGCCGGCGAAGTTCCGCTCCGAGGGCGGCACCGGCATGAAGCGGTTGTGGACATAGGTGGCGGCCAGGGTATCGAGGGTGGCTTGGGGGATCATTCGGCGGCTCCGGCCAGGGCGAGCGGTTCGTCGGCGACGGTCGGGCACAGCCGCGCCATCGCCTCGGACCATCGGGTGGAATGGAGGCTGCGGTTGTAGAGGCAGGCGACGCCGCGCATGTAGCCGGCGTGCTGCTGCATGGAGCGGCGCTCCAGGTGGAACAGTTCGGCGGCGGGCACATAGCCGATCTCCCAGCCGTCGGCGCGTAGCTTGAGGCAGAGGTCGGAGTCCTCGTAGTCCCCGATGATGTAGTCCTCGGTGAAGCCGCCCACCGCCTCCCAGGCGGGGCGGCGGACCAGCAGGGCGGCGCCGGTCACCGCCGGCACCCGCCGGGCGATGGCGGCCGGGGCATAGTCGCGCGGCAGGCCCTTGTAGTAGTGCAGGTTGAGCCACTCACCCCGCAGGTCGCGGCCGAAATACATCCCGGCATGCTGCAACGACTGGTCATCGAACAACAGTTTCGGCCCCACCGCTCCCAGCCGGGGCTCGTTCGCCAGTGCCGCCAGCAGGGGCGTGATCCAGCCGGGCTGGTCGGGGATGACGTCGGAATTGAGGAACAGCACCGAGCGCCCGCGCGCGGCCCGGCCACCCACATTGCAGGCGGCGGAGAAGCCGTAATTGGCGGTGTTGACCAGCAGGGTCAGCGGCAGGCCGTACAGGGCGTGCAGGCCCAGCAGCAGGTGCTCGACCTCATGGCGCTGCTCGGGCGAGTCGAGGACGTAGACGAACTCGGCGCCGGCCAGGCTGGCGTCCACCGCGAAGGCGGCGATCTGGAAGCGCAGGAATTCCAGCACCCGATACAGCGGCACCACGATGGTCACGGCGGGGTCCACCGGGGCCTTGCCGAAGGAGATGACTTCGGGCTCGCCCCGAGTGGCCATGTAGGCGGCATGCAGCCCCGCCGCCGCCGGGCCGATGCAGCCGGCCAGCGCCTGGGCGGTGGTGAAGGCGGGCGGGATGCTGCCGAGGACGGCGTTGCGCGCCTCGGCCAACCCGAGCGGCGGCAGCCCGGGGACGAGGTCGAGGGTGGCACCCGAGCGCAGGTGCAGTTCGAAACGATGCTGGTGCAGCGCGACCGATTCCCCGCTGTCCGGTACGAAGGCGGCGAAGCCGCTGTGGTTGCCTGCGGCGCGTTCGCCGTAGCGCTCGGCCACGTCGGGGCGGGGAAAGCGGTGGAACGGGCCGTCGAGCGGCCGGCGGGCGCCCAACGGCGAAATGGCCTCGATGCGCTCGACCATGCCATGGGGATCGTGCAGCCAGCCGGCGACGAATAGGCCGCCGGCGCGGTGACTGACCGCGAGGTCGATCTCGGCCCCCACCGGGCGGCCCTTGCCGAACACGCCGCGCCGAGGCGGCGGCGCCAGCAGTTGCATTTCCTCCAGCACCCCGGCGGCGCGCGGCGCGGCGCGGCTGGCGAGGCAAAGGCCGAGGTAGTCGCGGAGCGCGAACGGCACCGGTACCTTGCGGCGCTCCAGCCAGGGCAGCACGCCTTGGCGCGGGGCGGTGCCGCGCACCGTCCGACAGGCCATGGCGCCGGCCTCGCCGAACAACACCACCAGCGGCTCGTCGTCCTCGGTATCCAGCATCAGATGCAGCGTCGACACCCCCTTGCCCTGGGGCTGCAGCAGTGGCGCGAAGGGCAGGGGGCGGACGCGCCCGCGACCGATGGCCACCGCCCGCTTGACCGTGCCGAATTCGGTGGGCAGCGTGCCTTCGCACAGCACCATGCCGGCGGCCTCGACCACCGGCAGCAGGGCCGCTGGTGCGGTGAAGATCTCGGTGAGACAGGCGCGGCACAGGGCGGCGAAGCGGGCTTCGTCGGCGCGGGCGTAGGCGGTGCGGCAGAAATCCAGCAGGGCGGAGACCAGACGGGCGCGCCCCGAAGGCGTCAGGCCGTTGACCAGCAGGGCGGCATCGAACGCCTCGACCGCGCCGGCCGTCGCCACGTCGCGCTCGCCGCTGCCGAACGAGAGGCCGACGTCCCGCGTATCGGCGGGCCAGCGCAGCGCCACCATGGTTCGGCTGCCGCCCCACGAAGTCGGCAGCGCGAAGGTGGCCTGCGGGTGCGGCAGCACATGCGCGCCCGCCCGTGGTGTCAACCTCGGCGAGGGTGGCGGTGAGGTGCCGTCCCAGACGGCGAGAACGGCGTCGCCCACCAGGCGGTGGAGGCGGGCGCCGAGCATATCCAGGCTCTCTGCGAGCATTCCGGTCCCTTGACAAAAAAAGCGGCGCCGGCCGCGACGGCCGGCGCCCGAGTTGGGTTAGGAGACGTGGAAGAAGGCGTCGGGGTGGTGGTGAATGTCCTCGGCGGTCACCCCCACCAGGGTGATGGTGTTGCCGTGGCCGAGATCGACCACCGCGTTGCCGTTGTTGTCGCTGCCGACGTGTTCCACCAAGTCCTTGGCCGAATTGATGTCGAGGCCGTTGATGTTTTTCGAGATCTGCAGGACGTCCTCGCCCTTGTGGAAGTCGAGCACCACATCCTGGCCGCTGCCCGAGCCGAAGACGAAGGTATCGCGGCCGTGGCCACCTTCGAGGGCGTCGCTGCCGTGGCCGCCGTCAAGCACATCCTTGCCGTTGCCGCCCATCAGCACATCGTTGCCGTCACCGCCGTCGAGTTGGTCGTTGCCGGCACCACCCATCAGCACATCGTTGCCCTGATGGCCCCACAGCATGTCGTTGCCGACGCCGCCGTCGATGATGTCGTTGCCGTCACCGCCCTTGATGTCGTCGTTGCCGGCCTCGCCATAAAGACGGTCATCGCCGCTGCCGCCGGTGATCCCATCGCGGCCGGCACCACCCATGACGACGTCGCTGCCATCGCCGCCGCGCAGCAGATCGGCGCCGGTGCCGCCGAGCAGGATGTCGTTGCCACCATTGCCGTTCAGTACGTCACGGCCGGAACCGCCGAACATCATGTCGTCGCCGTTGCCACCCGAGGCTTCATCGCGGCCCGAGCCGCCCGAGATGTAGTCATTTCCCTCGCCACCGAAGAAGTGGTCGTCGCCGCCATTGCCGGCCAAAAGGTCATTGCCATGACCGCCGAACAAATTGTCGTCACCACCACCGGCAAAGATCCTGTCGTCACCACCGTGTCCGTAAATCCATTCGGAGTTGCTGGTCCCAATCAGATCGTCTCCGTAAGCGCCCCCATGCAACGTTGCCATTTTTTACTACTCCGGAAGATGTCGTCGAAGGGAACTTACTTCAGCGTGGCGCGTTTGTGGCGGGGCAAGGTGGAGACAATTCATGGCGCTTTTATGTCACAGCCGCGCTCTTACTCCTCGCGCAGTGCCCGGTGCATGCTGTCGGTGATGGGGCTGAGCAGGTAGTCGAGCGCGGTGCGTTCGCCGCCGATGATCAGCGCCTCGGCGGGCATGCCGGGATACAGCGCCACCCCCTTGAGGCTGGCCATGGCGTCGGGGTCGATCTCGGCGCGCGCCAGGAAGTAGGGCTCACCCTTCTGGTCGGTCTGGCGATCGGCCGAGACATAGACCAGCCGCCCGGTCAGCACCGCCACTTTGTGCTGCTTGTAGGCGGTCAGGCGGATGTTGACCTTTTGGCCGAGATGGACGTTCTCGACATCGGTGGGATTGATCGGCACTTCCACCAACAGGCGGTTATCCAGCGGCACCAGGTCGAGCACCGGCTGGCCGGCGACGATACTGCTGCCGGGGGTGAAGGCCTTGATGTCGGTGACGGTGCCGGCCTCGGGGGCGGTGACCTCCTTGTGGGCCAGCAGGTCGGCGGCGCCGCGCAGCCGCTCGGTGAGGTCGCTGACCTGGGCCTGGGCCTCCTGGAGTTCGCGGGCCACGTCGGCGTGCCATGAGGACTGCAACCGGGTGAATTCAAGCTCGGCCTGGGCGATGTTCTCGCGCGCCTCGGCCTCGCGGGCGAGGTATTCCCCCATGGAGCCTTTCAGCTCGGCCTGGCGGCCTTCCAGGTCGAGGGCCTTGTCGCGGGGGGCATAACCCTTGGGGATCAATTGCCGGACACCGTCCAACTGCTGGCTGACATTGCGCAGGCGGATGCGCGCCGCGGCGGATTGCGACTGTAACGCAGCGATCTGCTCGGTGAACTGAGCCACCTTCTTGCGCTGCACCGCCATGGTGTTGTCGAAGGTCTGCCAGCGGTCCGAGAACAGCCGGCGCTCGCCGGCCACCACCGCCGCCACCCCGGCATCGGTTGCCGCCATCTCCAACAGGTCGGGCGGCAGCGCCAGTTCGCGCAGGTCCTGCTGCTCGGCCCGCAGCCGGGCGGCGCGCGATATGGCCGCCCAGCGTTGCACCGTCAGCGCCGCCACCTGCACCCGTGCCTGGGTCTCATCGAGCCGCAGCAGGGGTTGGCCGGCGGCAACGCGGCTGCCCTCGGTCACCAGCATTTCCTTGATGATGCCGGATTCGAGCAGGCTCACCGTCTTGCGCTTGCCCTGGACGACCATGGTGCCGTTGGCCGACACGGCGCTGTCCAAGGGGGCGGTGGCCGCCCACAGGAAGAAGCCGCCGAAGCCCAGCGCCACCGTGGCGACGCTGGCTCGTACCAGCCGACGCAGCGAGGGCGCCGGCAGTTCGGCGTCGAGGGTGGTCTGCCAGGCGGGAAGGTTACTGATCATGTGGTTTCCCTGACGAGCGAGAGGGGGGCTTGGCGAGGTTCGAGCCGCTCGACGCGGCCCTGGCGCAGCACCAGCAGCTTATCGACCACGTCCAGGATGGCGGGCCGGTGGGTGACGATCACCACCGCCGCGCCATCCCGCTTGGCGGCGGCGATGGCCCGGCCGAGGGCGTCGTCGCCCAGGTGGTCGAGGTTGGAGTTGGGCTCGTCCAGCAGCAGCAGCTTGGGACGGCCATACAGGGCACGGGCCAGGCCGATGCGCTGACGCTGGCCGCCGGAGAGGGCATAGCTGTCGCCGCCGACCCAGGTGTCGTAGCCCAGCGGCAGGCGGCCGATCATCTCGTGCACCCCGGCGCCGCGGGCGGCGTCGATCACCGCTTCGGCGTCGCCGGCGGCCATGCGGGCGATGTTGTCGAACACCGTGCCGTCGAGCAGCGACACCGACTGCGGCAGGTAGCCGACATGGCGGCCGAAATCTTCGCGCTGCCATAGGGCGGTGGGTCGGCCGTCGAGGGTGACGGTGCCGCGATCGGGTGAGGTCAGGCCGAGAATCAGGCGGATCAGGGTCGACTTGCCGGCCGCCGATGGCCCGGTGATGGCCAGCGCCTCGCCCGGCTCGACGGTGAACGACACGCCGTCGAGGATGCGGCGGCCCTCGACCGAGAATCCGAGATTCGCCACCACCAGCCGGCCCGATTCACAGCCCCAGGGAACGTTGACGCGGCATTCATCCTCGCGCCGCAACACGGCGGAGACCCGCTTCCAGGCGGCGGCGTGCAGCACCCATTGGTGCCAGCCAGACACCAGCGCCTCGAACGGCTGCAAGAGCTTGGCCACCAGCAGGCTGGCTCCCATCATGCTGCCGGGGGTGACCTGATGGCGCACCACCAGGGCCACTCCCAGCGCGATGATGCCCCCCTGCATCAGCAGGCGGCTGGCGCGCGACAGGGCGGTGTAGGCCATGGCGCGGCGGCCGGCGCGGTCGAGTTGGTGCTGCTGCTTGCCCTGGGCGTGCAGCCAACGCCGCGCCAGACCGGGCAGCATTCCCAGCCCGTCGAGCATCTCGCCGTTGCGCAGGGTGCCGGCCAGGCTGGACAGCGAGCGGTTGGCGGCGGTGGTGGCCTCGGCGAGGTCGCTGCGGGTGGCGCGGTCGTTGGCCAGGCTGAGCCCCAGCAGCACCACGGCGCACACCGCGCCATAGAGGCCGTAGAGCGGATGCAGCATGGTCAGCACCGCCAGCAGCGCCGGGCTCCACATCAGGTCGAGCGGTACCGCCACGGCGCTGCCGATGACGAAATTGCGCAGATCGTTGAGATCGCGCAGCGCCTGCGCCGCCGCGCCCGGCTCGCCGTCCAGCGAGCGGGCCAGCGCCTCCCGCAAGGTGGCGACGTCGAAGCGCCGCGCCAGCCGGTCGCCCATCACCAGGAACAGGCTGGAGCGCAGGTACTCCAGTACGGCATACATCCCCATCCCCAACAGGCAGAACACCGACAGGGCGGCGAGGCTGTCCATGTTGCGGCTGAGCAGGATGCGGTCGTAGAGCTGCATGTCGTAGAGCGGCACCACCAGCGATGCCAGGTTGACAAACACCGTCAGGACGGCGGCGAAGGCGAAGGCCGCACCCAGCTCGCGCCGGGTGGCGGCAACCAGACCGGTGCCGCGCATCAGGACGACGCTCGCGCCAGCATGGTCGGTACCGCCGCCGGTAATGCTTCCGTTGTCGATGCGGTCGGCGGCGCAAGGCTGGCGACCATGCCATCCCGCAGCACCAGCAACCGGTCGGCGTCGGCGACGATGGCCGGACGATGGGTGATCACCACCACCGTGGCGGGGCTTGGCGGCGCCGCCGCCATGGCCGCCACCAGCCCTTCCTCGCCGCGTTGATCGAGACTGGCGCCGGGCTCGTCCAGCACCAGCAGCTTGGGACCACCATAGAGGGCGCGAGCCAGCCCGATGCGCTGGCGCTGGCCTCCCGACAGGCCATAGCCGTGGTCACTGAGCTGCGTGTCGTAGCCGCGCGGCAAGGCGGCGATCATCTCGTGGATGCCGGCCAGGCGAGCGGCGGCGATGACCTCGGAGAGCGGGCCGCCGCGCAGCCGCCCGATATTCTCGGCCACGCTGCCCTCGATCAGCGACACCCGCTGCGGCAGGAACCCAACATGGCGGCCGAAGTCCTCGCGCTCCCACAAATAGGTGTTGTGGCCGTCGAGATAGACGCCGCCGGCGCTGGGCTCAAGGATGCCGAGCATCAGCCGGCCCAGCGTCGACTTGCCGGCGGCCGAGGGTCCGACGATGCCCAGCATTTCGCCCGGCGCCAGGGTGAAGGAGACATTGCGGATCACCGGCCGGTCGGCGCCCGACGGCAGGTAGGACAGCCGCTCGACCTCGACGCGGCCTTCACGGCAGGGCAGGGCCATGCTGCCGCGCCGCCGTCGCGGCGCCGCCAGCACGGCGGCGATGCGGGTCCAGGCGGCGCGGACCATCACCCACTGGCGCCAGCTTCCCACCAGCCGCTCGAAGGGCAGCAGCATGCGGGCCAGCATCAGGTTGCCGGCCAGCATGCTGCCGGCCGACACCCAGCCGTTGAGGCACATCACCAGCCCCAGCGCCACCATGCCGCCGGTACACAACAGGCGGAAGGCCTTGGTGGTGGCGGCCAGCGCCTTGGCGCGGCTGAGACCGAGATGCACCAGATCCAGCATGGTCGCCTGGGAATGGCGCCAGCGGCCGGCCATGGCGGGGAACATTCCCATGGCCTCCACCGCCTCGGCGTGGCGTACGGCGGTGGCAATCTCGGCGAAGCTGCGCACGGTGGCGGCGCTGGCTTCCGCCAATGGCCGCCGGGCCACCGCCTCGGCCAGCAGGTTGAGCCCGATGATCACCGCGCAGCAGACAATGGCATAGGCGCCATAGGCCCAGTGCATGATGAACAGCCCCACCAGGAACAGCGGCGCCCAGGCCAGATCAAACAGCACGCCGATGGACGGCCCGCCGATGAAGCCGCGCAATTCGTTGAGGTCGCGGATGGGCTGGTCGGCCGGGCTGCCCAAATCGGCCGCCTCGGCGGCGCCCAGCAGGGTGGGCAGCGACAGGCGATGCAGGACGCGGCTGGCCGCCACCTGATACAGGCGCGAGCGCAAATATTCCAGGACGCCCCAGCACACCACCACCACCACCAGCGCCCAGGTCAGGGCCTCCAGCGTGGTCAGGTTACGGGTGTTGAGCACCCGGTTGTAGAGCTCCATGTTGTAGATGGAGGCCAGGATCACGGCGAAATTGCCCACAGCAGACACTGCGAACAGCAGGCGCAACACCGGCGCAAGGTCGCGCAGGGTGCGCCTGAGCAGGTGGTTCGACTCTATTGGCATCGCTTTCCTCACGCAGGTATCGGCGTGAGGGCACCCTAGCCGCGACGGAGGGCGGGCACTGGCGGCAATGTTGTGACAAGGAAGGGGCGGGGCGAGGGGCCGCGCCGGGACCGATGGATGAAACCCGCCTTACGGCAGCGTCACCACCGATAGCCAGAAATTTTCGAACTGGTGGATGACGTTGAGGAAGGCGTCGAAATCCACCGGCTTGGAGATGAAGGCGTTGGCCCCGGCGCCGTAGCAGAATTCCACGTCTTCGCGGGCCGACGAGGTGGTGAGCGCGATCACCGGAATCGCCTTCAGCTTGGGATCGGCGCGGACTTGGGTCAGCACGGCACGACCGTCCATGCGCGGCATGTTGAGGTCGAGCAGCACGATATCGGGGCGTGGCTGGGTGGAGTAGGCGCCCTCCTGGCGCATGAAGGCCAGGGCCTCGACACCATTCATGACGTGATGCAGGCGGTTGTTCAGCCTGGCCCCGGTCATGGCCTCCATCACCAGGCGCGCATCCCCGAGGCTGTCTTCCACCAGCAATATCTCGATCGCACGCGCCGCCATGGATCACAAACCTTCATTACGAATGCCGTAATCAAAGCTACCTTGGTGGCGGGCCGGATACAAGTCACCTTGATCGATAGTTTAGCGCGCTTTCACTTTGAATATCCGTATCAGCAGCGTCATGCATTCCGGCGCGCCTCTTGGTGCGCCTTGCAGGGCGGGGGGGGGGCGCACGGCCGTGACCAATTCAGGATGAGGCCGGAATGATGCGGTGTTCCGCCTGAGTTGACGCCGATGCCCCGCCGGGGGGTAAACACGATTCACCCGAACAGCTTGTCGATCTCGTCCTGGCTGATGGCCTTGCTTTCCAGCTGCGGGCCGTTGAGCAACTTGGCGTCCTCGTCGTGGTGATCATCGGAGAGGACCGGCATGGCTTCGGCAATATTTTCCGAACCCCAGATTTCGATCATGGCGTTGACGCGCGCCTCGACGTATTTGAGGGTCTTGACCACCTTGGTGATGCGCTGACCGGTGATGTCCTGGAAGTTGCATGCCTCGAAGATGTTGATGATGGTCTCGCTGATATCCTCGACCACGCGGCTGATATAGGCATCGGTGCCGTGCGACTGGATCTCGCGGGCCAGGCTTTCGACCTTTTCGGCGGCCTCCAGGATCTGCTGGGTGGCGCGCTCGGTGGAACTGACGATGGCGTCGAGCTCGAAGCTGACCGCGATCAGCCGGTCATCCTCGGTCTCCCTGGGACGCAGGGCGGCGATCTCGACCTTGGTCTGCTCGATGCAGACGGCGAGCGCCCGCAGCTCGGTCTTGAGCATGTTGACCTCGGCCCGCTTCTGGCCGACGATGTCGTCCTCGGCCGGCGGCGGCGCCTCCTCGCCCTTGACCAGATGTTCGAGGTTCTTGATATCGTTGTGCAAGCCTTCGATGGCGCGCAGCACCTCGGAATTCGAGGCGCTGCCGCCCAGGCCAGCGGTCGCGTCGCCTTTCTGGCGCTGCTGCTGCTGCTGCTTGAGCCACGCGACCTCGGCTGAGAACAGTTTGCGTTCGATGGTCATGGTACCGCGATCGTCCCCCTTTTCCCCGTTCCGGCCTGGGGGCCGGCCTTCTCCATCCAGGGCCTGTACGACTTATCCAAGACCATGATGTGTTCGGTCAACCATCTCTTGAGCAGCATCACGACATCTTCATCCAAAGCCCCCCGCTCTCCGGCCTGGTAGCGGTCGCGCAACGCGGCGACCCGGGCCTCCAGAGCGTGATGCTGCCGCCGGTGCGCTTCGATGTCGGGGACTCCGACGGCGGCCATCATGACCTCCTCGCGGCGGAAGTGGTGCTCGACATATTCCGCCAGAACCCCAAGCACACTGCCGACCACCTCGCGGCTCTGTCCGGTTTCGGTGGCGTCGTGCAGCTGGTTCAGCAAATCGATGAGGATGCGGTGGTCGGAATCGAGCACGCTGCTCCCCACGCCCATCGCGTCGTCCCACGCCACCACTGCCATGGAGGACCCTCGCCGCTTTTCCGCCCCTTATGGAGACTATACCGAGGGACCGGCCGGCACAAGCCGCCCGGGGGTATCGGAACACGCCTTCGGTTGTTATGCTGATGAAAGGCGCGGTGCCGGCTGGTGCTGGCGCCACATCCTCTTCAGCCCGAGGAGGGCCGGAAGGCGTGACAAGACTGCGGATCGCCACATTCAATCTGGAAAATCTCGACGACCGGCCGCAGGCGGGAACCGACTTCGCCGACCGGATCGCCGTGCTGCGGCCGCAGTTCCAGCGACTGCGCGCCGATGTGGTCTGCCTGCAGGAGGTCAACGCCCATCCCGAAAGTCCGGGCGGCCCCCGTGAGTTCGCGGCGCTCGACCGGCTGCTGGCCGGTACCGAGTACGAGCACTGCCACCGGGTCGTCGGCATGAATCGTGGCGGCCAGCGTCCCGCCGACCGCCACAATCTGGTGATTTTGTCGCGCCTGCCGGTGATCTCGCACCGCCAGCTGTGGCACGATCTGGTGCCGCCGCCCTCCTACGCCCCGGTCACCGCCGTGCCGCCCGCCCCGGCGCCCCAGCCGGTGGAGTGGGACCGGCCGGTGCTCCACGCCGTGCTGCAGTTGCCCGGCAACCACCGCCTGCATGTGGTCAACCTCCACCTGCGGGCGCCGCGCGCCGCCTGGCTGTCGGGGCAGAAGGAGGCGCATGGCCGCTGGAAATCGGTGGCGGGCTGGGCCGAGGGCTTCTTCCTTGCCGCCGTCAAGCGGGCTGGCCAGGCGCTGGAGGCGCGCCTGCTGGTGGAGCGCATCTTCGACGAGGACCCGGGCGCCCTGATCGCGGTATGCGGCGACTTCAACGCGGAGGACCGCGAGACGCCGGTGCGTACCATCCGCGGCGACGAGGAGGACACCGGCAACGGTCATCTTGCCGCCCGCGTCCTGGTGCCGCTGGAGCGCTCGCTGCCGGACACGCTGCGCTATTCGGTAATCCACCACGGCCGGCGCATCATGCTCGATCACATCCTGGTATCGCGGGCGTTGCTCGGCTGGTACCTGGCATCCGAGGTGCATAACGAGACACTGGGCGATGAACTGATGTCGCCGGCCACCATCTATTCCACACCGGAGAGCTACCACGCCCCGCTGGTGGCGGAATTCGGGCCGCCTCGGGAAAGCCAGAAGGAGACACCAGCATGGCCCGCGCCCGCCGTCGCCTCGCCGGATGCCTGATCGGCCAATGCCTGGGCGACGCGATCGGCTTCCCGGTGGAGGGCGAAGGGCCGCCGGAATGCGCCGCCTGGAGCCGCGAGGTGCTGCGGAGTGGCCGTATCCCCGGTCACGGCGCCCCGGGCTTCGCCTTCGGTCAGTATTCCGACGGATCGCAGATGGCCCGCGAGGCGATACTGTCCTGGCGGGATCGCGGCGGTTTCGACCCCGCCGACTATGCCGGCCGCATCGCCCGGATGTTCGCCGAGGATCGCATCGTCGGACGCGGTCGCACCACCGAAGCCGCGGCGCTGCGGCTGTTGAGCGGCGTTCCCTGGGATCAGGCGGGAACTCCGGCGCCGGCGGCCGGTAACGGCAGCGCCATGCGGGCAGCCCCCATCGGGCTGCTCTGTCGCGGCGACGCGGCCGCCATGGTCCACATCGTCTGCCAGCAAAGCCGCATTACCCATGCCGATCCGCGCTGCCAGGCGGGGGCGGTGGCAATGGCCGGCGCCATCGCCCTGGCTGCCGCCGCCGACGGCCGCATCGAGCCGGCGGCATTCCTCGGCCGGCTGTGCGATTGGACCGGCGCGGTGGAGCCATCCTTCGCCTCGGCACTGCGGCGGTTGGAGGGCTGCCTGGAGCTGCCGCCGGCGCGGGCCGCCCGACTGGTGGCGGTCGACGGTCTGCCGCCCGGCGTCGACAGCCAGTGGCACGGCGGCATCTCGGCCTTCGTGGTCGGTAGCGTGCTGTGGGCGCTTTACGCCTTCCTGCGCACGCCCGACGACTACCTGGAATGCATCGACATCGCCATCGACCCCGGCGGCGATGTCGACACTACCGCCGCCATGGCCGGGGCCATGGCGGGCGCCCGTCTCGGGCTCGATGCCCTGCCACAGGACCTGGCCCACGTGGTCAATGATCGCGGTGCATGGGGCTACGACGACCTGGTGGCCCTGGCCGAACGGTGCATGGCCGAATAGCAGGGGGGCCGGTCCCAGGTATCCCTAGGACCTAGGGCGCTTGCTCAGGCGTCGGGGCCGCCCGAATTCGGTACTTTGAGCGCGCTGGTCCTTTTATTGCCATCCACGGGAAGGAGCCCCCCCATGAGTGAGAGAAGAAGCGAGTTGAAGGCGATTGCCGGAACGACCGAAGGCAAGGCCAACGGCGCCGAGCGCGACCTGATGCAAATGACCGCCCGCATGATGGAAGGCTGGACCCAGGTCAACAGCCAGATCATCTCCTTTGCCCAGAGCTCGATGCGCCACAATCTCAGCGCTGCCGAGGAACTGCGCCAGTGCCAGTCGCCCCAGGATGCGGTGGAACTGCAGCTCAAGCTGGCCCGTCAGGCCTATGATGACTATATGGACGAAGCCAAGAAGCTGTCCGAGCTGGTGGTCAAGGTTTCGGGTGAAGCGTTCGGCTATCTCAACATGCCGAAGTGATACGTCCCCTGGACAAGCGGGAATAACATCGGGTCTCCGCCCGATGGCAACAAGATGACGGACAGTAAAGGCAGACACCCAATTCGGGTCTCGCCTTTGCTGCCGTCTGCCGCTTGACGTGAGCCGACGATGCCCTAGATTAGCGACCGCGCCAGGCGGCCGGACGGCCGCCCTTCGGGTAACCGGGGGGAGGAAAGTCCGGGCTCCACGGAAACACGGTGCCGGATAACGTCCGGCGGGGGCGACCCCAGGGACAG
>CAJANL010000004.1 GCA_903941105.1 uncultured Rhodospirillaceae bacterium
AATCTTCGCCTTGCCGAACGGCGAGTTTCCCAAGGATTTGCATGGGGCTTTTGAACGGTGCCTTGGGCACCAAGACTTGCAGTTGCTTCACGACAGTCAAGGGCGGAGGCGCACACTTTATTCATTGCGCCACACCTACGCAACAATTGCGATACGTGCGGGTATTAATCTGCATATTCTTGCGCGACAAATGGGAACATCTATTGCAATGCTTGAACGCCATTATTCACACCTGACGCCGTCGATGTGTGCCCCGCAACTATCGAAGATTTTGAGTGCGGATGGCCAAGGGAAGTCCATCCCCGGAACGCTTGCCCATTTTTTCGAGCATGTGGTCACCTCGACGGCAACGGCATGAGACAGACGGGACGGTTTCCCTAAGAAACCGTCCCGTCTGTCTCATGCCGTATTGCGGCCAATCTCTGTATATGGGGTGCTTTCCCGCCTGACCGATTTGCGTCATGGACATACGTTCCATGCCCACTGGCCAGATTGTGACGAGGACATATCCCGTGGGCTTCGACAATGATGTCGGAGCACTCAAACCACGGAGTGCCGCCATGACTTATCTTCGCCGCCCCTTCAAGCGCGCCTGCGACCTGAACCTTGGCGCGGCATTGGACCCCGCCTACACTCCTCGCAACACGTTGCTTGACCTCGCGGGTGTGGTAACGGTGCGGCCCGTGCCCCTTGGGCGGCTCCGGCCCGTCATAGGCGCGCCGGCCGAAATCGTTGATGCCCAGCGCCTCCACCGGCGCCCCCTCGGGCAACGCCGAATCGCCCGGCGGCACGTTGTAGACCGCCCAGTGGCGGAACATGCCGCTGGGGGCGTCGGGGTCCTCCATCACCACCAGGAAGCTACGGGTTCCCGGCGGCGCGCCCGACCATTCCAGCGGCGGCGAGCGGTTCTCGCCGTCGCGGGTGTATTTGCGGGGGATGGTCGAGCCATCCTCGAAGGCGGGGCTCCTCAGTCGCATCGCCATGGCGATCTCCTGCGTTGTCCGGCTGCGTTTTCCGGCTAATCCTGATAACCATGTCGTGCGCCCGGTTGGGTCCACCATCCCCCATTCGCATCAGGCTACCCTGCCAGTCGTCGAGCCCGGCCCGGCCTGCTAGGATGGACCCTCCGCCGCTCGAACGAGGTCCCGCCATGCTGGTTTTCATCGACGCCGACGCCGAGGCCCTGGCGCGCCGCGCCGCCGACCTGGTCGAGCAACTGCTGGCCGCCCGGCCGGCTGCGGTGCTGGGGCTGGCCGCCGGGGCGACGCCGCTGCGCCTCTACGCCGAACTTGTCGAGCGTCAGCTCAATTTCGCGCAGGCCACCGTGTTCGGCCTTGACGAGTACCGCGAGATCACCGGCGAGCATCCCTCCAGCTGCGCCGACACCCTGCGGCGCCACCTGATCGAGCGCGTCAACCTGGCACCCCAGCGGGTGCACCTGCTGGACGGCAGCGTCGAGGACGACCTGCCCGCCTATTGCGCCGCTTACGAGGCCGCCATCGCCGCCGCCGGTGGCCTCGACCTGCAGATCCTCGGGCTGGGGGTCAACGGCCATGTCGGCTTCAACGAGCCGGGCTGCAGCCTGGCCGGCCGCACCCATCCGGCGGCGCTGAGCGCCGCCACCCGCGTCACCAACCGGCCCCACTTCCCGCCGCCCGGCGAGGTGCCGCGCACGGCGGTCACCATGGGGGTGGGAACCATCCTGGCGGCGCGGCGGGTGATGCTGCTGGCCACCGGCGGCGCCAAGGCCGAGATGGTGGCCAGGATGGTGGAGGGGCCGGTCACCGCCCGGGTTCCCGCCTCGGCGCTGCAGTTGCATCCCGAGGCGGTGGTGCTGCTGGACGAGGCCGCCGCCGCCGGGCTGGCCTTCCGCGCCGACTACGAAGCGTCGGCGGCGGCTCGCCGCCTCTCCTTCGGCAGTTGACCCGGCCGCCCGAGGCGCTATACAGGGGGCCTTCGGTTCCCAGGGAGTCCCGCCAGCCATGAAGCGCATCTTTTCCGGCGTGCAGCCGACCGGCAATCTTCATCTCGGCAACTACCTGGGCGCCATCCGCAACTGGGTGCGGCTTCAGGACGAGTACGAGTGCCTGTTCTGCATCGTCGACATGCACGCCATCACCGTCTGGCAGGACCCCAAGGAGCTGGTGAAGAACACCCGCGAAGTGGCGGCCGGCATGGTCGCCTCCGGGGTGGACGCTTCGAAGCACATCATCTTCAACCAGTCCACCGTGGCGGCGCATGCCCAGCTGGCCTGGATCTTCAATTGCGTCGCCCGCATGGGCTGGCTGAACCGCATGACCCAGTTCAAGGAGAAGGCGGGCAAGCACAAGGAGAACGCCTCGGTCGGCCTCTACGCCTATCCCAACCTGATGAGCGCCGACATCCTGGCCTACAAGGCCACCCATGTGCCGGTGGGCGAGGACCAGAAGCAGCACCTCGAGCTGGCGCGCGACACGGCGCAGAAGTTCAACGTGGACTACGGCGTCGACTTCTTCCCCCAGCCCGAGCCGCTGATCTTCGGCGCCGCCACCCGGGTGATGAGCCTGCGCGACGGCACCAGGAAGATGAGCAAGTCGGACGAGTCCGACTATTCGCGCATCGCCATGACCGACGACGCGGACACCATCGCGCTGAAGATCCGCAAGGCCAAGACCGACCTGGAGCCGTTGCCCGCCACCCTGGACGGGCTGGAAGGCCGCCCCGAGGCCGCCAACCTGCTGGGTATCTTCGCCGCCCTGTCGGACAAGGAAAAGACCGAGGTGGTGACCCAGTTCGCCGGCAAGCAATTCTCGGACTTCAAGAAGGATCTGGTGGATCTGGCGGTTGCCGTGCTGGGTCCCATCAATTCCGAGATGAAGCGCCTGATGGCCGATCCCGCCCATATCGATTCGGTGCTGCGCTCGGGCGCCGAGCGGGCCGA
>CAJANL010000005.1 GCA_903941105.1 uncultured Rhodospirillaceae bacterium
CTCCGTTTTGGCTGAGGGGACATCCCATTAGCGCCATCGACACGCCAAACCACGAGGGGCCTTTTCCCCGCCCCCAAAGACCCAATATCATAGGCGTGTAACGAGGGCGACCACCGAGCATGCAAAGCAATGAGCGACGATCGGGACGACAGGAAGAACGACGACGGCGGACAGACCGGGGTAGTCATCAAGACGCGCCCCAAGACCAAGAAGCCGGCGATGTACAAGGTGCTGATGTTGAACGACGACTCCACCCCCAGGGAGTTCGTCGTCCACGTGCTCGAGCGTTTTTTCAACAAGTCCCGCGAGGACGCCACGCGCATCATGTTGCACGTGCATACTCGGGGGGTCGGTGTCTGCGGCGTGTACACATACGAGGTGGCGGAGACCAAGGTGACCCAGGTCATGGACCTGGCGCGCCAGAACCAGCATCCGCTGCAGTGTACCATCGAGAAGGATTAGCCCTGGAAGGAAGCCATTATGCTGTCGCGTAATTTGGAGCAGAGCCTTCACCGAGCCCTGGCTTGTGCTTCCGAACGCCGCCACGAATACGCGACGTTGGAGCATCTGCTCTTGGCGCTCACCGAGGACCAGGACGCCACCGCCGTCCTGCGCGCCTGCACCGTCGACGTGGAGCGCCTGCGTCGCGAGCTGACCGAGTTCATCGACACCAACCTGACCGACCTGGTCAGCCCCCGCGCCGCCGAACCCAAACCCACCGCCGGCTTTCAGCGGGTGGTGCAGCGAGCCGCCATCCACGTGCAGTCGTCGGGCCGCGAAGAGGTGACCGGCGCCAATGTGGTGGTCGCCCTGTTCTCGGAACGTGAGAGCCACGCCGTCTATTTCCTGCAGCTGCAGGACATGACCCGGCTGGATGCCGTCAATTATATCAGCCACGGCGTCGCCAAGGCGCCCGGCCGCAGCCAACAGCGGACCGTGCACGGGGCCGACGACGAAGCCGCACCGGAGAAAGTGGTGAAGAAGGGCCAGGACGCGCTCAACGCCTACTGTGTCAACCTCAACAAGAAGGCCCTGCAGGGCAAGATCGACCCGTTGATCGGCCGCGACGAGGAGTGCGAGCGCACTATCCAGATCCTGTGCCGCCGCTCCAAGAACAACCCGCTCTATGTGGGCGACCCCGGCGTCGGCAAGACCGCCATCGCCGAGGGCCTGGCGCGCCGCATCGTCAAGGGCGAGGTTCCCGACGTGCTGAAGACCGCCACCATCTTCTCGCTGGACATGGGCTCGTTGCTGGCCGGCACCCGCTACCGCGGCGACTTCGAGGAACGCCTCAAGGCGGTGGTGACCGAGCTGGAGAATTTCGACGGCGCCATCCTGTTCATCGACGAAATCCACACGGTGATCGGCGCCGGCGCCACCTCGGGCGGCTCGATGGATGCCTCGAACCTGCTGAAGCCGGCGCTCGCCTCGGGCGCGCTGCGCTGCATCGGCTCGACCACCTACAAGGAGTTCCGGACCTATTTCGAGAAGGACCGCGCCCTGGTGCGGCGCTTCCAGAAGATCGACATCAACGAGCCCACCGTCGAGGACTCGGTCAAGATCCTCAACGGCATCAAGCCCTACTACGAAAGCCACCACCGGGTGCGCTACCAGGCCGAGGCCATCCGCGCCGCGGTCGAGCTGTCGGCCAAGTACATCACCGACCGCAAGCTGCCCGACAAGGCCATCGACGTCATCGACGAGGTGGGAGCGGCCCGCATGCTGCTGCCCGAATCCAAGCGGCGCAAGACGGTGACCGTGAAGGACATCGAGGAGGTGGTCGCCAAGATCGCCCGCATTCCTCCCAAGAGCGTGTCCACCAGCGACATGGAAGCGCTGCGCAACCTGGAGCGCGACCTCAAGACGCTGGTGTTCGGGCAGGACCGCGCCCTCGAGGCGCTGGCCTCGGCCATCAAGCTGGCCCGCGCCGGCCTGCGCGAACCGGAGAAGCCGATCGGCTGCTACCTGGTCTCGGGACCCACCGGCGTCGGCAAGACCGAGGTGGCGCGCCAGCTCGCCAAGATCATGGGCATCGAGCTGACCCGCTTCGACATGTCGGAGTACATGGAGCGCCATTCGGTATCGCGGCTGATCGGCGCGCCGCCGGGCTATGTCGGCTTCGACCAGGGTGGCCTGCTGACCGACGCCATCGACCAGCATCCCCATTGCGTGCTGCTGCTGGACGAGATCGAGAAGGCGCATCCCGACCTGTTCAACATCCTGCTCCAAGTGATGGACCACGGCCGCCTGACCGACCACAACGGCAAGAACGTCGACTTCCGCAACGTCATCCTGATCATGACCACCAATGCGGGGGCCAGCGATCTTGCCAAGCCGGCCATGGGCTTCGAGCGGGAGATGCGCGTGGGCGAGGACACCGACGCCATCAACCGGATGTTCACCCCGGAGTTCCGCAACCGCCTCGACGCCACCATCGCCTTCGCCGGGCTGAGCGAGGAGATCGTCGCCCAGGTGGTGGACAAGTTCGTCATGCATCTGGAGACCCAGCTGGGCGACCGCGACGTGGTGATCGAACTGACCGAGGCGGCGCGCGCCTGGCTGGCCAAGAGGGGCTACGACCGATCGTTCGGCGCCCGCCCCCTGGCCCGCACCATCCAGGAGCACATCAAGAAGCCGCTGGCCGAGGAGCTGCTGTTCGGCCGCCTGGCCAAGGGGGGCCTCGTCAAGGTCGGCGTCGACGCCGACAACAAGCTGACCTTCGACATCACCGAGGGCAGCGGCAAGGACGAGAAGATCGCCGAATTGGTGGATTGAGGGTTTTTCGCGACGAAGGGGGGCCATCCAAAATGGGATGCCCCCCCTTCCCATTTCGACGGCTTGACTTCCCGATCAAAGAAGCGGCATAATTAGTCCGTAACAGAGAAGGAGACGGGCCCCCACCTCAACAACCCACAACACAATATCCGCACAGTCTGCACCACTCCAACCGGGGCCTGCAGCGCGGATAGGAGGATGCGAGCCGGCATGAC
>CAJANL010000006.1 GCA_903941105.1 uncultured Rhodospirillaceae bacterium
CCAGCGTCGGTGCGTTGGGCGCGGCCGGCGTCACCGTCACCACGATGGTCTTGGTGATGGTGCTTTGCCCGTCGCTGACCGTGACGGTAAAGGTGTCGGTGCCGGCATAACCGGCGTTGGGCGTGTACTTGATCCCCGCCGCGGGCGACAGACCGGTGCCGCCGGAAGCCGCCGTCAGGCCGTCCGAGCCGAAACTGAGGGTGCCGTGGCTGGGCGCGGTGTACTGGCTCCAGGCCTCCACCTGACCGGTATCGCTGTCGCTGACCGTCAGCAGACTGGTGAGAACGTTGTCGCTTGACCCGGCGGTGACGGTGGCGGTGGTGGTCGCAGCACCCGCACCGGCGAAGGTGGGGGCGATATTGGTGGGGTTGATGGTCAGGCTGGCGGTGTCAGAATTCGAAGAAAAGGCAGAGGTGCCGCCGTTGGTAGACGTGCTGACCTTGGTTCCGGCCACGCCGGTACTCTGGTCCCAGGCGCGGAAGGTGACCGCCGTCGCCATGGTGCCGGTATAGGTGCCGTTGTTGACGAAATACAGCCGGGTATTGGCGTCGGCCTTCAGCAGCAAGGCGCTGGTGGCGGACACGCTTCCAACCACATTCCAGGTGCCGCCGTCGGTGGTGTAATACCAGGAGCCGCCGGCAACCGTCGTGGTGTCGACACCAGTCAGGGCGATGCCGACCGGGTCGCCCGCCTGGGTGTCCGAGAAATTCGACAGCGCACCACTGCGGTCGATCAATTGCGACACCAGCGTGCCAATCACTCCGGTCGGAACTGCGGTATCGGTCTTGGCTTCCGGAGTCAGGGCAGGAGATTTGGCGGCATCGAGAACCGGAGCGGTATTGCTGGGCGCCTCGACCACATCGGTGACGGTGATGGCGACGTTCTGGGCCTTCGATCCGTTGCTGTCGGTGGCGGTGATGGTGACGTCGTAGACGTTGTTGGCGCCGACATCGGCAGGAATCTCGTAATCCGGTGAGGCGGTGAACGTTACCGCCCCGCTGGAGGCGTTGACGCTGAAGCGAGCCGCGTCCGTTCCTCCCACGGTGTAAGTGACCGCCCCACCCCCGGCACTGGCCGTCGCCACCGCCGCATAGGCCGTGCCGGTGCCGTTCTCGGCGAACGTCGCCGTCGTTCCCGAGGTGAAGGTCGGTGCCGCCGCCGTCACGCCGATACTGGTGGCAAGATTCCCCGAGCTGTCCAGGACGAGGGCGAAGGCGTCACCCTTGCCTTTGGCGATCATGGACGCGGTGCCCGTGCCGGGATCCAGATCCGCCGTTCCGAAGTACTGCCCCGTCAGGAACAGGTTCGACCCATTCATCGTCAGGGCGAAGCATCGATCTGCCAAGGTTCCACCCGCACTCTTGAGCCAGGACCAGTCGCCGGAACTGGTGAGCTTCGCCACCAGGATATCGTCTCCCCCCAGGCCGGTGAGGGAAAGAGCCCCAGCCGACAGCGTCGCCCCATTGAAATAGCCGCCGAGGTACAGGTTACCGGACCCATCCACCACAACAGCGCGGCCCTGGTCGCTTCCGGTCGCTCCGGCGGTGGCGACCCACGCGAAGTTTCCGCTGCTGTCGAACTTGGACACGTAGATGTCGCTGCCGCCGACAACGGTCTTACTGGTCGTGCCCGCCCCAGGATCGAAATCCACGGTGCTCTGGAAGGAGCCGGTGGCATAGACATTGTTGGACCCATCGACAGTGATGCCGTACATGGTCTCCGTGCCCGTGCCGCCCCAGCTCTTGGCCCAAACGTAATTCCCGCCCGAATCGAGCTTGATAATTGCAACATTATAGTCGGTGCCCGTCCCGGTAATGATGGCGGTTCCCGCCCCCGGATCGGCATCAACGCTGGCGCTCATGAACGATATGCCGGCATAGACGTTTCCAGACGCGTCCACGGTCAGTGCCTGACAATTATCGATGTTGGTGCCGCCGAATCGCTTGGCCCAGACATAGCTTCCGTCCGCGGCATTGTATTTGGCGACGTAGGCGTCGCATTGGTTGGTCGCACTGGTAGAGAGGGTCGCAACGCCGACACCAGGATCGAAATCGACCGTACCGTAGAACGCCCCGGAGACGATCACCCCCCCGGACGAATCAAGGGTCACTCGCGTTGTGGATGATCGTCCGGCGGCAGACGTGTCGCCCACCAGCTTCGCCCAGATATAATTTCCGTTCGCATCGTACTTCGCCAAATAGCCGTGCTCATTGGTAGCGCTTCCGCAGGCAAGATTCGCCACTCCGGCGCCGGGGTTAAAATCGACCGTGCCGCCAGTCATAAAGCCGGAAATATAGACGTTGTTGTCGGCATCGACGGCCACCCCAATACAAGTATCCGTCACGGCACTGCCAAATTTATTCGCCCACAGGTAGTTTCCGTTCTTGTCATATTTGACAAGATAGATGTCATCTTTTCCTGCGCTGGTCAGATTTGCTGTCCCGGTGGTGGACGGATCGAAATCGGCGGTACCGAAAAAGGTACCGACGACATAAAGATTCCCGTTGGAATCGACTGTGGAATTGAGGCTTTGGTCGGAGTAGGTACTGTCGGCACCGCCAATGCTGATGGGATAGGCCAAGTCGTGCGCCCAGGTGTCCGTGACCGGCCCGGCCAGGGCGCCCGCCACGTCGATGGTGCCGGAGACACGCTCCAGATCCCAATTACCGTCGATGCCGGTAACATCGGTCGACGCGGCGACATCCGCCCCGGTCGCCTGGGCAATGCCCGACAGCAATGTCTGGCCCGCCGTGCCTGACCCGACCTCGCAGCCATACAGCAGCAGATCGCCGCCGGCCTTCAGGGCATGGCCGATCTCGGCCAGTTCGGCCTGGGTCACATCGGAGCCGAGCGCCGGGATGCTCAGTTGGTCGGTTCCGACGACCTGAACGGCTTCGGCGCCATGGGCCAGGACGTGGATGGCGTCGTAGCCCTGGTTGGCCTGCGCCCACACCGCCATCTGTGCCAGCCCGCTTTGGCCGCCGTCGATCTCGACGATGGCGATTCCGTCGCGGATGCCGGCCTCCAGCATCTGGTAGTCGTCAACACTGGTATCGACGAACGCCACTTCCTTCCTGCCGCCATCCTTCGACGGATCGGCCTCGCGCACCACCACCGGAAACCCGACGGCGGGGATCAGCGCCTTGGCAGCCGCGTCGGCTGCGGCATGGGCGGCATCCACCATCGCCGCACCATCGAACATGATGCGCGGCTCCAAGGCCATGATGCCGATTGGCCGCTTGGTGCGTTGATGGGGGCGGTGGTGGCGTCCCATGGCGATTTGTACTCCCGGTTCAAAGCGGTCCGGCCGATCACATGCGGCCGGGGTTAAGCTTTAAGGCTGGCCGATGGATCGGATGAAGGGGGCGCGACATACATGATGTAGTTGATGCCCAGACACGGCGACATGGTCGAGATCGGTTGCTGGCCGTTGGCAGGACTGTAATTCCCCCCAACCTCCGGTGTCCCCTGCGCCTCCACCCAGACCGTGCCAACCGCAGCCATCTGCGACCGGAATACCGGCGCAGTATAGGCAAGGCCCGTGCACATGTTGCCGCCGGAATCCGTGACACGCGGAACCGTGGCCAGAACGCGCCCTGCCGCTGGTGGCTGCGACGTTGCGTTGGACGAAGATCCGCTGATTGTGACTTGCAGATTGGACTGCACGGCATGTGTGTGAGAAGGCATCTGATCCATGGTCAGAATCTGGCTGGCCATGCCCTGGGCGGTACCCAGATTGAAGGGGCCGGTCGTCTGAGGGTTGCCGGCTCCGGCGATGACCCTTCCGACGGCATTCGGCAGACCGAAATTCGTCGAGCCATCTCCGCCATAGGTGGTGCCGAGGACGCGGAACAGCGCGGTATTGGTACTATTAATCGGCATCGTTCCGCCGTTGCAGATCTGCCAGCCAGAGGGAATCACCCGGGAAGCCGCCCAGCCGACGATGCTGCCGGGGGGGGCGGTCAATAGAGGAGGGCCATCGGAGTTGGGATAGACGCCCAGAACGCAGATGATGAAGTTGGTCACCTGATAAGGCGGCATCACGTTCAGGCTCGAATTGCCTCCGCTGCCATCCAGGGTGACGCTGCCGGTCAAGCTGACGCCACCCAAAGCGACCTGATCCGGGGTTTCGTGCTCGATCGGAAAGAACAGGGATGGATACAGATCATTTCCGGCGCCCTTGACCACGGGGATCCCCAGAAAGCCAGCGGGAACCGGGCTCGCGGAGCTGGCCTCGACATCGAGATACACAGCGATGCCGCAATCGGGAACGACGGTCGACCCACCCCCATCGACAATGTGCTCGTGGCAGGGCAAATGCGTGTTCAACACGCTGACAGTCCCCCCGCCATTGACGGTATGCCCCAGAGGCAGCAAACCTGAACCGGCCTGACTGCATTGCGCCGCCGCCACACCCTGTAGATTGGGCAAGCAAAAAGTGGTCTTGCCATCGCCGCCATATTTGGTGCCGATCAGGTTGTACAGCGCCTGGTAATCCGATATCTGCAGCGACTGGCCGGCGCATGGCAGCCAGTTCAGCGGAGCCCTGGTGGCAGCCCAGGGTAGGATGGTGCCGGTGAAATAGGACTGTTCCATGATCAGGCCTCCCCCTCGGTGGACGAAAACTGCGGATATCGACCGTTGAAGCAGATGATGTAATTGAGGGCGATATAAGGTCCCTGGGTCGGGAGCGTGACCGTGCTTCCCGCATTGCCGGCGGCTTCGATGGTGATGCCGATGGGGACGTCGCCCGATGACAGCAAGATGTCCGGTGGAGCATCGCTCGGCGACGCATAGATGTCGAAACTCAGAGGTATGCCGTCAGAGTCAACCGCGACCGGGGTGGCCAGCATGACCGGCGTTCCTGAGGTTGGGCTGGCGATGGTCGCCTGGGCCGAGGTGGCCGTAATGTTCGGCGTCAAGGGGTAGCTGATGGCGTGCGAATGCACGGGCAGCGTGAAGCTCCCACCGGATTGCCCGCCCGTGGCTCCCAATGCCAGCCCCGGCACTCCCGAGGAAGATGAGGGGCGCTGTCCGATCGGAATCCGCGTGGCCAGATTGGGCAGTTGGAATTGTCCCTGTGAGCCACCGGCGCCGTAGCTAATGCCAATGACGCTGGCAAGCATCTCGTATTGTGCGACGGTAAGAACCTGCCCTGCACACAGCATCCATCCCTCAGGAATTGTTCCGATGGGTCCAGGCCACGGCATAATCTGGCCGACGTAAAATTCTATTTCATCAGGACCTGTAGTTTTATCCATCACCTTACCCTCCAATGTTTTATATTTTACAGAGAGCAACGGGTTTTCCCGGTTTTCCCGTCACTTACCCAGGGGCTTGCGACGCGGTGGATGCGGCCCTCTCGTTCTTGCCCCCGTTGCCCAGCCAGGCGGGGCGGGGGAACGCCGAACCGCTTGGTGAAGGCGGCGGTGAAGGTGGATAGGTGGGCGTAGCCGAGAGAGGCCGCGATCTCGGCCATCGATGCCGCCCCCTCCATCACCAGATCGTGGCCGCGCGTCAGTCGCCAGTCGGCCAGCCATTCCGGCGCGTCGGCTGCGGCGTGGGCGGCATCGACGACGGCGGCGCCGTCGAACATCCAGCGCGGTTCCAGGGCCATCAGACCGAGGTTGGAACGGCGTCTTACCGGCTTGGTCTTGGTCATGGCGGTCATTCCGAAGCCTTGTGCGAGCGGAAACGGGTCGGCGGCGCGCCGAACTTCTTGGCGAAGGCCGCGGTGAAGGTGGACAGATGGGCATAACCCAGGGATGCCGAGACTTCGGCGATGGGCAGGGCGCTTTCCGCGATCAGCTCTCGCCCCCGGCACAGCCGCCAATCGGCAAGCCATTCGGTGACGGTAAGGCCGAAGGCGCGTTGAAAATCGGTGCTGAGCCTGCGTTGCGACGCGCCGACCAGACGGGACAGTTCCCCCATGGTCGGCGGGTTGAGCGGATCGCGCAGCAGGATGTCCCTGGCCACCATGGCGGCGGTGCGTTCCCGTCCGTCTTCCGGCTGTGCCAGCAGCGCAACAAGAAGCTCGACCACCTTTCCTTTCAGAAAAATCCTCAGGCAGTCGTCCCGGTAATCCGAACGCAGGATTTCCAGGGCGATGTGCCGAACCAGCGTCGGGTTGTCGATGGCGAATTCGGTGGCATCACCCGACAGCAGGGACTCCGAAATCGGCGCATTGCCCAGCAGCATGCGCAGACGGCTCGGGGATAGATGCACCAGGATGGCCGCGTCGGAACCGCCGTCCGTCTCGAGTCCCTCCGGGATGGATTGGAGGTGAATCACCGCGCGGGGAAAGGCCATGTCCAGGCCCCGTCCCGCCACCTTGATCTCCAACCCGGCACAGACACTGTGACGCTGAACGTCGTTCTGCATATCCCCGATCCGCTAAAAACATGACATGGGCGGATAGTGGCCGTATCCTGTGCCGCGGTTAAAGCTTGGTGATTTTGGGAGATCTGCGCGGGATTTATGATCGCTTGCGCCTTTGCCGCCGACGGAGGAGAAGCGAGTGAGCGTGCGGCGGGAGTTTCCAGACGAAGATGGACGGGATGGTGGGGTATTCACCCCACCGTCATCCGTGGCTGCGCCACCGCCGTTCCTCCCCTTCACCTCGACATGGTCGTTGCCCAACGGCTTCTGTTCCGGCGACGTGGCCCCGTCACTGGCGCTCCCCCGGGAGTTCGGAACTCATCAGGTCTCCTTCCAGCCCCTGGACGAGGATTGCGGCCTGTTCCAGGCGAGTGTGCACTTCGACCGGCAGGTGCGGATCACGGGAACGGTGGCGTCGGAGCGCCCGTTCCTGCTGCTGCGGCTGCCCCAGGCCGGGCGAGTCAGGATCGGCCTTCATGGGGACGAGGCATTGACCGAGACGCCGGAAGGCTACGGCCTCTTCCTGCATGGGCGGGTCGGCGATCAATGCGTCATCGAGCAGAATCCGAACGAAGCCAGCAACGTGGTCGCGCCGATGATCGCCGTGGACCGCCTGCGCTCGATGCTGGCCGGCATGCGGGTTCCGACGGTTATTGAGCGTTTCATCGACGGCCATGGCGACAACTTCGTGGCGTCGCCGAAAATGTCGGCGGCGATGCGGCGCCTTGGCCACCAGCTCAACACTTGTCCCTATACCGGCGATCTGGGCAACCTGTACCGGCAGGGCAAGCTGTTCGAGGTGGTGGCCGGGGTTCTTGACGATCTGGATGACCGGCTTCAGCCACGTCGGCCGACTGTCGGTGCCGAGCGGTCCACGGTGGCGGCCGTCTGCGACCTGCTGCTGGCCGACCTTGCCCATCCGCCCACCCTAGAGGTTTTGGCGCGCGGGGTCGGGTTGCCGCAGCGGCGGCTGGCCGAAATCTTTCGCACCGTCACCGGCCTGACAGTGGTCGAGTGGGTCCTGCGGCAGAAGCTGGCCCAGGCCGCCGACCTGCTGCGCGAGGGCCGCTTACCGGTCAAGGAAATCGCCTGGCGTCTCGGCTATTCCCAGGTCAGCACCTTCACCACTGCCTTCACTCGGCAGTTCGGCGTACCGCCCGCCGGCTACCGCCGGACGGTCGTTTCCAAGCACGCCGTCGTTGGGGCTGGATGGGGCGAATGACTGCGGATCGTCCGATATCCGGCATCGGAGCGCTTCGTTTCGAATCCCCCCCCAGCGGTCACGCAAGATGGCTTATCGCGATGAGGCAGGTGCCGCTTGAAATGGCTGCGTCGGGGCGGTAGCGTTCGCCTCTATGGTGAGGCAATTGTCGTTCCTTGAGTTTCAGGCATGGTTCCCGGACGAGGACGCCTGCATCCGGCTGCTGCTGGACCGGCGCTGGCCGGATGGTTTTTCCTGCCCGAAATGCGGCGGTCGTAGCGGCGATCTTCTGAAGAGTCGCGCCTACACCTATGAGTGTAGAGGCTGTGGGCGCCAAACGTCGGCCACCGCTGGCACGATCATGCACCGGACCAAACTGCCGCTGCGGGTCTGGTTCTGGGCTGCGCACTTGATGGCCACGCATTCGAACGGAATGTCGGCGCGGCAACTGGCCGGGCAAATGGGCATCGCCTACAGTTCGGCTTGGCTGCTGGAGCAAAAGCTGCGGCGCGCGATGGTCAATCCCAATCGCGATCTGCTGGAAGGTGTGGTTGAGGTCGATCAAACCGAGATGCCGTTCCGTGCCAATGACGATCCCGACACCCCGCTCAAAACCGGCAAGATCATAGTGATCGGTGCTGTCGAAGTGCGTGACCGAACCACAGGAAAAGCGCAGAAACCAAAGGCATTTGGCGCAAAATACCTCGACACCCTGTCGGGGCGCTGCCGCCTCGCGGTTATTTCGAGCAACGAAGCCGTCCACATCCACAGCTTCATCCGAGCCAACATCGCCCCCGGTTCGACCCTGGTGACAGACGGCCACGCCTCCTATCCGGGGGTGGACGGTTACCGCCACGATCCCCGTGTCGTCGGCAACATGGCGGCCCATATTCCGCTCAAGTGGATTCATCGGGTGTTCGCCCTTCTGAAGCGCTGGGGCCTCGGCACCTATCATGGGTTCCGCCCCGAGCACATCGACACATACCTCAACGAGTTCGCCTTCCGCTACAACCGACGCTTTTATCGCCATGTCTCCTTCGAGGCCGTTCTTGGCATCGCCACCGACCACGCTCCGCTGTCCTACTGGGACGTCACCGGAAGGGACAACCCCCGAAAGGGCCGCGCCGTGATCCGTCGAAACCCACAAAAGCGCAGGACGGTGGACAAAGCTGGCGATGGCTAATTCAGGCAACCTGCCTCATCGCGATAAGCCATCACGCAAGCCCCCGCGTTATTGATATTAATTTGCAATAGGAATTGAACTCCGGCCGGTTTGTGCACACCTCTTCCAAGATGAGGTGCGCCTTATGTCGATTCGCTCCATCGTCCCATATCTGATCGTCGCGGCCCTTGCTGGCTGGATGTCCCTGCCATCGGTGCAGGCGGCCGAGGTCAGTGTGACTGCGGACGGACGAACCCTGGTGATCACCGGCTTCATCCAGGAATGGGACCATTGTGTCGCCGCCCGCCTGCTGGCCGCAAACCCGAGCATCCGCCAAGCCCGCATCAATTCCCCCGGCGGGCATGCGTGGGCGGGGGCCTATATGGGCCGACTGTTCGGCTGGGCGGGGCTGGAGGCAGTGGTGCCCAAGGGAGCGGTGGCGGATTCGGCGGCGGGCGTGGCGGTGCTCGGCGCACCGCGTCGGGTGATTGCCGGCCAAGTCGGCCTGCATGGCCCTTGGCTCTCGCGTCCGGATCAATCCCCTTTGTCGCGGGTCACCTTGGCCGAAACCTCGGCGGAAATGTCCTCGGTACTGGAGTTGGGCGGTATGCCGCCTGAACGCATTTACCTAGCCATGAAAACCGGCCGAGACCACCTGTACCGGATCGATGGGGCGGCAGCGGCCTCATTCCACCATCGTGGCCAGCCGGACCCAGCGATGATCCAGCGCACCGCAGCCATCTGCCGAGCCATTTCCTGACGCCATGAGGCGCCACTTCCCAAAAGTATCAGTATCGAGATGACGCCCCATGGCGGGGGCTTCTCGTCGTCTTTCCTCATGACCGGATGGTGCAAGCGGACCCGATTTGCGCCTATCACAATTGCAAATTGCGGCCAACTGGGGGCTCTCCCCAGGTCGGCCGCGTCGTGCGAAATATGGAGTCTGCTATTTCCCGATGGGTGGCGCCTGAGCCAGCAAGGTGCGGGTCTGCTCCGAGTCCGCCGACCCACCGAATTCAAAATCGAAAGCGGTGGCGAACTTGCCCGCCAGCAACGTCACCACCGAGATGATGCAGCCTCCGACGGCGGTGTTGCCGTCCACATGGCCGAACACCATGAAGCCGATGCCGCCGACGATACCGAGTCCGGCGGTGACCAGCAGGACATTGGCGCGGGTGTTGCTGCGCCCGGCCTTGATGAACTCGCTGTCCCTGGCACGGGCATCCTGGCGGTCGGCCAGGGTGGCGGTAAGCGTGGTGATGGCCCCGGTCATCTGCTGCATGCGTTCGGCATGGGCGAATGCCTGGGCCTGAGAGCGCAGTTGGAACACCAGATTGGGATCGGCCAGCGCCTCGCGAGCCTTGTCAGGATCGTCGGTGCCGGTGATGGTGCGGACGGTGTCGGCCAACTTGCTCACCGCCTTCTCGGCATCGTCGCCGAACAGGCTGGCGATATCGGGAGCCACGTCCAACGCCACCTTGGCGAGACCGGCGACGGGGTTGGCGGCGATGGCGGCGGCATCGCCGAGGAGATCAAGTAGGTTCATGGGATACCTCCAGGGCGGCACAGGCGCGGGCGTAATGAGCTTTGCGGTCCTCGAGTCCGGAGAGGCCGCCGTTGATGCGCCGGGTGATGGTTTCGATGTCGCGGGCATCGGCTGACCGGTTGAGGCCGTTGCTGTGCCAGAACCATCCGGCCGAGCGGGCGGCGGGACCGGGCTGCTCCAACAGTTCGGGCTGGGCGATCAGGTCGAGGCCGAGGGCGGCACCACAGGCCGCATAGTTGGTCTTGCCGGTAATCTGGATCAGACCGCGCCCGCGATAGCGCCAGCCATCGCCGCTGGCCTCGTCGCCATTGCCCATGCGGTTGGCATAAGCCTTGGCGGCGATGCGTCCCGGCTGGCGGGCGTAGGCGGCGGCTTGGTCCGCGATGAAGTGGCGGGGAAAGACCCGCAGCAGGGCTTCGGCGGAGTAGTTCAGGTTCTCGGCCAGGGCGCGGAACTGCCCGCTCTCATGGGCGATCTGGGCGAGTAACGCCGCCAGCCGCAACGGGGTGTCGATGCCCCATTCGGCGCAAGCCTCCGTCAAAGGGGGGGCGAAACGGGCAATATCGGTGGGCCGCGCCGCCGGGAGGGCGGCACGCAAGATGTCTGCGGTCAGCATGCGGAACCTCAGTCAGTTGACGTGGACGCGGGAATCTTCGGCGACGGCTGTGATTTCCACCTGCTCGGCGCGGGGACGGATGGCGAGGATGCGGGCGGTCTGCGCCCAAGCCTGGCCGGGGCCGAAGGAGAAGTAGGTCCGCTCCTCCGAGCCGCCGGTATAAGGCGTGACGGTCAGCGGCTCGGCGAGACGCACCATGGTGGGGGCGTCGGCCATCGGCTCGACCCGGAACGGCCCCGCCAGACTTCCGTCGCGGCGGCGCAGCGCCAGGTAATGGCTGGCACCCTCGGTCCAGGTCAGCGGTTCGGACAGCACCAGTACCGCCCCAATCCAAGGCGGCTTGGCGGATTCGGCCCGCCAGTCGATCACCTCGCCGCCCTGGCCCCAGCGGGGCATGTCGTGGGTGATGGCGACCAGATCGCCGTAAGTGGGGATCATGCCCTCCAGCTCGGTGCGGAAGGTGACCATGCGGCGGCGGAACCTGTTGTTGGCGGCGATGTAGAGACCTTCCCGTTGGGCATGGTCCTTGGCGGTGCAGCCGAACAGGTTGACCTTGGCAGGGTTGTCGCCCTGGCTGTCGGCCAGCTTGGCCGTGGTCTCGTCGGGCTTCCAGGTGCGCGACGAGAAATACTCCACCGTCACCGCATCGGCGGTGTCGTCGCCCGGCATGACATATTTGATCTTGAACGAGCCCTTGACGATGTTGCGCGGGCCGAACATGGCCACCGGCATGGTCTGGGGCGCGTCGCGGATGATACGGACGATGCCGCCCTGCTGGATGGGCACGGCGCGGCCGCAGCGGGCGATGCGGGTCAGGGCCTCCCACACCGTCATGCTGGTGTCGAACACCGCGTCGAAGAAATCGCCACGGGCAGCCCAAACGGAATCCAGGGCGGCCAGGGTCTTGAGATCGATGCGGCTGTCGGCCAGCTTGGCGCCATAGTCCGCCTTGCAGGCATCGACGAAGGCCCAGGCGATGGAACGGGTCGGCTGCGGCGCCGACCAACCGCCCGCCGCTGACCACACAGGCAGCTTGCGGGTGGCGATGACGTTGATCATGCGGCTGGAGCGCTGGCTCAGATTGTCGGTGGCCCGCATCTTGACCGCCAGCAGGGTGACGGCACCGAAATCGGGTTGGCCGGTCAAATAGGCGCGCAGAGCGCCCCAGCGGATTTCATGCCCGGCGCGTTCGGCGGTGTCCTTGGCGTCGAGACGCTTGAGGCGGACCTCGTAACGGCCCGGACTGACCGAATAGCGGAAGGACAGACGGATGGTGCTGTTGGTGGCGGCGGTATGCGACGGCTGCGCCAGCACCGCCCAGCCGCCAATGGCTCCGCCCTCGGCATCGATGGCCCGCGCCTCGATCTGCCACTGGACGGTGCGGCTGTCGAGGCTGCCGCCGTCATTGGCGTAATAGAGGCCACGCGGCATCACCACGTCGATGCCCAGCGCCCCGGTCGTGGTATCGACCGGGTTGGCGGTGAAGGGGCCGATATATCCGTCGTCGCCCGATTGCACCAGATTGGGGGCCACCAGTTCCTGGCCCGCCACCTCGGCGGCGGTGACCAC
>CAJANL010000007.1 GCA_903941105.1 uncultured Rhodospirillaceae bacterium
AAAATGACCTTTCGGAAGTTGTCCCTTTCCCGGTTGCCTTATTAGATCGCTCTAAAGTAGACTGCCCTAAAAGAGGCCCCGGAACGTGGGCGCAAAGAAATGCCAGGGGGGAGCAAGCCGGCATGAGGGATCCCGCGTCCATTCCTGATTCCGATCTCGGACGGTCGGAGGTCAAGACCACCACGTGCTACATGTGCGCCTGCCGTTGCGGCATCCGCGTGCACCTGCGCGACGGCGAGGTCCGCTACATCGAGGGCAACCCCGATCATCCGTTGAACCACGGGGTGATCTGCGCCAAGGGTGCCTCGGGCATCATGAAGCAGTACTCGCCCGCCCGCCTGACCAAGCCCTTGAAGCGCAAGGAAGGCGCCGAGCGCGGCACCGGCGAGTTCGAGCCCATCGAGTGGGACGAGGCCTTCGCCATGCTGGGCGACCGGCTGGCCCATATCCGCGCCACCGACCCGAAGAAGTTCGCCCTGTTCACCGGCCGCGACCAGATGCAGGCGCTGACCGGCATGTTCGCCAAGCAGTTCGGCACGCCCAACTACGCCGCCCATGGCGGCTTCTGCTCGGTCAACATGGCTGCCGGGCTGATCTACACCTTCGGCGGCAGCTTCTGGGAGTTCGGCGGCCCCGACCTCGACCGCGCCAAGCTGTTCGTGATGATCGGCACCGCCGAGGACCACCACTCCAACCCCATGAAGATCGCGCTCGGCAAGTTCAAGAAGAACGGCGGGCGCTTCATCGCGGTCAACCCCATCCGCACTGGCTACGCCGCCATCGCCGACGAGTGGGTGCCGATCCGTCCCGGCACCGACGGCGCCCTGCTGATGGCGCTGATCCGCGAGATCATCGAGCTGGGCCTGTTCGACCGCGACTTCCTGATGCAGTACACCAACGCCGCCGAGCTGGTGAACCAGGACGCCGCCAGCGACGAGTTCGGCCTGTTCGTGCGCGACCCCGACGTGCCGGTGCGCCCCGACACCTTCGAGACCCCCGACAAGCTGTGGTGGGACCTTTCAACCGACGCCGCCACCGTGTCGCGCAGCCCGGGCACCGAGGGCCGCCTGCTGGGCTCGTATGAGCTGCCCGACGGCACCCCGGTCAAGCCGTCCTTCCAGTTGCTGAAGGAGCGGGTCAAGGACTGCTCGCCGGAATGGGCCGAGGGCATCACCGGCATCCCCGCCGCCACCATCCGCCGCCTGGCGCACGAGATGGGCGTCACCGCCCGCGACCAGAAGATCGAGCTGCCCATCGCCTGGACCGACTGCTGGGGCAAGGACCACGACACCGTCACCGGCAATCCGGTGGCGTTCCACGCCATGCGCGGCCTGGCGGCGCACTCCAACGGCTTCCACACCATCCGGTCCCTCGGCATCCTGATGACGCTGCTGGGAACCATCGACCGGCCGGGCGGCTTCCGCCACCGGGCGCCGTTCCCGCGGCCGATCCCGCCCTGCCCCAAGCCGCCCAAGGGCTTCGAGGCGGTGCGCCCCAACGAGCCATTGAACGGCACGCCGCTGGGCTGGCCGGCCGATCCCGACGACCTGGCGGTGGACGCCAAGGGCAACCCGGTGCGGCTCGACAAGGGCTTCTCGTGGGAGTTCCCGCTGTCGGTGCACGGGCTGATGCACAACGCCATCACCAACGCGTGGCGCGGCGATCCCTACCCCATCGACACCATGCTGCTGTTCATGGCCAACATGGCGTGGAACTCGACCATGAACACGGTCGAGGTCCGCA
>CAJANL010000008.1 GCA_903941105.1 uncultured Rhodospirillaceae bacterium
CGGGTTTCCTTGCCTGCTTCCTCAAGGATCAGGCTATGGTATTCGGCGATCTCGGGCTCGTCATCCACCACAAGAATGCGGAAGGGCTCGGGCTCGCTTCGCGAGGTTAGGGTATCGAGGATCTCCACCAGTTCGATGGCGCGGGTCGGTTTGGTGAAATAAGCCTGGCCGCCAGCCACCACCGATCGCAAGCGGGCGTCAAAATCCCGCCGCGCCGAAACGAAGATCACCGGCGGCGGTTTGGGTATATCGCGGCGCAGGCTGGCGACAATCTCGGTGCCGGTATTGCCGCCGTCCGGGAACATGATATCCATGATGATGGCGTCGGGAGGATTGGACAGCACCGCCGAACGCAGGGCATCGGGCGAGGCGAAGTTGACCGCACCATAGCCGAAGCAACTGAGCTGGACCGCCAGATTTTCTGCCGCAAGCTCATCGTCGTCGCACATATAGACCCGCTTTCGCGGCTGGCCGTCCCCGCTGTCGGCTTCGCTCAGATCGAATGCTGGCTCCTGGGCCGCAGTCTGGTTCTCCGTATTAAGGGCCTCGGCGGCCATAGCCAGGACGCGGGTCAACACCTCTCCCATTTCCGCGACCGTTGACGGCAGGGCCAGCAGACGAGCCTCCTCGTCCAGGGCACGGAAGGCCAGGATGATCTCCTCACCGGCGGCGCCCTGGTGGCTGATCTCGCCCAGACCAAATGATGCCGAGGTCCCCTTGATGGAATGGAAGGTCCGGTACAGGTCATCCAGGGTGCCGGGCTCCCTGGGCGCCCTTATTAAACGGGCACTCAACTCGCGCCCTTGGGCGACGGTGTCGGGGGCCTTGGCGAGAAAAGCCCGCCGAAGCTTCTGGATCTTTTCCCGCAATGTGGGCTTGCGCGCTTCCATGTGGGCTATCCCTTTCCATGCCGGGCAAGGGCGGCGGCCATGGCCTCGATCAGGGAGGTCTCCAGGGTAAAGTCCTTGGTCAGGCAACCGTCCAGGCGGGGTTCCTCTGCCAGCAGCGGCCCGGGCTCGTCGCCGGTGAGCAGGATGAAGGGAATGGCCTCGCCCTGGTCGCGCAGGTTGCGGAACAGATCGATGCCGCTGACCAGCGGCATATTCATGTCCGAGACCACCAGATCGAACGGGCCTTGCTCCGACAGGGCTTCGGTGGCGTCAATGCCATTTTCCACGATTACCACGTCGTGGCCGACCTCCTCGAGGACCGCACCGGTCATCTCTCCCGCCATGGCATCATCATCAACCACCAATATCCGCATCTTCTCTTACCTTTGTTCCCGAACCTAACCCAGCAAGCTGCGCAAGGTGTCAACCAGCGAGCTCTGGTCGAAGTCACCCTTGACGATATAGGCATCCGCCCCAACCTGGATGCCGCGCCGCTTGTCCTCCTCCTTCTCCCGCGAGGTCACGATGATGATCGGCCGGTCGCGGTAGCGTTCTTCCTGGCGAAGCGCGGCGGTCAGGGAGAAGCCGTCCATATTGGGCATTTCCACATCGGTCAACACGGCGGCGAAATCCCCGGCTCTGGCCTTTTGCAACCCATCCAGACCGTCCTCGGCCAGGGTGACCGCATAGCCGTGGGCTTCCAGGACATCCTTTTCGATTTCGCGGGTGTTGAGGGAATCGTCAACCACCAAGACCCGAATGGCTCCACCGTCAACCGCCGGTTCGCTCTCCATCACCGCCCCGGTGCGGCCGCGCCGCGCCATGTCCAGCAGGACCGGAGCATGCAGGACGCTGACCAGGGTATTGCGTCCAGTCATCACCATCCCGGCCACCAGGGGAAGGTGACGCAGATGCTCGGGCAAGGGCTTGATGACCATGTCGCGCTCGTCGAGCAGGTCGTCGACCCGGAGCGCCAGCTTTTCATTGCGCACCCGTACCACCACCAGCAGCAGGGTGTTCTTGTCGCTGCGGCCAGCGGGCAAGCCCAGCAGCGCCCCCAGCGAGACCACCGGAACAAACTCGTTGTCGATCACCACGGCGTCGCGTTCGGCCACATTCAATAGGCGTTCAGGCGGAAGCTCGAGCAATTGGGCCACATATTGGGCGGTGAAACCGAAGCTTTGGCCGCCCGCCGAAGCGACCAGCACCCGCATCACCGCCAGGGATAGAGGCAGGCGCAGGGCGAAGGTGGTGCCCTTGCCGGGAACGGTCTCGACGCCGATCACTCCTTGGAGGTCATCGACGATGGTGCGCTTGACCACATCCATACCGACGCCCCGGCCGGAGACCTCGGTGATGATGGAACTGGTGCTGAAGCCGGGCGAGAAGATGAGGTCGATGGCCTCGCTATCGGGCATGGCGGCGGCCTGTTCGGTGGTCACCAGACCCTTGCGGACCGCCTTGTCGCGGATGGCCGGTAAGGGGAGGCCGCCGCCATCGTCGCTGACCTCGATCACCACCCAGCCGCCATCCTGGCGGGCGCCGAGCCGGATGGTGCCGAAGGGCGACTTTCCCGCTGCCTTGCGGGTCGCCGCATCCTCGATGCCGTGGTCCACGGAATTGCGCAGAAGATGGACGATGGGGTCGTTGAGACGGTCGATCAGCTGGCGGTCCAGCTCGATCTCGGTGCCGCCGACCACGCATTCCACATCCTTGCCCAGGGACCGCCCCAGATCGCGGATCAGCCGCGCCGCGGGCTCGAGCACGATGGAGAGCGGCAGCATGCGCATGACCAGGGCCTTGGCGTGCAACTCGTCCATCAACAGTTCCTGGAAGAACACGTCCTCGCGCAGGTCGCGGGCAAAACCGGTAATGGCCGAGGCCTCGCCCTGGCTGGCGGCGTCTCGCTCGATCTGGCGGATGTCGACGAGACGCTGGCGCAGACGGGCATGGCTGGACACCACCTCGCCCATCAGGCGGATCAGTTCGTCAAGCTTGGTCAGTTGCACCCGCACCGTGTCGGCGGTCTTGAGCCGGGCCTCCAACTCGGCGGGCGGCTCGGCGGTCTCGGGGGCCGCCTCCATGGGTAAAGCGGGCGCGGGCGGCGGGGCCGGGCCGGTCTCACCCGTCATCACGGCCGCCAGAGCGGCGCATAAATCCTGGTCCGGCTCGTCCGGCTGGCCGCCCTCGGCGACCGCGTCCACCTGGGCGGCCAGGGCATCGATGCCCCGCTGCAGCAATCGGCGGAGATCGGGGGTCCAGGTCAGGGTTCCCTCGCGCAGGGCGCCCAGCACGTCCTCGACCTTATGGGCGGTCTCGGTGATCTGGACCAGCTTCAGCATCCGCGACGAGCCCTTGATGGTATGGGCCGAGCGGAAGATGGCGTTGACCGTCTCGCCGTCCTGGGGATTGCCATCCAGCAGCGCCAGCCCTTCGTCCACCTTGCGGAGGTGGTCGCGGGCTTCGTCGACGAAACGGGCGGTGAAGCGCTTGATGTCGAGCGCCATGGATTACCTCCGCGCCGACTGGATAGCGCCGGTGTGACGCTCGCACAGGAAACGCACTTCGCTGACCGGCAAGCCCAGGGGCAGCACCAGGCCGCCATCGGGATCGGGCTGCTCCGCCAAATACTGCAACGCCGCGCGATAGCAGCGCTGGGCCGCTTCGGCTGCCCCGGCGGACCGGTGCAGATCAGCGAGATAATAATGGGCCGGCCAGCACTCGCGCCGCACATAGAGAACCTTCTTGAACCAGCCGATGGCATCGGCGGCGGCGCCCTGCCACTTGGCGGCCAATCCCAGCAGAACCAGGGCGTCCACTGACCATTCATCGGCGGCCAGCGCTCGCTTGCCCAGTTCGGCGGCGGCGGCGAAGTCGCGGGCCAGCATGCGGGCATAGCCCTCCAGAGCCAGCAGGGCGGGGTCGGCGGGCGGCAGCCGGTTGCGCGCTCCCAGCAGCAGATCGATGCGATCAAAGCGCTTGTCACGGATCAGCGCCCGTATCTCGTCCAGCTTGAGTCCTGGGCGCGGCGGCACCACGGTTGGAGGTGGCGCGGCGACCGTCGGCAGGGGAGGGCGTGGCGCCATGGCCACGGGGGTGGGAAAGGAATGAACCACCGGCCTGGGGGGCGGCTCCGGCTGGCCGCGCCGGAAGTAGAAGGCCCCATCGTCCTGCACCAGACGGAACACGCCCAGATCATTGGCCAGGGTTTCGGCCGAGCCGATCACCAGATGCCCCCGCTCGGTCATGCTGCGCTCGAAGGTCTGCTGAATCGCCTTGCGGGTGGCTTCGTCAAAATAGATGGAGACATTGCGGAAGAACACCACGTCCAGGTCGGACAAAGGCGGCGGAAAGTGTTCGGCCAACAGGTTCAGGTGGTGAAAACTCACCATGGCCTTGACCCGATCGTCGATGACCATACCGTCCCGTCCCGAGGGGTGGAAATAGCGCTGGCGCAGTTCGGGGGCCAAGCTGCGGAAGGAAAAAGCGGTATAGCGCCCCGCCCTTGCCTTGGCCAGGGCGTGATGATCGATGTCGCCGCCGACGATCTGCACCATGCGGGTGGCCGCGTCGCCATATTTTTCCAGCAGGGCGATGGCGATGGAATAGGGCTCCTCGCCGGTGGAACAGCCGGCGGACAGGATGCGGATGGGCAGGCGCCCGGTCTCATCGGCCAGCAGACGGGGAATCAGCCGGTCCATGAGCAGGCTCAACTGATCCGGTTCGCGGAAGAAATAGGTCTCGTTGATGGTCAGAAGGGTGACGAATTCCTGGAACTCGTCCTCGTGCCCGGCCATTTTGGCGAAATAGCCAGTGGCGCTGGTGGCGCCCGTCTCCGCCATGCGCTTACGGATGGCGATAACCAGAGGCTCCTCGCCGACGCCTTCCAGCAACAGGCCGCAGCGCGTCCGGATCAGGTCCTTGAAGGGGGCAAGCTCGGTGGCGTTCATGGCAGAGGCCCCACCGGGCTTGCCGCTAGGTCGCGCAGGACCGCCGCCAGTTCCTCGATGGACAAGACCCGCTGGACCCAGCCGCGCTCGATGGCGATGGCGTTCATGCCGAAGATCACCGAACTGTCCTCGTCCTGGCCTAGGGTGACGCCCCCCGCCTTGTGGATGGCTTCCATGCCGCCGACCCCGTCGCTGCCCATGCCGGTGAGGATTACGCCCACCGCCCGGCGTCCGGCGACCTCGGCGACGCTGCGCAGCAAGGAGTCGCAGCTGGGCCGGTAGATCTGGGTTGCTGTTCTGGATTCTAGGGACACATGCCGGCTGGGGGTGACGGTCATGTTTACTTCCGACGGGGACAGATAGACGGTGCCGCCCTGCAGCCGATCTCCCTCGGTCGCCATGCGCACTGGCAGGCCGGTGATGGAGTTCAGCCAGTCCGCCATGCCCGGCGCAAAGCCGTCGGCGATATGCTGGGCCACCACCACCGGGCAGATTACGGCTTGGCCAAGCAAGCCCAGCAGGGTCGCCAGGGCCTGCGGCCCTCCGGTGGACGAGGCGATGGCGATGATCCGCCCATTACAATCCTTAGCCGGGATCGCGTCGGCGACGGCAGCGGAGGCCGGGGTCGGCATGGCATCCAGGCGGGATGAGGCCGAGATTGGTTTGGTCCGGGGCAGGGTGATCATGGGAATCGTCGAGACCAGACGGGCCTTGTCGATAAAGTCCTCCACATCCTTGGCCGAGGTCATGTTTGGCTTTCCCACCACCTCGACGGCGCCGCGCGAGATAGCGCCATAGGCCCTTTGCGCATCAGCGACGCCGCTGACCACCAGGATGGGCACCGCCTTGGAGCACATGATCTCTTCGATGGCCTCCAGCCCCCCCATCTCGGGCATTTCCAGATCCATGGTGACGAGATTGGGCCGCAGGCGGCGCGTCATCTCGATAGCCTCCAGCCCGTTCGCCGCCTCGGCGATCACCTCGAAATCACCGTCGTCTTCGAAGATGGAGCGCAGCACGCTGCGGGCCAAGCTGCTGTCATCGACGATCAGGACCGAAATCTTGCCCGGATTGGTCATCAGGAATGGGCGGCTTCAAGGGAGAAGTTACCCACCTTCTCGCCCAATTCACCCGAAAGCTGAGTGATCTCGTGGCTGACCTCGCGGATACGGACCAGGGATTGGGCGGTATGGCTGCTGGCCGTGACGATTTCGCGCAGCGCGATCACCACCTGGCTGCTGGCGGTCTTCTGCTGCTGGGTCGACAGGGAAATCTGCTGGGCCGCGCTGGTGGTCTGGCGGGCGGCATCCACCATACCGCCCAGTAGCGCGGCGGTATTGCCGGTGGCTGCCATGCCGTCGGAAATGCCGGTTCCGCCCTTTTCGGACGTGATGATAAGGCGGCTGATGGAATCCTGGATCTGGCTGACCTTGGTCTCGATTTCACCGGTGGAATCGGTGACGCTGTCGGCCAGACGGCGGATTTCGGCGGCGACGACGCCGAAACGGCGACCCGCTTCACCGGCGCTGGCGGCCTCCAGCGCGGCGTTGAAGGCGATCAGCTTGGTCTGGTCGGCGATGGCGTTGATGATGGCCATCACCTTGCTGATTTCCTTGGATCGGCTGCCCAGTTCCAGGATTTCGCCCAGGCTTACCTGATTATCCTGCTGGATATCGGCCATCTTCGACAGAACGAGGTCCATGGCCTCGGCGCCACGCTTGCTCTGTTCCCAGGTCTGGTTCGCGATCTCTACCACCGACTTGGAATGCTCCGAAATCTGGGTGGACGAAGCCGACAACTCCTCCATGGTCGAGGTGATCTCTGCGACCGAAGCCGACATTTGGCTGGAGGTGGCTGCCTGGCCCTCCACCGCTCCGTCGATTTCGCGGATGGTATGAATGGCGGCCAAAGCGTGGGAGCGGACCTCGCTCACAAGATTGTGCAGGCCCCTGCGCATGGTTTCCACCGCCTGGGCCAATTGCCCGATCTCGTCGGTACCGCTGCAGAGCACCGGTTGAGCCAGATTGCCGCTGGCGACCCGCTCGACGCTTTCGGACAGGCGGCTGATTCGAACCGTCAGATGGCTGGCGGTGGCGATGGCAAGGCCAAGGCCCAGGGCCAGAACCAGCCCAGCCACCAGAAACGCGGTGTTGCGGGCGCTGGCGATGGCGGCGGCATAGCGGCTGCGATCCATGGATACTTCGACGACGCCGATCCGCTTGCCCGAGAAGTCGGCGATGTCGGCGGCATAAACGGCGCTGGGCACGCCTTGAAGGGAGATGTGCATCATTTGCGCTGTGCCGCCATAGGCCTTGGCCAGAGACGCCTCATCGAACAAGGGCGTCTTGCCCATGGTGGAGGCGAAGGTAAAGGTCTTGGTGCCGTCCATCAGATACAGGGCGATATCCACCTTGCGCTCGGCCTTGAATGAATCGAAGAAGCCCTGGCCGAAGGTCAGCCCGAATTCGACAGTACCCAGATGGCGGTTGCGGTCGCTCATGGGCACCACGCCGCGAATCCCTAATCCAGCCACGCCGCCTTCCAGGCCGCGCGTGGACTTGCGGGTTTCGTTGGCCAGGGTGACGGTGCGGCGGAAGCCAGACAGGTCGTCGCCGAACTTCTCGGGCTTGTGCAGGCGCAGGAACGAGGTGGCTGGCGGGGTGTGGAACTGGAACTGCTCGACGCCGAATTCCTGGGCCAAGAGCTTGAAACCCGGCAGCAGCATGGTCATTAGCGCGCCCCGGTCTCCGGCGGCGAATCGCTCCTGCACGGCGGGGATAGAGGCGGTGTAAGCCGCCAGGGATTCAGCCATGCGGCTTTGCAAGGCGATCAGATCGGAGACGGCCTTGAAATGGGCATCCAGCTCCGTCCGTTCCGCCTGGTCGATGACGTCTTCCATGGCGCGCAGATTGGACAAGGTGAGCATGACCGCCACCACCACGATGGCAGCCCCCATGGCCAGCATCAGTTTCACGCCGAGTCGCAAATTATCAAACATGCTTGAACCCACACTAA
>CAJANL010000009.1 GCA_903941105.1 uncultured Rhodospirillaceae bacterium
ACACCGTGGTGTGGGTGTCGAGCTTGCCCGAGACGATGACGAACTTGCCATCCGGGGTCACGTCGGCGCCGTGCGGGCTCTTGGGCTCGGGGGCGAGGAAGAGCACGCCTTCCTTGGCCGAGACTTCGATCGGCAGCACGTTGTGGCCGTTGATCTTCTTGGCCTTGCCGGCCGCGACCAGCTCAGCCGCCTTCTTCCAGTTGATGATGTGGAGGAAGTCGGTGTCCTTGGCCGAGCAGCCCGCCTCGAAGGGAGGACGGCCGCGCTCGAAGCCGCCGACATAACGCTCGGCGCAGAACGAGTTGACGAACGACCAGCCGTCGGAGGGACCCTTGCCGAAGTCGGCCAGATCCTGGCTGTAGGGGGGCAGTTCGAGCGAGAAGGAATTCTCGGGCTCGATCTTGCCCTTGGCGCGATTGAACTTCCAGTAGGTGACAGCGCCGCGATACTTCTCGTTGAACTGATCGAGGGGGGCGAACTCGCCACCCAGCGGGGCCGGGTACTGGGCCGGCTCAACGATGTAGTCGGTGTTCGGGCTGACGAAGGCGCCGCCATGCTCGGACTGCAGGATCGGGTTCTTGACGATCTGCTTGGTCTCGAAGTCCTTCAGGTCGATGACCGCGATGCGGGGCGTGTTCTTGTCGTTGATGAACAGGAACTGGCCATCGGTCTCGCCGTTGGTCTCGGAGATGGCCGGGTGATGGGTATCGCCGAAGGTGATCTCGCGGCCGTCGACCATCGAGCCTTCCTTGAAGACGCGCTTGGACTCGTCGTCGTAGCCGTAGCCCTGCCAGGGCTCGGGGGTGAAGACGCCGATATACTTCAGGATACGCATGGACGGCACGCCGTAGACGATCACCTGGCCGCTCTGTCCACCAGAGCTGAACACCACGAATTCGTCATGCTTGCCGGTCGGGTTGTAGGTCTTGGCAGCGGCGAGCACGTCCTTCTCGGTCAGGGCGCGCCGCTTCATGACGTCCTGCAGGGTCTCCGCCGACCAAGCGCTGCCCGAAGCGAGCACGCCAAAGCTTACCGTGGCGAGCAGAGCCGCCAATTTCCGGCTTTTAGTCATTTTTCCCCACCTTGGAATTGTTGCAAGTGAAAAAAGGGAACTCCAACCTTCACCTTCCAAGATGAAATACCCCTAATGCAGCGGCCTTAACCTTCGTCAAGACGGCTACCCGAAATTTCCCACATGTCTTTGTCAGGGGTGGACTTCACGTCTCTATCGCACTGGCCGTCCGGGTCTGGTAAACCGGCGTCTCCGGGGTTCGAATGGAGATCTGGGACGCATGCGCAAGAGTCTTCTCGCCGCCGCTCTGGCTGCGGTTCTCACCTCAGGAACGCCGGCGGTGGCGGCCGAGGGCGACCTCACCGGCCGCTTCATGCTGGACAGCGTCGACGGCAGGCGGATCACCGACGAGGCCTTCCGCGGCAAGGTGCGGGTGGTGACCTTCGGCTACACCTTCTGCCCTGACATCTGCCCGACGACCTTGTCGACCCTGTCGGTGGTCATAGACCGCCTCGGCGCCGACATGGGCAAGGTGGCCATGCTGTTCATCAGCATCGACCCCGAACGCGACACTCCGTCGCACCTCAAGGATTACCTGTCGGCTTTCCCCGGCATCACCGGACTGACCGGCAGCCCCGAGATGGTCGCCGGCGCGGCGCGCAACTTCCGCGCCCGCTACGAGCGCCAGCCGGCTCCCGACGGCGACCCCAAGGCTTATGCGGTCGATCATTCGGCCGGTATCTACATCATGGGTCGCGACGGCCGCTTCGCCGCCAAGCTGGGCCACATGGCGACGCCCGACGAGGTGACGGCGCGCATCCGCAGCGTCCTGGACCCGCGATGAGACGGCGCGACGCCCTCGCCCTGCTGGCGGCGGCGGCCCTGGCCCCGCGTGGCGGGCAGGCCGCCAAGCCGGCGCAGGGACTGGTGATCCACGCCTCGCCGCGTGCCATCCCCGAGCTTGACATCCGCGACGGCGACGGCCGGCCGGCACCGTTGTCGACCTGGCGTGGCAAGGCCATCCTGCTGAACCTGTGGGCCAGCTGGTGCGGTCCCTGCGTCGCCGAACTGCCGACCCTGGACCGGTTGAAGCCACGCATCGAGCCCGAGGGCGTAGCGGTGGTGGCGCTGTCCCTCGACCGCTCCGGCAAGCTGGCGGTGGTCAACACCTTCGCCCGGCTGGGCATCGCCAATCTGGCCATCCACACCGACGAAGCCCGCCGCGCCGCCGAGGACCTGGCCGCGCCCTACCTGCCGGTGACCGTGCTGATCGACCGCGACGGCCGCGAGGCGGCCCGCTTCATCGGCCCGGCCGAGTGGGACGGGCCGCAGGCCGCCGCGCTGCTCAAGGCGCTGGCAGCTGGCCGCCCGCTCGACATGTCCATGGCACCGGCTGCCCCGGCCAAGGGTGGCTACTGAGGCCCCTCCCCCGCCGGGGAAAGGCCTCCACCCGGATCAGGTCCGGCTAGTGCTTGCCGTGCTCCATCGGTCCATGGCCAGGCATTCCCTGGCCCGGCATCCCCTGGCCCGGCATCATGGCGGGGCCCATGGCGCCGACGCCCAGCACCGGCATCTCGACCTTGACCGCGCCAGCCTTCTCGAATTTGAGAGTCACCGCCACCTTGGCCCCTTCCTTCAACGGCTCGCTGAGGCCGATGAACATGATGTGGTCACCGCCCGGCTTGAGCTGAACAGTACCATGCGCCGGCACCGCGATGGCCTCGACCGCCCGCATGCGATAGACGTCACCGTCCTTGATGTGGGTGTGCAGCTCGACCGCCTTCGACACCGAAGCCTCGGCGCCCAGCAGGCGGTCGGCGGCTCCGTGGTTGACGATGGAAAGGAAGCCGGCCCCGGCACCGGCCATGGCCGGCGAGGCGCGGACGAAGGCACCTGAAACCTCCAGATCAGCGGCCCAGGCGGGCAAGGCGAACAGGGCGGCGACGGCAAACAGGACGGACTTGAATTTCATCGGGCAAACGCCTCCAGAGACGACACAAAGACTCACGGCACCCTAAACAGGTGTCGCGACGACGTGAAGATATCATCGAAAAAAAATCGGGGCGCCGGAGGCGTACAATCAGGGGGCGGGGGGCGCCCGGGCCTGCTTGTAGAGCGACGCGTGGCCGGAAAAGTTTGCCGAGATGGCCGGCCAGCCGAAGGACAATGCCGTTCCCGCGGTGGGGAGGGTGAAGGTTGAAGACGGCAATATTCCCTTGGCCGACTGAACCACCTGACAAACCAGGCAGCACTCGTCGCTGTGGGACCGTTCCTCGCCACCGACGGGCACGGACTGCTCCGACGACTGCGGCGAGTGACAGATCGCGGCCTTGGCGACCCGCGTCAGCCAGGAGTCCTGGGCGCGCAGGGCAAGGTCGAAACCGGGAAGGGCGAACTGCGTGACCAAGCCGGCGACCGCCAGGAACGCCAGCATCCGGCGCGCCATCTCGGCCCGCCGGGGGAGTTCCATTGCGATCACACGTCCCAAGGCCAAGGACAATCCTCCTGGTTCACTCTCGATCGTGGCAGATGGCGAACGGCGGCTCCTTGACCGTGATCAAGTGGCCCGCCATGCTGCGCCGCCATGGAAACACCGTCCTCGCTTCACGTCCTCGCACCGGCCCGGGGCGCCACCCTGTTCGTCGCCGCCGTCGCTGTGGGCATGCCGGTGGCCGCCATCATCAAGCTGTTCGACGGCCGGCTGGCGGCGGTCGACATTGCCGCCTGGCGCATGCTGATGGGCCTGCCGCTGGTGCTTGGATTCGCCGCCCTGCATCGCCAGCGCGCCTGGCACACCGTCTGGCCGGCCGGTCAATGGCTGCGCGGCGCGGTGATGAGTGTGGCGGCGGTGATCTATTTCCACCTCTACCAGCACCTGCCCATTGCAACGGTGATCGCGGTGAGCCTGGTGCCGCCGCTGTTCTCGGTACCGGCGGCCGGGCTGCTGCTGCGCGAACGGGTACCGCCAGCGCACTGGGTGGCGCTGGCCATGAGCTGCCTGGGCTCGCTGCTGGTGATCCCGCCCGGAACCCCCACCGGCCTGGGAGTCGCGGTAGCGCTGCTGGTGGCGCTGGAGGCGACCATCCCCCTGATGAACCGCCGCGTCGCCGGCGCCGATCCGGCGTCGACCTCGACCTTCTATTTCATGCTGGCCGGCACCCTGATGCTGATGCCGCTGGCCGAGCCGACTCTGCCGCCACGGCAGGACCTCGCCCTGCTGGGGGCCATGGCGGTGCTGGGAACCGCCGGCCAGGTGCTGCTGGCGGCGGCGTTTCGCTTCGCGCCGGTGCACGTGCTGGCGCCGTTCGCCTATCTGCAGCTTGCGGTGGGAGCGGCCTTCGACGTCCTGCTGTTCGACGAACCGCTACGCCCGGCCGCCCTGGCCGGCGGCGCCATCATCGCCGCCGCCTGCATCCTGGCAGCGCGGAAATAGCCTCGGGCCGATGTCCCGCGCCCCGGCCAGGGGCAAACGAAGGACGCGAGCCCCCGTCAAGGGCTCGCGGGCAGGGTGAAGAAGAAGGTCGAGCCGTGGCCTTCGCCGTCCGAGTCCACCCAGATGCGGCCGCCGTGACGCTCGACGACCTTGCGGCAGATGGCCAGGCCAATGCCGGTGCCGTCATAGTCGCCCTGGGCGTGCAGCCGCTTGAAGATGCCGAAGATCCGATCGAAATTGGCCGCAGCGATGCCGATGCCATTATCCTTGACCGAGAAGCGCCAGCCCTCGTCGCAGGCGACGCACCCCAGGTCCACCCTCGGCGGGCGGCCGGGGGGGCCGTATTTGAGGGCATTGCCGATCAAGTTCTGGAACAGGCGGACCAGATCGTCCTCGCTGGCGGTGACCTCGGGCATCTCGCCCGCAATCACGATCTCGGCCCCGAGGTCCTGGACGGTGAACTGCAGATGCGCCATCGCCAGGCGCAACGCCTCGGCCGAGGCCACCATGCGCATGGGCTGGCTGAGGCGTCCGATACGGGAATATTGCAGTAGATCAAGAATCAGCCGGTCCATGCGCTTGGCTCCGTCCACCGCGAAGGCGACGAATTCGCGGCTCTCGGCATCCAGCTTATCCGCGCTCCGCCGCTCTACCAGGGTAAGGAAGTTGCTGACCATACGCACCGGCTCGCGCAGGTCATGCGAGACCACATAGGCGAACTGTTCGAGGTCGGCATTGGAGCGGGCGAGATCCCGGGCCTGGGCCTCCAGGCGCAGGTGGGCGGCGGCCAGTTCCTGCTCCTTGCGCGTGCGCTCACTGACGTCGTGGATGATGGACATCAGCAGGGTGCGGTCCTGGAGGTGGATCGGACCGGAATAGACTTCGACCGTCCGCTCGCAACCATCCTTGGTGCGATGGCGGGCGACAAAGTAGTTGTTGAGGTTCTGCTCGGCCAGGCTCATGCGGCGGCGGACCTCATCCACCGGCAGGACGTTGATGTCGTGGATGGTCATCCGGCGCAACTCGTCCACTGCGAAGCCGTAAAACTGGGCGGCAGACGCATTGGCATCGACGATGCTGCCATCCTGCGGATCGATCAGCAATTTGATGGCCGATCCCGAGACGAAGACCTGCTCGAACAGTTCCTGCCGTTCACGGCGGGCCTGCTCGGCGGCACGCTGGGCGCTCACTTCGCGAAAGACGATGACGGCGCCCTCGACGTCGCCCCGATGGATCTGCGGCGAGACCAGATAGTCCACCGGAATGCGGCTGCCGTCGCGCCTGACGAAATACTCCTCACTGGACCGCCGTGCCACTCCGTCCGCAAGGGTACGGCGAATATCGCAGTCGCCTTCGACGCACCGCCGCCCGTCGGCCATCTGGTTGCCGCCGGCCGCCGGCCCCGGCTGACCGACCATGGCCTCGGCGGAGGGCCAGCCCAGCAACTGGGCCGCGACACGGTTGGCGAACACCACGGTGTTGCCATGGTCGACGCCGTAGATGCCCTCGCCGGCGGCTTCGAGAATGTTCTCGAAGCGGGCGCTGGTGGCGCGCAGCACATCCATCTGAATGGCCAGAGAATCCTCGGCCTTCCAGCGGGCCGCCATTTGGCGGTGCATCCGGCCAAGGGCGGACGACAGCACCAGGATCAGCACCGACAACAAGACGGTGGCGGCGACGATAAAAGCGGAATTGATGTGCCACAGACGTTCGACTTCGACGCCGCGCAAAGAGAGCACGGCAGCACCGGCCGCCACCCAGATGGCGACAACGGCGGTCATGGCCAGCACACGCATTGGCGGTAGCCGGGTCACGAGCAGCCTGTTCCCCCGATTGCTGGATAGCGGCCCCCGACGGCCGATGCCGACAGATGCGGCACCGACGAGGGAAAACCGCGACTACTTCTCGAAATAGATCTCGACACGACGGTTCTTCATTTCCGTGATATTATCCGCGGTGACGACAGCCAGCTTGGCCTCACCATGGGACTTCACATCCAAGGCCTTGGCTTCCACGCCCATCCTGTTGAGCTCGACGGCCACCACCTTGGCGCGGACCGCAGCCAGCTTGTCGTTGAGCGCGGTCGAACCGACGGTGTCGGTATGCCCGGCGACAAACACGTTAAGCGGCTTGATCTCCATCTGGGACACGACCACCTCTGACAGCGTCTTGCGCGAGGCCGCCGTCAGGTCGGATTTGCCGAGATCGAAGTAGACGACGAAGGTCTTGACGATCTTCGGCGCGACAACGGGGGTGGGAGCCTCGACCACCTTAAGCTTCAGCTGCAGCTCGACCTTGAGGAATTCGGCGCGGCAGCTGCTGTCCGAGTCGCCCTCGGCCTCCTCCTCGACCCAGCAGTCGAACTTGGCCTGGGCCTTGGCTGCCGCAGCCGGGACGCGATCGCGGGCACCCTGATCGAAATAGCCCAGCAGGCGGGAGCGGGCATCGGCCAATTCCTTGACGCGGCCGGCGGGAACCTTGGGCCACGCGGCCATCTCCTCGGGAGAGACAACTTCGCCGGCAGCGGCCTTCAGACCCTTGCGGGCGAAAAAAGCAGCGTCGTCCCATTCGCTCTCGTCTTCCGCCTCATGCCTGGTGTAGGCCTGATACTCGGTGAACAGCGCCGTGGTGAAGGCGGTGCCGCCGGTGGCCTGGGCGGTCTTGATTGCCCGCACGGCGGCCAGGTCCATGGGGCTGGCGCAAGCGACAAGCAATGCCGCCATGGCGACGGCGGATAATGCGCCGAATAGAGTCAATGTGTCGGTCTCCCCTCCAGAACCCGGGAGAACGGCAACAGCCGTCCCCCTCCCAGCCACCTCTATCCGAAGGTTGTGCCGGCCCTGACAGTAGTTCTGCCCACAGAGGCTTGGGTCAAGAAAGAAGATGTGACGAAGCGGTTCAGCCGGCTGGAGCCGGGTGGCGCGTCCGCCGCCGGACAAATCCCATGGTGGAGGTCAGCCCATGCAGGCCGGCGGCATGGCGGCAAACCTGGTTCAACAGCGGGAAATTCGGTCGCACGAATTCGATGGCCATCCATTTGGGGGTCAGCACCTTGACGGTGCCGGTGGCGGTGACGCCATTCTCGACCAACATTTCGAAGTGAATCTTGTCGCCGACCTTGACCGGGTGCTGCGGGACACCGAGGCGGACACCGCCGATGGAAACGTCGAGAACGTCGACTTCCTCGGTCTCGATACGGCAGCGCAGGGCACCACCCTCGTGCCGGATGTCCAACCGCCGTTCCGAAATGTCGCTATGCTTCCGTCGCATCGGGGCCTCGCCACGCTTCACAAGCTTTCATTATAACTCGCCTCTGTGACAATGTTATAGGTGCAGGATCAACCGACGGCCAAAAAAATTCCTACGGTTTGTAAATGAGCACTCGCCCTGTACCGTTTCTCCCCATGTCGCGGCACGAAATGGCCGAACTCGGCTGGGATGCCTGCGACGTGGTGCTGGTGACCGGCGACGCCTATGTCGACCATCCCAGCTTCGGCATGGCGGTGATCGGCCGCCGGCTGGAGGCGGAGGGCTGGCGGGTCGGCATCATCGCCCAGCCGGACTGGAGCGATGCCGAGGCCTTCAAGGCGCTGGGCCGCCCGCGGCTGTTCTTCGGCGTCACCGGCGGCAACATGGATTCCATGGTCAACCGCTATACCTCGGAGCGGCGGCTGCGCCATAACGACGCCTACACCCCCGGCGACGAGGGCGGCAAGCGCCCCGACCGCGCCGTGATCGTCTATGCCCAGCGCTGCCGCGAGGCCTTCAAGGAGATCCCGGTGGTGTTGGGCGGCATCGAGGCCAGCCTGCGCCGCATCGCCCATTTCGACTACTGGTCCGAGAAGGTGCGCCGCTCGGTGCTGGTGGATGCCAAGGCCGATCTGCTGGTGTTCGGCAACGGCGAGCGCGCCGTGGTGGAGATCGCGCGCCGCGCCGCCGCCGGGGAAGCCGTCCGCGACATGCACGACATCCGCGGCACGGCGATGATGCTCAAGGCGGTGCCGGATGTCTGCTCCGTGGTGGATTGGAGCGACCCTGACATCGTCCCCGCCCCCAGCGAGGGAAAGGCGGACTGCGTCCGCCTGCCCTCCTACGAACAGGTCAACGCCGACCCGCTGCTCTACGCCCAGGCCTCACGCGTGCTGCACCAGGAGACCAATCCCGGCAACGCGCGGCCGCTGGTCCAGCGCCACGGCGACCGCGAGCTGTGGCTGAACCCGCCGCCGCTACCCCTGTCGACGGCGGAGCTGGACGCCGTCTACTCGCTGCCCTTCGCCCGCGCACCGCATCCCGGCTATGGCGAGGCCCGCATTCCCGCCTGGGAAATGATCCGCTTCTCGGTGGCCATCATGCGCGGCTGCTTCGGCGGCTGCGCCTTCTGCTCCATCACCGAGCACGAAGGCCGCGTCATCCAGAGCCGCTCCGAGGCCTCGATCCTCAGCGAGATCGAGCAGATCCGCGACCGCACCAAGGGCTTCACCGGCGTCATCTCGGACCTGGGCGGCCCCACCGCCAACATGTACCGGCTGGCCTGCCGCGATGACGCGGTGCAGCGGGTCTGCCGCCGCCTGTCCTGCGTTTACCCCGAGGTCTGCCGCAGCCTGGGAACCGACCACGACCCGCTGATCGGCGTCTACCGCAAGGCCCGCGCGCTGCCGGGGATCAAGCGGGTGCTGATCGCCTCGGGGGTACGCTACGACCTGGCGGTACACAGCCCGGCCTACGTCGCCGAACTGGCGGCGCATCATGTCGGCGGTTACCTCAAGATCGCTCCCGAACACACCGAGCCGGGGCCGCTGGCCAAGATGATGAAGCCCGGCATCGCCACCTACGAGCGCTTCAAGGCCATGTTCGAGGCGGCAGCGCGCCAGGCCGGCAAGCAGCTCTACCTGATCCCTTATTTCATCGCCGCCCATCCCGGCACCGGCGATGACGACATGCTGAACCTGGCCCTGTGGTTGAAGCACAATGGGCTGAAGCTCGATCAGGTGCAGACCTTCCTGCCCTCACCCATGTCGCTGGCCACCGCCATGTGGCACGGCGGTGTCAACCCCCTGCGACCGCTGGGCCGGCGGGTGGCGGAGCCGGTGACGTCGGCCAAGGGGGCACGGCAACGGCGGCTGCACAAGGCGTTCCTGCGCTGGCACGATCCCGAGAACTGGCCGGAACTGCGCGACGCCCTGAAGCGCATGGGCCGCGCCGACCTGATCGGCCCCGGCAAGCATCAGCTGGTGCCGAAGGCGGCCGGGACGAGGGCAAGCCCCCGGGGCTGAGAGATCGCGGGTCCCCAGAGGCGTCACCACAGCTCCACCGCGTCATCGGCGGCAGTCGGTGTTTTCGCCGGGTCGTCCTCCGCCCGCAACAGCCAGTCCCCCAACTCGGCCTGCATGGCATCGTTGATATCGAAGCGCAAGTGAACGCCACGGTCGCTGGTGCGCACCACCGTGGCCGGCAACTCCGTGGCGAATCCTTCGGCCGTGAACCTGACCTGGGCGCCGTCGACCATGGTCGACTCCACCTGTACCAAGGCACCGCCCACCGACAGGTCGGCCACCTGTCCGGCGATGCGATGGCCGGCTTCGGTCACTATGGCGCCCATATGCCGCTCGATACGGGGAAAGCGGCGGCGATTGCCGGCGAACGAGCTGCGTAGCATGGATACCAAACGGTTCTGCAGTTGCTGCACCTGTTCCGCCACCGATCCCACCGTCCCCAGCACGATGGAGGACATCTGCTCGGCCTCGGTGGCGGTCTCGGACACCTTGGCGATGGTGCCGGTCACCTTGACGGTCTCGCTCGCCGCCTGTTGCGCCATCTCGGCGATGATGCCGGCCGAGTCGGCCTGGCGTTGGGTGGTCAGGGACATGCGCGCCGAAATGGCGTTGATGCGTTCAACCACGCCGTCCACCTGGGCGATGGCCGCCACCGCCTGGGAAACCGCCCCCTGGATGGTCTCCACCAGAGTGCGGATCTGGCCGGTGGCCGAGGTGGTCTGGTTGGCCAGCCCCTTGACCTCGCCCGCCACCACAGCGAACCCCTTCCCCGCCTCGCCGGCGCGGGCCGCCTCGATGGTGGCATTGAGCGCCAGCATGTTGGTCTGGCGGGCGATGGTGTCGATCATGCCAACGATATTGCCGATCTGCTGCGACGCATCGGCCAGCCCGTTGACGATGACGCTGGTGCGCTGGGATTCGGCGGAGGCCTCGCGGGCGATAAGGTTGGACTCCTCGGTCTCCTCCTGGATTTCACGAATGGAGTCGAGCAGGGTGCGAGCGGACTCGGCGACGGTGTTGACGTCGTCGGCGGTATTGCGGGCGGCAATGGCGACCTCGCGATTGCGCTCGCCCACCGAAACCGCCTGCTCGCGCATGGTCGAGGCAATCTCGCGCAACTGGCTGGAGCGAGTGGTGACGTCGGTCACGGTACCGTTGATGGCGTTCTCCAACTGATCGGACATCTTCAGCAGGGTACCTCGAGTTTCCTGTTCGGAGCTTTTGAGGATGTCCTCACTTTGGCTGTTCTTTTCGATCTGGTCAGTCATCAGGCCCTCGACCACCAGCGCGTAGAACGTCGCCTCGGCTACGGTCGATGCGACGAAGCCGCTCGCGGGCCGCGATTCGACCGGACTGCGGACCACCAGCCCCTTCAGCCGGTCAGTAACGCCCCTCAGCGGCACGATCACACCTACGTGGCACACCCCCGCCAGCGCCACGACCGCGGCGGCCGACAACAGTGCCCCGACGCCGGCCGTCACGCCGCCGCCGAGCACGGCCAGGGAAATCCCCGCCAGCGCCACAGTCGCCAGCACGGCCAGCAGCGGCCCGAAGGCCAGCCCGGAGCCAGGTCCCGTCCCCACCGCAGCCACGCTGGTAACCCCCAGCGCACGAAAATAGCTGGCATAGATCATGTCCTCGCCGAGGATATGCTTGATCAGCCAATCCCGAAGAAAATCGAACACCTCATCACCAAGGCGAGCGCCGCCGACATTCTTCGCCCCCAGCTCGGACACGGTGGCGGTGAGGCGTCGATGGCTTTCCCCATGGCCGGCGGCACCTGGATAGCCCCAGCGCGCGAACAAAGTCTCCTCGCGCTCGAAATGGATTCGGACATACTCGGCCAGTTCGCCCAGAACTCGCTTGACCACCGCACCACCGCCCTGGGTCTGATTGGCCTCCCACAGAGCATTGATGAGATCAATCAGCTTCTTGTGGTCATCGTCGAACTCGACGATCCCCACACTCAGCTGCGGCTGCCAGACAATCACGGACATTGAACCCCCCGTTCACCTACGGGGTGTATTCATAGCGTGGTCTCGACAACGCAGTATCGGCCGCAGGTGAACGAATATGAAATTTAATATTAACCAGAGATAAATGCCGATGAATCCGGAAAATTGTGTGTTTACCGGTGGTTCCAGTGGCAAGTCATGTATACTGGGACACGACTTCATCGGCCCGAATTCAAGGTCGCAAACAGATGGAGGGAAGCGCTTGCGAGCAACAAGGCAAGTTCGTGTCCTGCTGATCGAGGACAATCACGCCGATGCGACCTTGGTGCAGATCCTGTTGCGACAGCTGCCGGGCAACCCGTTCAGCCTGACCATCTCCAGCAGTTTGGGGGCGGCGATGAAGGAATTGCAGGCTGCGGCGACCGACGTCATCCTGCTCGACCTGAACCTGCCGGACTCGGTTGGCGTCACCACCCTCTCGGCGGTGCAGGAAATCGCGCCCGAGCTGCCGGTGGTGGTGCTGACCGCCCATGACGACGACAGGGCGGCGCTGGAGGCGCTGAAGCATGGCGCCCAGGATTACTTGGTCAAGGGCCGTGGCGACGGCACCGTGCTGCGCCGCGTTCTTCACTACGCCATCGAACGCAAGCAGGCCGCCATGGCCCTGCGCGAGAGCGAGGCGCGCTTCCGCGACTATGCCGCGTCGTCGTCGGACTGGCTCTGGGAGACCGACGCCCGGTTCCGCTACACTTACGTATCAGAACGCTTCCAGTTGCTGACCGGAGCGCACCCCGCCTGGCTGCTGGGCAAGGACTGGCGCGAGACCGTCGCACCAGCCGCCGGGCCCGATGCCGCATCCGAAGCGGTGCAGCAGCAGCGCCCCTTCCGCGACGTCGAGGTCGATCTCGCCTTGCCCGATGGCGGGCTGCGCGTCAGCGTCAGCGGTGTTCCGGTGCACGACCCGCGCGGCGTATTCCTCGGCCATCGCGGCACCGCCCGCGACGTCACCGAGCAGCACCGCATGCGCGAGGCCCTGCGGGAGGCCAAGGACCGCGCCGAAGAGGGCGCCCGGGCCAAGTCGTCCTTTCTCGCCACCATGGGCCACGAGGTCAAGACGCCGCTGCACGGCATTCTCGGCATGACGCAGTTGCTGCTGGGCGAACCGCTGGAGGCGAACCAGCGCGAGCGGGTCCGGGTCATCGCCGACGCGGGCGGACAATTGCTGTCGGTGCTGGACGACATTCTCGATTTCACCAGGATGGAGGCCGGCCGGCTGCCGCTTCAAGTCCGGCCGTTTTCGCTGCCGGCACTGCTGGCTGCGGCCACCGGACTGATGACGCCGCTGGCCGCCGCCAAGGGCATCGAACTCGACACCCGCTATGAGGCGGAGTTGGGCCAGTGGTGGACCGGCGACCCGGTCCGTCTCCGGCAAATCCTCATCAACCTGCTCAGCAACGCCATCAAGTTCACCGAGCGCGGCCGGGTGGCCGTGCGTGTGGGCCCGGGGCGCCAATCGGTGCGGATTGAGGTCGCGGATACCGGCATCGGTATTGCCGCCGAGCATCAGGGCACGCTGTTCAGCGACTTCAGCCAGGTCGCCGCCGCTTCGTCGCGGACCCAGCCCGGCAGCGGCCTCGGCCTCGCCATCTGCAAGCGGCTCGTCACCCTGATGGGCGGCGAGATCGGGCTGGACTCCAGGACCGGTGTCGGCAGCACCTTTTGGGTCGAGCTGCCGCTGAGGCCGGCCGCCGAGCAGGCTCTGCCTCCCTGCGCCCCCGCAGCCTCCCCTTCGCACCGGCCGACCTCGCGCCACATTCTGCTGGTTGAGGACCATGACGTGAACCGCAGCGTGGCAACACAGATTCTGGAGCGGGCCGGCCATTCGGTGGTGGCGGTGGAAAATGGCCCGGACGCCCTCGACACCCTGGCGCATCACTCCTTCGATGTGGTGTTGCTCGACTTGATGCTGCCCGGCATGGACGGTGAGGAGACGGCGCGCCGCATGCGCGCCGAAGCGGTCGCACCGCCCATCCTCGCCTTCACCGCCCACCCCGAGGCCCAGATCCGCTGGCGCCAGATGGGCTTCGACGGCTTCCTCGCCAAGCCGCTGCGCCTCGATGCCCTGGAGGCGGCACTCCACCATGCGCCGCCGCCGCTCGATGCGGCCGAACTGGCGTCCGACATCGACCTGCTGGGACGGGCCGAGGTCATCGCGCTGCTGGCCCTGTTCGAGGAAAGCGCCACCGCCGATCTCATGGACCTGCGGACGCGGCTGGCGGCGGGGAATTGCCGGGACGCGGTGATGCACGCCCACCGCCTGGGCAGCGCCAGCGCCAGCATGCACATGCCGGCGCTCGCCGACTGCTTCCGCCATGTCGAGCACAGATGCGTCGAGGGCCGCGCGGTCGAGGCGCTGGCGAAGTTGGCCGACGCAGAAGCCCTGTGGCGGAATTCACTGGCGGCGGTGCGGGATACCCTGGAAGTCGATCAGCCGCCGCTTCACCCCACGGCGATGCGGTAGCCGATGCCGTGGACGGTCTGAAGAATGCGGGGCTCCTTGGCGGAGACCTCGATCTTGCGGCGAAGGCGGGCCACCAGCACATCGACACTGCGCGGGCTCATGGGCTCCGGTGATTGGCCGAGGGTCAGCTCGACGATCTGCTGACGGGTCAGCGGCCGGCCGGCATGCTTGGCCAAAATCGCCAGGATCTCGAACTCGCCACGGGTCAGTTCGATCAGGGTCCCATCGGGTGCCCGCAACTGCCGCGCCGCGCTGTCCAACTGGTAGCCGGCAAACGACATGTCATCGCCCACCGAGTGCTCCGCCGCCATGGCGACATGGACGCGGCGCATCAGGTTGCGAACCCGTACCGACAGCTCGCGCGGATTGACCGGCTTGACCAGATAGTCGTCCGAGCCGAGTTCCAGTCCGACGATACGGTCGGTCTCCTCGTGACGCTGGGTGACCAGGATGATGCCGACCTGCGAGCGTGCCCGCATCTCGCGCGTCAGGGTAAAGCCGCTGCCGTCGGGCAGATTGACGTCGAGCACCACCACGTCGAACGACATGCGGGCAAACAGATCGCGGGCCTCGGCCACGTTGGCTGCCTCACCGACGACGAAGCCGTCGGCCCGCAGATGGCCGACCAGCCGGGTCCGGGTGACCGGCTCGTCCTCGACGACAAGAACCTGATTCCGCTTCACGTAATCACCCCCGAGGCACAAGGACTCACGCAAAATTTATTACTTTCGCATGGGCTTGTACAGTGACGGACTGTATCAACGGAAGCCGGTCTCGACCAGGAGGCGATGGAACTCGCGCAAGTGCTTTTCCGCCTGCACCGGGTCGGGCACGCTGGCAAGGAATTTTTCCTCGAACTGCTTCTGCTTCAGGTGCTCGATCACCCGCTGGCGGGCGAGGTCGAGCGATTTGCCCTCGATCAGCACGCCCGAGCCGCAGAACTTGATCAGCCGGATGGCGCGCAGCGCCAGCGGATCATCCGGCTTGTCGATCTTCTCGATGATCTGCTCGTCCAGCAGGTAGCGCGACAGCACTTCGTCGATGTGGTTGCCCAGCACCTTCCTGATGTCGTCGGGCAACACCCCCGAGCGCACCGCGCGGTTGGCGGCGCACAGGGCGGCCATGCGGTCGCGCGGCGGCACCCGTACCGGCACCCAGGCATCGATGTGGATGGCGCCCCGCACCAACGTCTCCAGCACCTCGACCAGCACCTCGGCCATGCTGACACCGAGCGGAGATTCCGCCAGGCAGGCGAGGTATTGCACCTTGAGGCAGCCCTCGGTCAGGCTCGACATCATGAAATCCAGCGCCTGCATCGCCGTCAGGGTGGCGCCGCCGGCATTGTAGACCCGCGCGCCCCGCTGCAGCAGCGCCTCGGCCGCCGCCGGCCCGCCCAGGACGCCCTGGTGCCCCAGTTGGCGGTGCAGCACCTTATGGAACATTTCATATTCCTGCTTGGGCTCGTTGCGCGACAGCGGATTGGTCCCCGCCGTCTCGCGCGACACCCGGCTCAGCAGCACTTGGCGGCACTGCGGCAGGCGGCCCTCGGCGAACAGCTTGTTCAACGCGGTGAAGGTGGCCGGGGCGAACTTGGCCGCCTCGGCCTTGCCCTCCGCCAGGTCGCACAAGGAGCACAGTGCCGCCGCCAGATTGCTCTGGAAGCCCAGCAGGTCCTGGATGAACTGGGCGGAAACCAGGATATCGGCGATCACGCCATCGATCATCGGCATGGCCTCGGCCCCATTGGGCTCCGCCGCCCAGGCCAGCAGCAGGTCGACCTTGCCGATCCAGCTGCGCTTCTCGATCAGCGCCTGGCACATCAGCACATGGGCGACATAGTCGCGCTGGTCGCCGGCCGCTGTCGCCGCCTTCTGCACCTCCTCCAGAGTCTTGACCGCCGGCAGCTTCATGGCCGCCGCCGCCTTGGCGCGGGCGTTGATGTCGGTCCACGCCTTATCGAGGGCCTCGCGGCGGGTCTTGCCGTCCTCGCCGGCGGCATGGGCCTGCAGGAACGCCACCCGGTCACAGGCCGAGAACAGCAGGCGATCCTTGTCGCCGAACCGCTTCAACTCGGCGGCCGAATGCAGCAGCTCGGTAGGGGTGATGAACACTTCGTCGAAATATTTGCGCAGCAGCCGGCCCATGGTGAGCCGCGCCGGCAAGGCATAATAATCAGCCAGCGCACTGCAGGGCGGCGCTTCGGTGATGGCGGAAAGCTGGACCGGCAGGGCGGCCTTCTGATCGGCCTTCTTCTCCACCACCACCGTCTCGGAGTGGGTGCCATCGATGCGGCGGTAGTCCTTGACCACCCGCACCGCTTCGTGGTTGCCGGTTTGCAGCAGGTTTTCCAGGAAGGCCTTGGCCTTACCCTCGTCGCCAGCCATCTCGGCGATGACCCAGTGCTTGTCCTGCAGCACCTGAACTTCGAACGAGGTGTTCTCCTGGGCGCCGCTCATGGTGCGCGCCCCTCTTCATAGGCCTTGCGGACCGCCGCCGAGCGCCCCAGACCGGCGATGTCGAGCCGGCCGGCCAGGGTTTCGGCAGCCTTGCGCGCCGACAGGGCGATGCGCTCCAGGGACGAGGCGGCGGCCAGGGTGAACCAGGCATGCGCCTCGGCGGTGTCGGGACCGACGCCACGCCCGGTGGCCAGCACCACGCCCAGATTGTACTGCGCCGGAGCGAGACCGGCACCGGCGGCGAGGCGCAGCCGCTGTGCCGCCTCGGTATCGTCGCGGGTCACCCCGTCGCCCTGCAGCAGCATGATGGAAAGGTCGTAATGCGCCTGCGGATCGCCCTGGTCGGCGGCACGGCGGTACCACAGTGCCGCTCTCGCCGTGTCCTTGGCGACGCCGCGACCCTGCTCATGCATGCGGCCGAGATGGTGCTGGGCGCGGGCCTCGCCCTTCTCGGCGGCGCGGGTCAGCCACAGCACGGCGGAGCGGTCATCCTTGATGCAACCCAGCCCGTTGGCCAGCATCAGGCCCCAGTTGAGTTCGGCCGCCGCCAGCCCCTGCGCCGCGGCACGATGATACAGCGAGGCCGCCTCGTAGAGGTCGCGGTCCACCCCTCGCCCCAGCCGCAGCATGTTGGCGAGGTTGAACTGAGCCTGGGCATCGCCCCGGTCGGCGGCGGCGCGGTAGAGCTCGGCCGCCTGGACCTCGTCCCGCGCCACACCCTGGCCGGCCTCCAGCAGGCCCGCCAGCGCCACCATGGCCGAAACCTCGCCCTGATCGGCGGCCTTGCGGAACCATTGCCCCGCCACCGTGGCATCGGCGGCGACGCCGCGTCCCAGGCGGATCATGTTGCCGAGATTGAACTGGGCACCGGCATCGCCCTGCTTGGCCGCCTTGAGGTACCAGCCCAGCGCCTCGGCGTCGCTTTGCGCCACGCCCAGCCCGCGGTCGTGCATCACCCCCAGTGAATACTGGCCGCGCGCGTCACCCGCCTGGGCGGCGAGGCCATACCAGCGCGCCGCCTCGGCCAGATCGACGGGGACACCGCCCCCTTCGCGACAGGCGTTGCCCAGCGCCACCTGGGCGGCGGTGTCGCCCCCCTCGGCCAGCGGACGCAGCACCTCGGGCGGATCGTCGGCGAGGACCCCCAGTTCCAGCGCATCGGGATCGACCTCCACCGTCGGCAGCAGTCGTTCCCGGGCCGAAAGCGGCTTTGGCGGTGGTGGTGGTGGACGGCGCGTCGGCGGCGACATGGGCTTGGCCGGCGCCGCCTTGGGCTTGGTGTCGACGCCCTGCTTGGACAGCTCCCCCAACCGCCAGCGAGCGCCGGAATGGCCCTGGCGCGAGGCGCGGTCGAGCCATTTGCGGGCCTCGGCTTCGTCCCTGGCAATCTCGTCGCCCGACAGCAGGTGCTCGGCCAGCGCGTACTGCGCCTCCTTGTCGCCACGCTCGGCGTCTCGGCGGAGTTCCAGAATGTGAGCGGGTATGCCAGCCATCGAAATGCTCATCCTTATGGGATAGAGGATGACGGATCACTTGGCGGCTGTCGACTCCTCACGCCCACCCAACGATGCCAGCGCCCCAGGCAGGTCCCGGAAATCGTCGATCACCACCTCGGCGCCCAATTCGACCGCCGGGCCACGGCAATAGCCGAACGACACCACCACCGCCGGCACTCCCGCCGCCTGGGCGGCCAGGACGTCATTGAGCGAATCGCCGATCATCGCCGCCTGTCCCGCCGAAACCCCAAGACGTTCCAGCGTGACCAGCACATGAACCGGGTCCGGCTTCAGGGCCGGCGCGTCGTCGCCCCCCACCACCACGTCGAAGTAGCCGGCCAGGCCCAGGGCGGCCAGCACCTCGGCGGTGGCGCGGCTGGGCTTGTTGGTGCACACCGCCAGCTTGAGGCCCAGGGACTTGAGCGTCTCCAGCGTCTCAACCACGCCCGGCCACGGACGAGTCAGCTCGGCGGCGCGCGGTTCATAATCGGCAAGGAAGCGGGCGAGAAACGGCGACACCTCGGGGCCGGGCAGGCCGCCCCGGGCGGCGAAGGCGCGCTCCACCAGCGTGCCGGCGCCGTCGCCCACCATCACCTTGACCGCGTCGTCCGGCAGCGGCGGTCGCCCCTCGGCGGCCAGCAGGCGATTCACCGCGGCGGCAAGGTCGGGAAGGCTGTCGATCAGGGTGCCGTCGAGATCGAACAGCACGGCAGTAATTCGCCCAGGGGTCAGGAGGGATTCGACATTCGGCATAAGAAGACTACACTTTCGACAGGGCCGCCACGAGCGACCCTCGATGATTGGCTACGCCACAGGAGATACCATGAAGAAAGCAACGCTTGCGCTGGGAATGTTGGTTCTGCTGGCAGGTTGCACCGGCCGTTCCGAGCCGGAAGGCTCGTTCCTCGACCCGGTCTGCATGAAGGACGGCTCCGTCGTCTGGCGCCAGCTGCCCGATTCCAAGGACCAGTACGGCCAGCCCATGGCCAAGAAGGAATACTGCGACTGGAACAAGAAGAAGTAGGGAGAACGGGAGGGGGAGCATGCGCCCGCCGGTCAGACGGATCGCTCCTTCCCCTCCCCCCGTCGTAACCATCGGCAACAAAGATTGACTTGGCCCAAGTCGCGCTTCTGTGGCACCTTCCGGCCGCAACTGCAACAGACTGGGTATCGACAAGCGACCATGGTTTCCGACAAGCTCGCCGTCATCGTGCTCGCTGCCGGGCTGGGGACGCGGATGCGTTCCGCCCTGCCCAAGGTCATGCATCCCCTGGCCGGCCGGCCCATGATCCGGCACCTGATGGATACCGTCGCCTTGCTCCATCCCGACCGGGTGGTGGCGGTGATCGGCCCCGGCATGGAGAGCCTCGCCGCAACGGTCGCACCGTGGAAAACGGTGGTGCAGTCCGAGCGCCTCGGCACCGGCCACGCCGTGATGCAGGCCCGTAAGCACCTTGCCGGCTTCGATGGCGATATCCTGGTCCTCTATGGCGATACCCCGCTGATCGGCGGCGCCACCCTCGAACGCATGCTGGCCGAGCGACGCGGCCCGCGCGACCCGGCGGTGGTGGTGCTGGGCTTCCGCCCCACCGATGCCGGCGAGTACGGCCGCCTGGTGGTGGGGGCCGAGGGCCTCAAGGCCATCGTCGAGCATCGCGACGCCAGCCCGGAACAGCGCCTCATCCCCTTGTGCAATTCCGGCGTACTGGCCATGGACGGCAAGCGCCTGTGGGGCCTGGTCGACCGGCTCGGCAACGACAACGCCAAGGGCGAATACTACCTGACCGACCTGGTGGCCCTGGCCCGCGGTGACGGCGCCTGTTGCACCCATGTGGAAGGCGAGCCGCAGGAGCTGCTGGGCATCAACTCGCGCGCCGAACTGGCGGTGGCCGAGGCGGTGGTGCAGAAGCGCCTGCGCGACGCCGCCCTGGCCGGCGGCGCCACCCTGATCGCGCCAGAGACGGTGTGGTTCTCGTGGGATACCAGACTGGGCCGCGACGTGGTGGTATGGCCGCAGGTGGTGTTCGGCCCCGGCGTCACGATCGGCGACAACGTCACCATCAAGGGCTTCTGCCATTTCGAGGGCTGCACCGTCGCCGCCGGCTGCGAGCTGGGCCCCTTCGCCCGCCTGCGCCCCGAGGCCGAGATCGGCGAGGGCGTCCATATCGGCAATTTCGTCGAGATCAAGAAGTCGACCGTCGAAGCCGGCGCCAAGGTCAACCACCTCTCCTACGTGGGCGATGCCCGGGTGGGGGCCGGCGCCAATGTGGGGGCGGGAACCATCACCTGCAATTACGACGGCTTCAACAAGTCCATCACCGATATCGGCGAAGGCGCCTTCATCGGCTCGAACACCTCGCTGGTGGCGCCGGTCAAGGTGGGCGACGGCGCCATCATCGGTGCCGGCTCGGTGATCACCAAGGACGTCGGCGCCGGCTCGCTGGCGGTGGCTCGCGGCACCCAGATGGAGCTGCAGGGCTGGGCTGAACGCTTCCGCCGGGGCAAGGCGGCAGAGAAGACCACAGGGGAGGACTGACGCGGAATGTGTGGCATCGTCGGCATCATCGGCAAGGGCGACGTGGCCGCCCAGCTGGTGGAAGGGTTGAAGCGCCTCGAATACCGCGGCTACGACTCCGCCGGTATCGCCACCCTGGTCAACGGCCACATCGAGCGCCGGCGCGCCGAGGGCAAGCTGGTCAACCTGGAAACCCTGCTGGCCACCACCCCGGTGACCGGCCACATCGGCATCGGCCACACCCGCTGGGCCACCCACGGCGTGCCCAACGAGCGCAACGCCCACCCCCATGCCAGCCAGCGGGTGGCGGTGGTGCATAACGGCATCATCGAGAACTTCCGCGAGCTGAAGGCCGAACTGACGGCGGCCGGCCATGTCTTCGAGAGCGACACCGACACCGAGGCGGTGGTCCACCTCATCGACCACTACCTGCGCCGGGACATGACGCCGGAAGAGGCCACCGCCGCCGCCCTGGCCCGCCTGCACGGCGCCTTCGCACTCGGCATCATCTTCACCGGCCACTCCGACATGATGATCGCCGCCCGCCAGGGCAGCCCGCTGGCGATCGGCTATGGCGACGGCGAGATGTTCCTCGGCTCGGACGCACTGGCGCTGGCGCCGCTCACCCAGAAGATCAGCTATCTCGCCGACGGCGACTGGGCGGTGCTGACCACCGAAGGCGTCACCATCCGCGACCGCGACGGCCAGCCGGTCAAGCGCGAGGTGCGGCAGACCGCGCTGTCCGGCGCCCTGATCGGCAAGGGCCAGCACCGCCATTTCATGCTCAAGGAGATCTATGAGCAGCCGCAGGTGATCGGCGACACGCTGAATTCCATGCTGAACCCGGCCTGCCGCACCATCACCCTGCCCGAGCTGCCGTTCGACCTGGGCCTGGTCGGCCGCGTCACCATCGTGGCCTGCGGCACCTCGTATTACGCCGGCATGGTGGCCAAGTACTGGATCGAGAAGCTGGCGCGGGTGCCGGTGGAGATCGACATCGCCTCGGAGTTCCGCTATCGCGCCCCGGCCATGGTGCCGGGCGGGCTGGCCATCTTCATCTCGCAGTCGGGCGAGACCGCCGACACCCTGGCGGCGCTGCGCTATTGCCGCGCCCAGGGGCAGCGCACCCTGTCGCTGGTCAACGTTCCCGAGAGCACCATCTCGCGCGAGTCCGAGGCGACGCTGCTGACCATGGCCGGCCCCGAGATCGGCGTGGCCTCGACCAAGGCCTTCACCACCCAGTTGACCGTGCTGGCCTGCCTGTCCATCGCGCTGGGCCGCGCCCGGGGCGGCATCGACGCCGCGGCCGAGGCCCGGCTGTCGCAGACCCTGGCCGAGGTGCCGGCGCTGATGGCCGAGGTGCTGCGCCACGACGACGCCCTGCGCGCCATCGCCGAGGACATCGCCCAAGCCCGCGACGTGCTCTATCTCGGGCGTGGCACCGGCTTCCCCATCGCGCTGGAAGGCGCCTTGAAGCTGAAGGAAATCAGCTACATCCACGCCGAGGGCTACGCCGCCGGCGAACTCAAGCACGGCCCCATCGCCCTGATCGACGACTCGGTGCCGGTGATCGTGATCTGTCCCTCGGACGAGCTCTACGATAAGACCGCCTCCAACGTGCAGGAAGTGGTGGCGCGCGGCGGCCGGGTGGTGTTCCTGTCCGACGCGGCAGGGGTCGAGCGCCTCGGCACCAAGGCGCTGGCCTGCGTCACCCTGCCCGAGGTCGACCCCTTCGTCGCCCCCCTCCTCTACGCCATCCCGGTGCAACTGCTGGCCTACCACGTGGCCGTCGCCAAGGGCACCGACGTGGACCAGCCACGCAATCTGGCGAAGAGCGTGACGGTGGAGTAGGCCGGAGAGGCTGCCCTATTTCGGGCAGCCAACGCCGAAATTCTCGGTCTTTGCTATGCGGGACGCGAGAAAGGGGGCGACAGAAGGCGCAAACGAACTATCCGTGAGATATTGGATGAGCGCCCAATAGTGCTCTGAACACTGCGCCATCGGCTGTTTGCTTTTCTTCACGAGCGGAACACCTGATGTCCCATCGACCGTAAGATCCGTAGTCTGGTCAGTGGTGGCGACCAAGAACCAACCTGCTTCCGGTGTACGATAAATTCCCGGGGCCACCGTTTCGCAGGCCTTTCTGAACGTTATTTCCACTGCCGAAGGACCTTTATAAAAGCGGATACGCTCATACAGGCCGGCCGGGCGGTCGCGCTTGAAATTTTTCTCCCACCCGCCCTTTGCATTTGCCGACATGGAAAAGGGTAATTTAATAAGACTGCTAATAAAGTCACCGATATTTACACCGACTTGAGCATCAACGGCTGCAGATGAGTTTTCCTTGATCTCCACGCCACAATTTTTCTCGAATGATAAAGCGTTTTTAGCCTTCGCAGACTGAAACGGCACCAAGTCGATTGGCTGCCCGTAAATGTCCAATTCAACAATAGGCAATGACACGAACTGGGCCAGTATCACGGATGATCGCGGCATTACGTCCACGATGGTCTTTCCGGCGGAAACGCACTCCTTCTTACGGTCCGTCAGGACGATGCTGATTGTTGCGCCATCGAAACCACCGCCGGTGTCCGGATCTCCCTTGGCGGCAAACCATTCGCCCCGGGACAACTTGCAGGGACGGGTCTTATCGAGTGCCTTCGTAGTCTCCAGGACCACGGGCTGAGTTACAAAGGCTACCGTTCCCAGCCGCTTAAAGGTCTCCAGTTCAGAACCGGACCATGTCTGCGCCAACCGAACTCGAACGGTCAGGCCATATCGCGTCGCAACAACGACCTGTTGGCCATCTGCATTGCGTTCGACGATCCGCCCGACACTGCCCGGCGGCACATAGGCATGTGCGGCGCACTGAGCGTTCGGGGATGTCTCGGAACCGTCAAGGATGCAATGGGCGCCACCTTTGAAGACGACGTCATCCTGTGTTGCCGCCGGCCTTGCCTCGGCCGCCCCTGGGGCGAGGCACGTCAGAATGCAAAGAGCCATGGCGCAGTGTAATTTTGACATTGCTCGCTCCGTCGACCGGGACCACCGCCGGATCCCAACACAAGACGGGGAAGGTCGGGCGACAACACCCCGAGTTCGATATACTTCAGCCCGCGAACAGTTGCCTTGCTCGGAGATGGCGGCACCTCAGGGTGCGCCGCATCCACATCGGCAAGCGTCAAATATGCATATTAGGCTGACATTTGATCTTCCCCCTACGTCACAGCCCTACAATGCAACATAACGGTTGCAATAACAAGGGGGCGGCCTTTCCGTCCGCTCCGCCACCCGCAGCGGCTTGGTGAAAAAATAGTCGCCACGCCGTTGGTGGGCGAGCGTATCACCATGCGCATCGCGCCACACCCCAGAGCAGCCGCAGGCACGGCGCGATTCCGTTTGGATGCATTCACAACCTCGCCAGAAGCCGACAGCATTGAGGCTTGCGCCTCCGCGCGGTCTGTTATATCCCCATTGAAGGGGGGAGAGGGGGCGCGCTCCCTCGGACCGGATGCCAGAAAGGCGCGGGAGCGGGATGAGCGAGACGGGTCCCAGCAAGAATTTCGAGGCCAAGGTGGCGAGCCTGATCGCGGCGACTCGCCACCTCGAACTGCCCCAGATCCTGCTGCTGCGCCGGCTGACGCTGCGCGACCCCGAAACTCGCAAGTGGGCAACCGACAAGCAGCTTGGCGTCGTCTTCACCGTCATCATGACCAAGGCCGCCGAACGGTTGGGGCTGGACCAGCTCAAACTGGCCCGCGACAAGAATTTCACCGCGATGCTGCCGAGTGAAGCCGAGGCCCGCCAGGAAGATCTCCGCATCCTCAGTGACCTCGCCATGCACATGCTGGGACCACAGCAGCGGTCGGAGGCCGAGAACACCCAAGCCGGCTTCGAGGCCCTGCTGGCCCGTGGCGCCAACACGGTGACGCCACCGCGCACCAATCGCGGCCGCCCCGGCGGCGCCGGCAAGGAACCGGCGCCGCTGTTCGCCGCCCAGGTCGCCCCCAAGGGGGAAAAGAACATCTCGCCGGCCAAGGCCATGATGGCGAAACCGGAGGGTGGCGCCGCCGCCGAGAGCGGCAAGCCCATCGATTTCAGCGTCCTGTTCGACGACACCCTTTGCGCCTATTCTCGCAAGATCATTTCGCTGTTCCGCATCAGCGGCGGGGCCAAGGGCCTGCGGGTGCCGTTCCTGGTGGCTCCGGATTTCGCCGACGTCTACGAGGAGGTCCTGCGCCGCCACGTCCTGCCGCAGATGCGCAGCACCCGGCACGTCGCCTCACTGTCCATGAGCTACAACTGGGCCGAAGTGGGTGGCGACAAGCTGATCGACATCATCCAGGGCAGTGAGGTCAACAACCCTGTCCTGCACAACTGGGATTCTCGCTGGAACGCCTTCCGCACCCCCAAACCGGTCAAGAAGAAGGTGGCGGCCCTGAAGCCCGAGGACAATCCCTGGTCGCTGTTCCGCGAGGAAGCCACACGCGGCAACTACCAGCCACCCAACGAGGAGCATATCCAGGTGCTCCAGGACATCATCCGCCAGGAGGCCGACGTCATCGCCAAGTGCTGGCGCGAGTTGGCCCAACTCTACGAGCAGGAGTTCACCCCCAGCGCCCGCCAGGAACAGGCGCGCGAGGGAGCCTTCCGCGACGGCATCATGAAATGGTCGCAGAAGCTGCCCGACCACATCGGCGAGCACTTGGCCATCCGCAGCTACTTCGACTTCGAACGCTGCGACAGTCACTTCATGCGCCGCTTGGTGGGAAACTTCGGCCGCAATGATTCCGAGCGGCGGCGCAATGCACCGTTCCTCAGCGATTTTGTGCTGACCCTGCCCGGCTGAGAGTGGTGTAATGGCGATCCTCGGCCTCGACCACGTCAACGTCGTGGTCTCCGACATGGAGCGCTCGCTGGCCTTCTACCGCGACCTGCTGGGACTGGTGGTGGCGATGGATCGCCGCCTCGACGGGCCCTGGTACGAGCGCCTTACCGGCACCGTGGGCGTGCGGGCGCGCTGCGTCATTCTCGACCGACGCGACGGCGGCTGCCGCATCGAACTGCTGGCCTTCGAAGACGATGAGGGACGGCCCCTGCCCCTCAATTCCCGCCACACCACCCCCGGCCTGCGTCACCTGGCGCTGCGGGTGGACACCATCGACGACCTCGCCGCCCGCCTGGGCGTCCAGGTGGTCGAGGTGCCGCACGACATCGTCCGCGGCGGCAAGCGCATGTGCTACGCCCAGGACCCTGACGGCGCTGTCATCGAGCTGTGCCAGTACGGGAGCGAGCGGCCGGAGTTCTGCTGAGTTGGCCACCGGCCTATATCCGGTCCGCCCTGGATGGGAAACAGCGGCCATTGAGGCCGCGGCCAAGGGCGCGAACGCGCCCGCGCGGCCAAGGGCGCGAACGCGCCCGCCCGGCGAGGGCTATTTCCTTATTCGACTACAGGTGCACCAGCGTCGGCGCGAACCAGCCCAGCAGGCCGAACGCCAGGCCCACCGCACCCAGGCCGCCGGCCGCCAGCGCCAGCGCCACCATGCCGGTGACCACCGCCGCCGAAGCCAGCACGATGCCGATCTGCAAGGCCGCCGCGCCGTATTCGAACATGTGGTAGGCCGCCATGGCGTGGTCGCGGCGCGCCTCGGCCTGCTTGGCCCGTGCCGCCAGTTCCTTGCGGCCTTCGCCGGTGTCAGGCTCGGTATCGTAACGGGCGGCGGCGCTGCGCCAATCGGTCATCCGCTTGGCCCAGGCCGCCGCCTTTTCGGGTGGCAGGTCACCCGGCTGCATCGTCTCCAGCGAATCGGCGGCGGTGCGCATGGTGGTCATGCGGATGGTCTTGGCCTGAAAGAACGACCACAGATTGGCCGCCTCGATATTGGCCGCCAACGACGTATTCTGCGCCCCCTTGCCGCCCATCTCGATGATGGCGAGAAGGGCGGCCAGCACGCTGATCAGCACGGCTATGCGCCGATTGCGGCTGACCTTCTCGTGGTGGTCGGAACCGTGGTCGCCGTGGCTGTGGGCGGCCTCGTGGATCTTTTCGTGGGCTTCGTGCGCTTCCATGCCAGGGTTCTACGCGGGCCGCCGTTGCTTTTCAATCCCGGACAAGCCGTTCGGCGCCGGACAGCACGATGAACCGCTTGCCCTTGGCGCGACCGATCAAGGTCAAGCCGGCCTTGCGCGCCAGTTGCACCCCCCAGGCGGTGAAGCCCGAGCGCGACACCAGGATGGGTATGCCCATCTGGACCGTCTTCACCACCATCTCGCTGGTCAGCCGGCCGGTGGTGTAGAACACCGCGTCACCGCCGCCGATGCCGTGCCGGAACATGTAGCCGGCGATCTTGTCGACGGCATTGTGGCGCCCGACGTCCTCCATGTAGATCAGCGGCTGCGCCCCTTGGGCCAGCACGCAGCCGTGGATGGCTCCCGCTTCGAGGTAGAGGCTGGGGGTGGTGTTGATGGCCTTCAGCAGGGCGAGCAGCTGAGACACGGTCAGGCGGGCCTCGGCCGGCAGGGTGACCTGATCGAACCGCTCCATCAGGTCGCCGAACACTGTCCCCTGGGCACAGCCCGAGGTCTGCGTCTTCTTGCGCAGCTTTTCCTCGAAATCGGTGCACCCGGCGGTACGCACCACCACCGTCTCGATTTCGGCGTCGTAGTCGACCGCGGTGACCGCGTCGCCCGGCTTCAGCATGTTCTGATTGAGCAGGAACCCCAGTGCCAGATATTCCGGATAGTCACCGATGGTCATCATGGTGACCACCTCCTGGCCGTTGAGGTAAAGCGTCAACGGCCGTTCGGTCGGCACCGAAATCTCCACCGCCTCGCCGTTCTCGTCTTGGCCGGCGACGCGCTCGACAAGACGGGGGTCGCCGGGATCGGGGCCGATCAGCAGGTCAGGCATGACGGGTCACCATTCCTTCCAGGCGCGCGAGATCTTCCGGGGTGTTGACGTTGTAGAAGGGGTCGAGTTCCCCCACCGGCCATTCCACCACCGCCGTCCGGTAGCGGGCGGTCCAGCGGTCGATGCGGCGAATATCCTCGTCCACCAGGGCATGGCGAAGCTCCCCCGCCAGCCCCACCGGCCACAGTCCGACCACCGGATGGTTTTGTCCGTCCGAGGCGGCACAGGCCATCTCCGCCCCCTGCTCCACCGCCGCTGCCACCAGTCTGGACACCAGATCGAGGGGCAACAGCGGCGCGTCGCCGGGGACGCTGACGATCCATGGGCAGGCCGGCGCCGCGGCCACGGCCCATTCCATGCCGGCCAGGATACCGGCCAGCGGTCCGGGGAAACCGGGAACGTCGTCCGGCACCACCGGCACGCCGGCGGCGGCGAAGCGCCGGGGCTCGCCGTTGGCATTCAGCACCAACCCGACCACCTGGGGGCGAAGACGGGCGACGATGTGTTCGACCAGCGACCGGCCGGCCAGGGACAACAGGGCCTTGTCGCCACCTCCCATGCGCCGGGCCAACCCACCCGCCAGGATCACACCCGCCACCTGGTCGATCATTGAAAACACTCCATTTATGGGCAGCCGTTTTCTCACGGAGGCGGCGGCGCCTGCAAGCGGCCCCTGTGACAAGTTGTCCGCCATCTGTGGGGATTAGTTGACTTTCCACCCGTCTCGAATGGTAGATAGGGGTAATACCTTAGGGGGGCATGGACCGATGGACGTGGCCGAAGGGGAAATGGGAACCGGCGTCAGCCGGCGCGGTTTCCTGGCAACCGGCTTGGGGGCGGCGGCGACTCTGCTGCTGGCCAGCCCGCTCGAAGCGGCCGTCCGCCGACTGCCCGAGCGCTCGCTCAACCTCTACAACACCCATACCGGCGAGTGGTTGAAGACGGTCTATTGGGCCAACGGCCGCTACCAGTCCAAGTCCATCGCCCAGGCCAGCCGCTTCCTGCGCGACCATCGCTCCGGCGCGGTGCACGCCATCGACCCCAAACTGCTCGACCTGATGACGGCGGTGCATCGCCGCTTCGGCTCGAAGGGGGCGCTGCATATCATCTCGGGCTATCGCTCGCCGCAGACCAACGCCATGCTGGCCTCGACCAGCGACGGAGTGGCGCATCAAAGCCTGCACGTACAGGGCCGCGCCGTCGACATCCGCATTCCCGGCTATGGCGTGCGCACCGTCGGCCGCGCCGCCGCCAGCCTGAAGGCGGGCGGCGTCGGCATGTATCCGGCCTCGGACTTCGTCCACATCGACACCGGGCGGGTGCGCTACTGGTGACGCCACGAGCCACCTCGGGCAGCGGTCACCCTCCCCCAGCGGTGTTTTGACCGGGGGAGGGTTATGGAATCTACATCCCCTCCAGTTCGTCGATAAAGCCGGCCACCACGTCGAGTCCCTGGCGCCAGAAGGCGGGGTCGCTGGCGTCGAGACCGAACGGGGCCAGCAGCTCACGGTGCCGCAGCGTGCCACCGGCCCGCAGCATGTCGAGATACTTGGCCGGGAAGTTGGGCACCATTCCCTGGCGATAGACCGAATACAGCGAGTTCACCAGGCAATCGCCGAAGGCGTAGGCGTAGACGTAGAACGGCGAGTGGATGAAGTGGGGGATATAGGTCCAGAAGGTGCGGTACTCGTCATGGAACCGCAGGGCCGGCCCCAGGCTCTCCGTCTGCACCTGCATCCACAGCTCGCCGAGGCGGTCGGGCGCCAGTTCGCCCGAGCGGCGTTCCTCATGCACCAGACGCTCGAATTCGTAGAAGGCGATCTGGCGCACCACGGTGTTGAGCATGTCCTCGACCTTACCGGCCAGCATGGCCTTGCGCCGCTTGGGCTCGGTCTCGGACTCCAGCATGGCGCGGAAGGTCAGCATCTCGCCGAACACCGAGGCGGTCTCGGCCAGGGTCAGCGGCGTGTCGGACAACAAAGGCCCCTGCGCCGCCGCCAGCACCTGATGCACGCCGTGGCCCAGCTCGTGGGCCAGCGTCATCACGTCACGGCTCTTGCCCTGGTAATTGACCAGCAGATAGGGGTGGGCCGAGGGAACCGTCGGATGGGCGAAGGCGCCCGGTGACTTGCCCGGCCGCACCGGCGCGTCGATCCAGGCGTTGTCGAAGAAGCGCTGGCCGATATCGGCCAACTGCGGCGAGAAGGCGTCATAGGCCCCCAGCACGGTGTCGCGCGCCCTCTCCCAGGTGAACTTGCGGTCATCGTCGTCGGGCAACGGCGCATTGCGGTCCCAGTAGTCGAGGCCATCGACACCGAACCACTTGGCCTTCAGGGCATAGTAGCGGTGCGACAAGCGGCCGTAGCTGCCCTTCACCGCCGCCGCCAGGGCATCGACCACCTCGTCCTCAAGCTGGTTGGACAGGTTGCGCGACGACTCCGGGCGGGGGTAGTTGCGCCACTTGTCGTCGATCTCCTTGTCCTTGGCCAGGGTGTTGGTGATCAGGGCGAACAGCCCGACATTGTCGCCCAGCACCTTGCCCAGCGACTGGGCGGCGGCCTTGCGCACGGCGCCGTCGCGGTCGCTCATCAGGTGCAGCACCTCGGCCGAGGTCAGCTCGCGGCCGTCGAAGGGGAAGCGCAGGCGGGCCATGCTCTCATCGAACAGGCGATGCCAGGCGGAACGGCCGGCGACCTGCTTCTCGTGTAGCAGGCGCTCCAGCTCGTCGGGCAACTGGTGCGGCCGGAAGACGCGCAGATCGCGCAGCCACGGCTCGTAGCGTGCGGCGTTGTCGGCCAGCAGCAGTTCCTTGATCTCGGCGTCCTCCAGCTTGTTGATCTCAAGCGTGAAGAACAAGGTGTGGCTGGTGATCAGGGTGGCGCGTTCCTGGATGCCCTGGAAGAATCGGCCGCGCTCGGGGTCCGAGACGTCGCCGGAGTAGTGCAGCTGGGCAAAGGACAGCGCGCGATAGATAACCTCGCTGATGCGCTCATACTCGGCGATGGCCTCGCCGAATTGACGACTCGACAGGGTGGCCAGCCGGGCGTTGTACTGGGCGTGGAACACCTTGGCCGACGCCTCGACGGCATCGAGATCACGCGCCAGTTCGGGCGACTGCGGCGACGGGTAGAGATCGGACAGGTCCCATTCCGGCAGGTGGCCGAGGTCGGTTGCGGTCGCTGCTGCTGTCATGCACGAGACTCCTTGCCCGGAAGCGGGATATGGGTATGACTGGCGCCGGGGCCAAGCCGGCCAGGGTATAAGAAGATGCCGACGCCCGCTTGGCAAGAACATGTCGGGAGCCACCTGCGGTTCCCAAGGGTCGCTCGCAATTCAGTTCTTCCGGCTTTCCAGCATCGGCTTCAGGCTTTCCACCGCCTGCTCGATCTTTTCCGGCGGCACGCTGCGCAGGTCCATGCCGAACCACCCCTTGGGCAACTCGAAGGTGACGGGGTCCACGTCCACCACCTTCAGGCCCGACAATCCCATCTCCACCGCCGAGGGCTCGTCGGCGCCGCTGGCGACCATGCCGGCCAACTTGACCACGATGCCCTCGCGGCTGGTCCACATGTCGCCGTCGAAGCGGCCCTTGGGGCTGGTGGCGTGTACCGTCCAGCGGGTGGCGCGGACCCCGGCCACCGTCTCCTCGCGGACCTTCTTGCGCTCGACCTGCATGGCGTCGAGGCCGCCGGCCAGCGCCCCCACCGCCCGCAGTCCCAGGCCGACATACCAGCGGCCCGAGGGCTTCAACAGATAGGCGGCATCGAGGTCGCGCCGGATCATCAGGATCTGGCCACCGCCGGCGGTCTGGTAATCGCGCCGCTCGCGCCCCGGCATGTGCCACACCTGGCCGTGATAGGTGCCCTTGTCGCCGGTGGTGACATAGAACGAGGCGATATAGGAGACGCGGGCGTCGAGCACATCCAGTGCCGGCTCGGCCGCCCCGGCACCGCATCCGGCCATCAGGCCCAGCGCCAGAGCCAGCGCCGCCGCAAATTTCCTGATCGCCATCGTGCCCGCCTCATCCCTGGTTCGGGCGAGAGGTAACCACGAGATGATGGCGGGCTCAAGGCGCAGGATGAGACGGGGGTGTTATGCTTCCGCATCCTTTCGCCGGAGGGAATATGCCCCTATGATCAATTACCTGCGCTTTCTGGCAGGTGGCCCGGACATGAGAGAGGCTCGCGGATGATCGCCCACAGCATGGCCGAACAGCTGCGGCAGATCGATCGCGCCGTCACCACCCTCACCCGCTCCACCGATGCCCTGCTGCGCGCAACCAGCGAAATCAGCCTGCTGAAGGAGGTGTGCGACATCACCGTCGAGATGGCCGGCTATCGCCTCGCCTGGATCGGCTATGCCCGCCCCGACGAGGGTCGCTCGGTGACTGCCATGGCCATGTCGGGCGTCGCCGCCGACTACGTCTCCGAGGTCAGCGTGTCGTGGGGCGACAACGACCTCGGCCGTGGCCCCACCGGCACCGCCATCCGCACCGGTGTCGCCCAGGTGATCCGCGACACCGATGGAGATGCCCGCTTCACGCCCTGGCGCGAGGCGGCGTTGCGCTATGGCTTCAACTCGTCCATCGCCCTGCCGCTGGGCCACGGCGACAGCCGCCTGGGCGCGCTGATGATCTACGCCGCCGAACACGACGCCTTCGACTCCGACACCATCCGCGTACTGGAGGATCTGGCGCGCAACCTGTCCTATGGCATCGGGGCGTTGCGCATGAAGGCCGAGCACGATCAGGCGGTGCGCGACCTGGCGGAAAGCGAGGAGCGCTACCGCTCGCTGATCGAGATGTCGCCCGACGCCATCCTGGTGCACAGCCAGGGCAACATCCTATTCGCCAACCGCGCCTCGGCGGGCGTGTTCGCCGCCGCCCATGCCAAGCTGGTGGGACGTCGCATCGAGGACTTCTTTCCCGAAGAGGCGAGGCCCGACCTGCTGCGCCGCATCGCCAATCCGCCGCCGGGCCGATTCATGTCGGAAGAGACCATGCTGCGACTGGACGATACTCCCTTCAGCGCCGAGATCGTCGCCAACAGCATCACCTTCCACGGCCTGAACGCCCGGCTGGTGGTCATCCGCGACGTCAGCGAGCGCCATCAGGTGCAGCGCCAGTTGCTGGAATCGGCCAAGCTCGCCACGCTGGGCGAGATGGCGGCCGGGCTGGTGCATGAGCTGTCGCAGCCCCTCAACATCATGCGCCTCACCGCCGAGGGGGCGCTGATGTTCATCGAGCGCGGCAAGGCGACACCGCATTGGCAGGCGCAACAGTTCCAGCTGATCGCCGACCAGGCCCAGCGCACCGCCGAGATCATCGACGACATCCGCATCTTCAGCCGCCGCGACACCAGCCCGATCCAGGTCTTCGACGCCATGCAGGCGGTGCGGGCGGCGCTGGGCGTGCTGGAAGGCCAGTTCCGCCCCGACGGCATCAAGCTCAAGATCGACCTTCCCGCGACGCAGGTGCCGGTGCGCGGGCGGCGCGTCCAGTTGGAGCAGGTGGTGATGAACCTGCTGTCCAACGCCCACCATGCCGTGCGCGACCGCCGTGACCGCATGCCGGCCGACTGGTGCGGCGTGGTCTCCATCACCGCCGAGCTGACCGGCGGGACGGTCCGGGTGACCCTGGCCGACAACGGTACCGGCATCCCCACCGAGCTGCGCTCGCGCATCTTCGAGCCGTTCTTCACCACCAAGGAAGCCGGCCGCGGCACCGGGCTCGGGCTATCGGTGAGTTTCGGCATCGTCGATTCCATGGGGGGCCGCCTTGAAACCGTCGACGGCGGCGAAGGTGCTTGCTTCCGCCTGACCCTGCCCATCGACAGCGAGGGACTGTCGCCGGCTCCCGTTCTGCCGCCGCAGCCATCCGATGCCATCGCGCCCGGCGACGCCCATCTCATGGTGGTGGACGACGAGCGTGCCGCCGCCGAGGCGCTGGGCGGCTTCCTGCGCGAGCTGGGCTACCGCGTCAGTGTCGCCACCAGCGGCGCCCAGGCCTGGGGACTGTTCTGCGCCGATCCGGCCGACGTGGTCATCACCGACCTGCGCATGCCGGCCGGCGGCGGCGAGCAACTGGTCGAGAAGCTGCGGGACTTCGATCCCCTGCTGCCCATCATCATCGTCACCGGCCATCTGGGCGCCACCGAGCGGCTGGCCGCCAATCTCGAAGACGATCGCTGCGCCGTGCTGCGCAAGCCGGTGGCGTTGGGACGCCTGGGCGAACTGGTCACGATTTTCCTGCGCCCGCCCGAAGAATAGTTTTGCTACCCGCCGCCGACGGGATTGTCCCACCGCCTCTCACACGTTATACTTTTGGATAGCGGGGTCGGTTTTGACGTTTGTTGAAGAGGAACGCACGTATGCAGATCCTGGTCGCTGACGACCACAAGCTCGTCCGGGATGGCCTGCGCCCCTTTCTTCAGGAGCTTCACCCTGGCGCCGACATCCTCGATGCCGCCACTCTAGACGAGGCCATGGCGGCGGTGGAGCGCGCCGACCGGCTGGGGCTGGTGCTGCTCGACCTGATGATGCCCGGCATGGATGGCCTCAAGGGGCTCGAAATCGTCAAGGCACGCTGCCCCGACATCCCCGTGGTGATCGTCTCCGGCTTTTCCACCCGCGAGCACGTTGTGGCGGCGGTGCAGGCCGGGGCCGCCGGCTTCATCCCCAAGACGGTAAGCGGTACCGCCATGGTCAATGCCCTACGCCTGGTGCTGTCGGGCGAGAAGTACCTGCCGTCCAGCACCTTCTTCGAGGACCCCGGCACCCAGTCTATGTTGCCCATGGGCCGCGCCGCTGCCGTACAGGCCCCCTTCGACAAGCTGTCCAAGCGCGAGGCCGAGATTCTGACGTTGCTGGTGGACGGCCGCACCAACAAGGAAATCGCCATCCAGCTCGACCTGCAGGAGATCACCATCAAGGTGCATCTGCGCAACGTCTACCGGAAGATCGGCGCCGCCAACCGGGCACAGGCGGTTCGTATCGCCATGCAGACCGGCTGGATCGTCCCGGCGCCGCTGCACGGGTGACGGCCGCGCCCTGATCCTCTCGCTATAATTTTCTTGCGCTTTTCGCCTCCGCAGCGAAATGGACTTGCGAACATTAGGGGCTGCTGGATATGCTCCGCCCCCTTGGGACATACTCCTCTGGCAACGAGGAGAACGTCCGCTTGCGGATTTTTGAACGATTGGAAGGGACCATGGCAGACAGGCAATTGATCACGGTCGACGGCAACGAGGCGTGCGCTTCGGTGGCTTATCGCGTCACTGAAGTGGCTGCGATCTATCCCATCACGCCGTCTTCGACCATGGGCGAGTTCGCCGACCAGTGGATGGCCGAGGGCCGCAAGAATATCTGGGGCCTGGTCCCGGAAGTGGCCGAGATGCAGCACGAGGGCGGCGCCGCCGGCGCGGTCCACGGTGCGCTTCAGGCCGGAAGCCTGGCGACGACCTTCACGGCCAGCCAGGGCCTGCTGCTGATGATCCCCAACATGTATAAGATCGCCGGCGAGCTGACCGCGTTCACCATGCATGTTTCGGCGCGCACCATCGCCACCCACGCGTTGTCCATCTTCGGCGACCATTCCGACATCATGGCCTGCCGCCAGACCGGCTTCGCCATGCTGGGCTCGGCCAGCGTGCAGGAAGCGCACGACATGGCCGCCATCGCCCATACCGCGACGCTGAAGGCCCGCATTCCCTTCATCCACTTCTTCGACGGCTTCCGCACCAGCCACGAGGTCGCCAAGATCGAGGAGCTGACCGACGACGACCTGCTGTCGCTGATCGACGAGGACGCGGTGACCGGCCATCGTTCGCGCGCCCTGTCGCCCGATCATCCGGTGCTGCGCGGCTCGGCGCAGAACCCCGACACCTTTTTCCAGATGCAGGAAGCCCGCAACACCTGGCACGACGCCTGCGCCGGCATCGTCCAGGAGACCATGGACCGCTTCGCCAAGCTGACCGGGCGCGCCTACCGCCTGTTCGACTATGTCGGCCATCCCGAGGCGGATCGCGTCGTCATCGCCATGGGCTCCGGCACCGAGACCATCCACGAGACCGTCGAGGCACTGGTTGCCAGGGGCGAGAAGATCGGTGTCCTGAAGGTCCGCCTGTTCCGCCCGTTCTCGGTCGACGCCTTCGTCGCCGCCCTGCCGCCGTCGGTGCGCGCCATCGCCGTGCTCGACCGCTGCAAGGAGGTGGGCGGCGTCGGCGAGCCCATGTATCTCGACGTTATCGCCGCCCTGCAGGAGGCCAAGGCCTCCGGCCTGCGCGCCACCGCCGCCGATCCGGTGGTGATCGGCGGCCGCTACGGCCTGGCCTCCAAGGAATTCACGCCCTCCATGGTCAAGGCCATCTTCGACGAACTGTCGAAGGCGCGGCCCAAGGTTCACTTCACCGTCGGCATCAACGACGACGTCACCCGCCTGTCGCTGGAGGTGGACACCTCGTTCCGCCTCGACCAGCCCAAGGTCAAGGGCGCCGTGTTCTTCGGCCTGGGCGCCGACGGCACGGTGGGCGCCAACAAGAACTCCATCAAGATCATCGCCGAGAACGCCGGCTTCCAGGGCCAGGGCTACTTCGTCTATGATTCGAAGAAGTCGGGCGCCATCACCATCTCGCACCTGCGCTTCTCGCCCGATGCGATCCAGTCGCCCTATCTGCTGGACGAGGCCGGCTTCGTCGCCTGCCACCACTTCGTCTTCCTCGACAAGTACGACGTGCTGAAATACGCCGCCCCCGGCGCCACCTTCCTGCTCAACTCGCCCTATCCGGCGAACGAGGTCTGGGACCACCTGCCCCGCGAGGTGCAGGAGGAAATGATCGCCAAGCAGGTCAAGGTCTACGTGATCGACGCCCGCAAGGTAGCCCTGGCCGCCGGTATGGGCAACCGCATCAACACCATCATGCAGACCTGCTTCTTCGCCCTGTCCGGCGTCCTGCCCAAGGACGTGGCGATTTCGCACATCAAGAAGGCCATCGAGAAGACCTACGGCCGCAAGTCGGAAAAGATCGTCGCCAAGAATTTCGAGGCGGTCGATATGACCCTGGCCCATCTCGAACTGATGACGGTGCCCGCCGCCGCCACTTCCAACCGTTTCCGGCCGGCGACGGTGCCGGCCGAGGCGCCTGACTTCGTCCAACGGGTCTCGGCCATGATGCTGGCCAACCGCGGCGACGAGTTGCCGGTGTCCGCCTTCCCGCCCGACGGCACCTGGCCCATGGGCACCGCCCAGTTCGAGAGGCGCAACATCGCCTCGGACATCCCGGTGTGGGAGCCGGATCTCTGCATCCAGTGCAACAAGTGCGCCCTGGTCTGCCCGCATGCCGCCATCCGCACCAAGGTCGCCGAGCCCGCCGACATGCTGGGCGCGCCTGCGTCGCTGAAGCACCAGCCGTACAAGGGTGCCGAGTTCAAGGGCTCCGAATACATGGTGCAGGTGGCGCCCGAGGACTGCACCGGCTGCCAACTGTGCGTCAAGGTCTGCCCCGGCAAGGACAAGAAGGACCCGACCCGCTTCTCGCTGCGCATGGAAGACAAGACCCCCATCCTCGACGCAGAGGTGGACAACTGGGCCTTCTTCCGCGCCCTGCCCGAGGCCGACCGCACCAAGCTGACCAAGCCGACGGTGAAGACGGCGCAGCTGCTGCAGCCCTTGTTCGAATTCTCCGGCGCCTGCCTGGGCTGCGGCGAGACCCCCTATATCAAGTTGCTGTCACAGCTCTACGGCGACCGCCTGATGATCGCCAACGCCACCGGCTGCTCGTCCATCTTCGGCGGCAACCTGCCCACCACCCCTTACGCCACCAACGATGACGGCCGCGGCCCGGCGTGGTCCAACTCGCTGTTCGAGGACAACGCCGAGTTCGGCTATGGCTATCGCCTGTCGGTGGACCGCCACAAGGCCCACGCCCGCCTGCTGGCCGAGGGCCTGGCCGCCCAGGGCAAACTGCCCGAGCGCCTGGTCAACGAGCTTATTCACGCCAGTCAGGCCGACGACGCCGAGATTGCCGCCCAGCGGGCTCGCGTCGACGACATGCGCCGCCTGCTGTCGGGTATTCCCGCCATCGAGGCCCGCCGCCTCGACCAGCTGGCCGACTACCTGGTGGAAAAGGTGGTGTTCATCGTCGGCGGCGACGGCTGGGCCTACGACATCGGCTACGGTGGCCTCGATCACGTGCTGGCCTCGGGGCGCAACGTCAATATCCTGGTGATGGACACCGAGGTGTACTCCAACACCGGCGGGCAGGCCTCGAAGGCCACCCCCATCGGTGCCACCGCCAAGTTCGCCACCGCTGGCAAGGCGTTGCCCAAGAAGGATTTGGGCATGATGGCCATGAGCTATCAGGACGTCTATGTCGCCAACGTCGCCTTCGGCTCCAAGGACGTCCAGACGGTTCGTGCCGTGCAGGACGCGGTGAGCTGGCCGGGCGTGTCGCTGATCGTCGCCTACTCGCACTGCATCGCCCACGGCTATGACCTGTCGGCCGGCCTCGACCAGCAGAAGATGGCGGTGGACACCGGCTATTGGCCGCTCTATCGCTGGGACCCGCGCAAGCTGGGCACCGGCGAGAGCCCGCTGACCATGGACAGCAAGGAACCGACCGCTCCGCTCTACGACTTCATGAAGCAGGAAGCCCGCTTCCAGATGGTCGAGCGCGCCGATCCCGAGCGGTTCAAGGACCTGATGGGCCATGCCGAGTCCAACATCCGCCGCCGCTTCGCCCTGCTGCGCCGCTTCGGCGGCCTGCCGGAAGGCGGCGTGCCCAAGAACGCGGCGGAATAATATCTGCCGGATGAGAAAGGTGATCACCCCCGCCGCAAGGCGGGGGTGATTGCGTTTCAGGGGGCGGTGAGTTGCGCCATCACCCACTCCACCGCCGCCTCGACCTCGGGGGTCAGCCCCAGGCCAGCGGTGAAGTCGCGGCCTTCAATGGCGACGACGGTGAAGGACTTGGGCAGGCGGCCGAGCAGGCGCGCCATGGCGATGCCCTCGGCGACGCCGAAGACGTGGCTGCCCTTGGGCAGCATGCCAGCCGGCAGGTCCTGCTTCGCCACATCCCAGGCGGTGACGGTACCCGGTACGGCCCCAGAGCACGAGGCATCCACCAGCACCACCCGGTCGTAGCCCTGCCACCGCGCCATCAGGTCGGTGCCCTCGCCATGGTGGTCGAGGACGGAGAGGTCGGGGAGGTTCAGCTTGGCGACCGCCTCAGCCACCAGCGGCCCGACGGCGTCGTCGTGGCGGAAGGGATGCCCGACGCCGATCAATAAAGCCCTCCCCTGGTGAAGCCGGGGGAGGGGAGGGCTTTGTTGCAAAGCGCCCAGGATGATTCCAGCGACGCCCTCGGCGTTTCCGAGAATATGGTTGTTCCAGAATCGCAGCACCCGCCAGCCGGCGGCGCTCAGCAAGGCGTCGCGCTCTTCGTCATGACCACTGTCGCAGTGCTGACCGCCATCCGCCTCGATGGCCAGCTTCTCCGACGCACAGGCGAAGTCCAGCACATAGCGCTCGACCGGATGCTGCCGGCGGAACTTCCATCCCGCGAACGCCTCACCCCGCAGCAGCCGCCACAGCGCCCTTTCCGCCTCGGTCGGATCCGTGCGAAGCCTGCGGGCCATCTTCGTCATGCTGTTGCTGCACCGCGGCATGAAGCTCACTTTAAATAGCCCTCCCCTGGCGAAGCCGGGGGAGGGTTGGGAGGGGGCCCAACGAGCGAAGCGAGGCGGGAGTGTTTCCGCAAAGAAGTCCCCCGCCTACCGGCAGGAGAAAATCGCTACTCCCGCACGATGTCCAGCTTGAGGAAGTGAGTGGCGCAGCTGATGCAGGGGTCGTAGTTGCGGATGGCCTGTTCGCAGCGCCACTTGATGTCTTCATCCGACTTGTGGAGGTTGCTTTGCACCACCTTCCACAGGTCAAGTTCGATCACCTTCTGGTTCTGCGCCGTCGGCGGGATGATGCGGGCATCCTCCACCGCGCCGTCCTTGGCCAGGCGGTAACGGTGGTAACAGATGCCACGCGGCGCCTCGGTGCAGCCGTGACCCTCGCCCGCCTTCACCGTCGCCTCGACGAACGGCCGGTCGGGCTCCTCCCAGTTCTCGACGATGGCCAGCGCGTCCTGGCACACCTGCACCAGTTCCACCGAGCGCACCACGATACTCTTGAACGGATTGCGCACCACCGGTCCCAGCCCGACCGCCTTGGCGGTGTCGCGGGCCAGCGGCGACAGCTTGTCGTAGTTGAGATTGTAGCGGGCCAGCGGACCGACATGATGGTGGCCGCCGTCCTTGGCGACTCCGTGCAGGGCGTTGGACCACGGCACGTGTTCCTCGTCGATATGCTTGAGAAAGTCGCGCGCCGGAAAATCGAGGCCACTGGAGGTGATCAGGCGGCCCTCATGGATGGCGTACTCGTCGGGATGACGCAGCGCCATGAAGTTGTAGTCCTGCTCGATGTCGGGAAAGTCGAAACCGCCCACCAGCTTGACGGTGGCCACCGAGGTCTCGATAGCCCATTTCAGCTCCTCGATCAGGGTGCGCAGTTCCTTCTTGCGCGGCGTCTTGTAGAAGCCGCCGACCCGCAGGCCCACCGGATGGATGGCGCGGCCGCCGATCAGTTCGAGAATCTCGTTGCCCATCTTCTTGAGCCGCAGCGCGTTCTCGACCAGCGGCCGGTTCACCGCCGCCAGTTCCAGCGCGTCCGACAGCCCGAGGAAGTCGGGGGCGTGCAGCATGTAGACGTGCAGCGCATGGCTCTCGATCCACTCGCCGCAATAGACCAGCCGCCTGAGGTCGCGGATCGGCTTGGTGACGGTGATGCCGAGCGCATCCTCCATGGCCTGCGAGGCGCCCATCAGATAGGCGATGGGGCAGATGCCGCAGATGCGCGCCGTGATGTCGGGCACCTCGGAATAATCGCGGCCGCGCAGGAAGGCCTCGAAGAAGCGCGGCGGTTCGAAGATGCCGAAATGCAGCTCGGTGACCTTGCCGTTCTTGACCTTGACCGACAGCGATCCCTCGCCCTCGACCCGGGCCAGGGCCTCGACCTTGATGATGCGCGTGTCAGCCATGGTTCTCGCTCTCCTTGCGGAACGCCTCGGCGTTGGCGTTGAAGCTGCGGAACAGGCGCTGGACGTCACGGGCATCCTTGCCCAACTCACGGAAATGCGCCGCCAGCGCCGCGGTGTTGGGCGTCTCCATGGGGCCGAAGCAGCCATAGCAGCCGCGGTCCTTGCCAGGGCACAGGGTGCCGCAGCCGGCCTGCACCACCGGCCCCATGCAGGCGGCGCCGGTGGCCACCATGCGGCAGACGATGCCCTTCTGCTTGCACTCGATGCATTCCGAGTGACGCGGAATGTTGGGCTTGCGGCCGTTCAGGGTGGCGTTGAGCACCTCAAGCAACTGGTGCTTGCTGATCGGGCAGCCGCGCAGTTCGAAATCCACCGGCACATGGTCGGAGACCGCCGTCGAGGTGGTCAGGGTATCGATGTATTCCGGGTGGGCGTAGACGCAGCGGATGAATTCCTTGACGTTCTTGAAGTTCCGGAGCGCCTGGATGCCCCCGGCGGTGGCGCAGGCGCCGATGGTCACCAGAACCTTGGAGTTCTTGCGCACCTCGCGGATGGCCTTGACGTCATGTGGCGTGGTGATGGAGCCCTCGACCAGCGAGACGTCGTAGGGGCCTTTCTCGACCTTGCGGGTGGCCTCCAGGAAGTACGAGATGCGCACCTCTTCCACCAGAGCCAGCAACTCGTCCTCGCAGTCCAGCAGGGTCAGCTGGCACCCGTCGCAGGAGGAAAACTTCCACACTGCCAGTTTGGGTCGCTTGCGTTCGGCCATGGTCAGAGCTCCCTGACGGCGAGGCGATCGACGATACGGTCGTAGCGGAACACCGGTCCGTCCTTGCAGACGAAATCGGGTCCCCACTGGCAGTGGCCACACAGGCCGCAGCCGCACTTCATGTTGCGTTCGATGGACAGCCAGATGCCGTCGGTGGGCACGCCCTTCTTCTCCAGCGCCTGGGCGGCGTAGCGCATCATCACCTCGGGGCCGCAGACGAAGGCAGTGGTGTTGAGCGGGTCGAAGCCGCCCTTGGCCACCAGGGTGGTGACGACGCCGACATTGCCGGCCCAGCCGCCGGTGGCGCGGTCGACGGTGACCAGCACATCCATGTCGAAGCGGCCGCGCCACTGCTCGACCTCCTTCTTGAACAGGATGTCCTCGGGGGTGCGGGCGCCGTACAGCACCATCACCTTGCCGAAGCGCTCGCGGTTGGCCATCACCTGGTAGATCGCCGGCCTGAGCGGCGCCAGGCCGACACCGCCGGCGACGAACACCACGTCCTGGCCGAAGGCCTGCTCCACCGGCCACGGCGTGCCGTAGGGGCCGCGCACGCCGATGATCTCGCCCGCCTTCAGGGCGTCGAGCGCCGCCGACACGGTGCCCACCGCGCGGGTGGTGTGCACCAGCTTGGAGGCGTCACCGGGATCGCCGGAGATGCTGATGGGAATCTCGCCCACGCCGAAGACATAGAGCATGTTGAACTGCCCGGCGGCGAAGCGGAAGTCGCCCCCCTCGGCCTGCACCATCTCCATGGTGAAGGTGTCGGACAGCTCGCGCTTGACCTTCTCGATGCGGAAGGGACGCGGCAGCATGGGATCGGGAGGAAGCGCGCCCATCAGCCCACCTTCTTGGCCTTGGCGGCCTTCTTGTCGGCTTTCTTTTCGGCCTTCTTCTCAGCCTTCATGGCGGCGGCACGGGCCGGCTTGGCACTCTCCGCCATCAACTTGGCGTCGGCGCGGCGATTGGTGCCCTTGGCGCCGGTGTCGGCGCGCTCCACCTTGATCCGGGCCACGGACGGAGTGGGGCCGGGGCCATAGATGTCGAGCATCTGCAACCGCGCCGTCTGCAGGCGATGCGCCATCATGGGCACGAAGCGGCGCAGCACCTCGTAGCCCAGCAGCGGGTCCTTGGCCATCTTGGCCCGCAGGCACTTGCCGTCGAAGGACAGCGCCCGCACCAGCGTCTGGGCGCGGGCGTCGAACATGGTGCGGAACGGCTCGACGACCCATGACCAGCCCAGCACCTCCCCCTCGCCCAGGGTCTCGATGACGATGGCCTTCCTGCCCGGGACGTCCACCTCGACGGCGACGTCACCGGCACGTACCAGGAAGAACTTGTCGGCCTTCTGGCCCTCGCGGGTGAGGAACTGACCGGCCTCGAACCGCTCATTGGCGGCACAACCGATCAACAATTCGCGCAACTCGGCGCCGATGCCCTTGAAGAAGGGATGCTCATCGATGATGCGTCCGAGGTTTTCCGTCTGGACCATGGCTACCTCCCCGTCGTTTCGCTGGCGTCTATGGCCCGCACTTCCTCGGTGATGTCGATGCCTACCGGGCACCAGGTGATGCAGCGGCCGCAGCCGACGCAGCCCGAGGTGCCGAACTGGTCGTGCCAGGTCGAGAGCTTGTGGCTGATCCACTGGCGATAGCGTGACTTGACCTCGGTGCGGACCGCGCCGCCGTGGATGTAGGAGAAATCCACCGAGAAACAGGAGTCCCACTTGCGCCAGCGCTCGGCGTTGTCGCCCTTGAGGTCGGTGACGTCCTCCACCGTGGTGCAGAAGCAGGTCGGGCAGACCATGGTGCAGTTGCCGCAGGTCAGGCAGCGCGCCGCCACGTCGTCCCAGCGCGGATGGTCGGGCTTGGCCGCCAGGGTGCGCGCCGTCTTGGCGTTCATCTGCTTGGTGAAGGTGATGCCGGCCACCCGCTCGACGGCGGCGGTGCAATCGGCATCCGAGGCCTTGGGGGCCTTCAGCTTGTCGAGCAATTTAGTGCCCTCAAGGCTACCCGCCTCGGCGACGAAGCGGCCCTTGGCGGGCAGTTCCACCAGCTTGATGTCGAAGCCGGCCACCACTGCCGGGCCGGTGCCCATGGACGAGCAGAAGCAGGTCGCCCCGGCCTCGCCGCATTCCACCGCCACCACGAAGGCGGCCTTGCGGCGGCGCTGATAGCCGGTGTCGGGATAGAGCTTGTCGCCGAACACCCTGTCCTGCACCGCCATGGCGGCCAGTTCGCAGGCGCGCACGCCGATGAAGGCCATGGGCGCTTCGGGCGGGTCGGGGGGCTGGATCTCGAAGCCGGCCTCGGTGCGACGGGCGCCGAACAGCTTCTGGCTGGGCGGATAGAGGAAGCGCTTCCAGCCCTGCGGCGCCACGGTATAGCCGAACAGCGCCTTGTCCTGGCGCCGCCGCAGCCGGTAATGGCCGCCTTTCTGCTCGTCGCCCCATCCTTCCGGCAGGTCCTTCGGCGAGTCGATGTCGTCGTAGATGACCGCGTCATCACGGGCGGTCGGGCCGATGACCCGGTAGCCCTTTTTGACGAGGGCCGCCAGCAGGCCGTCGAGGCCATTCCTGTCGAGCACCACCGTGGTGGTGGGTGGCGCGTCCTTACCAGGCATTCATCCCCCCTTTATTGGCCGCAAGGGTCCGATCAATCCTACACGGAGTGTCGGCAACCGCAACGGGGATCAGAACATGTCTTACAAATGCAATAGAGCCGCCACTCTGGCGGGATATCCCACCAGAGTCATCCGGTTGGGATTTTCGCCGACATTGTCCGGCAGAACCTCGGCCTTCAGACCGGCTCCCACCAGCACCCCGGCGAGGTCGTCGGTCTCCCAGGTGGTCAAGCCCAGGCGGCCACGCAGGCTGCGGTAGTCGGAGCGGCAGGCATGCAGCAGCCATCCCAGCGCCGCCAGCAGGAAACCATGCCGCAGGGCGAAGGCCAACAGTGACCACACGTCCTGGAGCATGCCGCTCCGGGGCGGAATGACATCGGCCAGCAGCAGCCTCCCCGATGGCCGCAACAACCGGCTCAAGCGCGCCACCACCCCGGACAGCGCCGGACGCTCGATGTACTGGATCACCGAAATGGCAAAAACCGCGTCGCAGCTCCCCGGCGGCAGGGCGGCGAAGGCGGCGTCGTCCAGCACGGTGATGCGCTCGATGGCGCCGTAGCGCTCGGCCAGTTGCCGCTGGCGGTTGGGCGCGGTATCGTAGAGCAGCACGGTCCAGCCGGCCTTGGCCAGCTCTGGCGCCATCAGCGCCTCGCCGCAGCCGAAATCGAGCACCGTCGCCGGTGGAGCCGGCAGCAGCGGCGCCACGTCCGTCAACAGCCGCGAATAGTGCGCTTCAAGATGCCGACGGTTGACGTAGGTCGTCGTATCGCCGTCCCAGAATTCCTGCCACGACCGCACGTTTCCCCCTTGGTGCGAATAGGAGCCGCAAGAATCTACTCTGTCGCCGTCCAAAGCAATACGCGAGTTTACATACTCGGCTTTGGATCGAGCGAAAGACTACCGAGCAGGTCCGTCAGCGACAGGATGCCCACCAGTTGCCCGCCATGGGTGATCATCATCCGCGAGCGACCGGTGCGGCGCATGCGGGCCAGCGCCTCGGCGGCGTCGGCGGTGTCGGGCAGGGTGGCGGCGGCGCAGTCCTGCATCACCTCGGCGACGGTGCGCACACGCCATTCATGCCGCGCCACCCGTCCAAGGGCGTCCATGTCGACACACCCCAGAAGCACCCCCCCGGCCACCACCGGGAAGCAGGTGTGGGGATGGAGATAGAAGTACTCCTCCACCAGCCGTTCAATGGTGACATCGGGGGCGACGGTGACGGGATGAATGTTCATCAATTTCGCCACCGGATGCCCGGACAGCCTGTTGCCGCGAACCTCGCGATAGGCACCCGCCGCCGCCGCCCGCACGAACAGCCCGATCAGAATCCACCACAGCCCTCCGGTTATGTAACCCTGCAACACCAGCAGCAGCCCCCATCCGGCCAGCAGCATCCCGAACAGCGAGCCGCAACCGGTCGCCACCCAGGTTGCCCACACCAGATCCTTGCGCCAGGCCCACAACACCGCCCGCAGCACCCGCCCACCATCCAGCGGGAAGGCGGGGATCATGTTGAAGCCGGCCAGCAGCAGGTTGAGGAAAGCGAGATAGCCCAGCACCGCCACCGCCGGATTGGCAGGACCGGCACCGAGACCCTCGGCAAGGGCGACCGCCAGGTGGAACACCCCGGCCACCGCCAGACTCATCAACGGGCCGACAATGGCCATCAGGAACTCGCCGCGCGCCGTCGACGGCTCCCGGCTCATCTCGGCGACGCCGCCGAACACGAACAGGGTGATGCCGGCAATGGGCATGTCGAACCGGCGCGCCACCAGGGCATGTGCCAGTTCATGCACCACCACCGACAGCGCCAGCCCGAGCAGGCCGACGACGCCCATCGCCCAATAGGTTGCCGGCTCCCAGCCCGGCGCCATGGCGGGGAAATAACCCACCGCCAAACTCCAGACGATCAAGACCGCCAGCAGCAGCCAGCTGGCGTCCACCCGGACCTTGAAGCCGAATAGCTCGAACAGGGTGAGGCGGGTGCCCAACATCGTTAAACCTCCCGTTGCCACCTCCCCTCCATCTTGGAGGCGGCGGCGGGGGTTCAAGGCCCTCCCCAGCGGGATGGCGGCACCTGGAAAGAATTGCCGTTGTAAAGACATGCCCTGTGCACTAGAACGGTGGTATAGGACTCGGAGAAGCCCCGAATGGCAAATTCCCAACCACGTCATAGCGAAAAGAAATTCTCGGTACGCCTAGCCAAAGCCGCGGACGTGCCACAAGTGATTGCCATCGACCTCGAAAACACCGGTGTTTCTAAGCCTGAGTATTGGGAAGATCTGTTTGAGTTTTACAATAGCAAGGCCGATGAACAGGAGACGGATACCAACGGTAAATCGGTAAGACGACACCGATTTTTCTTGGTTGCCGCCGACGGCGACAAGGTGCTGGGCTTCATCATCGGCGAAGTGCGCTCCTGGGAGTTCGGCTCCCCCCCATGCGGCTGGATCTTCGCCATCGGCGTACGCCAGGACATCCGTCAGGGCGGCGTCGGCAACACCTTGTTCGACGCCATCAACGATCGCTTCCGCCGGGGGGGCGTCAACAAGGTGCGCACCATGTTGGCCCGTGACGACACCCTGGTGATGAGCTTCTTCCGCAGCCAGGGGATGATGGCCGGCCCCTTCATCCAGCTTGAGAAGGAGCTCTAGGCCCATGAAGCTACAGAAGGCAACCCGCTGCGCCCTGTTCGCCGTCCTTGAACTGGCCGCCGAGCCCGAACGCCAGCTCTCCGCCAACGAAATCGCCGAGAAATACGGCATCTCCACCAATCACCTGGCAAAGGTGCTGCGCAGCCTGGGCCGCGTCGGCCTGGTGGAAGCGGTGCGCGGCGCCGGTGGCGGCTACCGCTTCGCCGGCACCCGACGGCGGACCACGCTGCTCGACATCATCCAGCTGTTCGAGGCCATCGACCCCATCCGCAACGGCGAACGCGAGGACGGTGACAACACGCCGGAAGGCAAGGCGTTGTGCCAGGTTCTGATGGAGATCGAGGACACTGCCCAGGCGACCTTCGCCTCCATCACGCTGGACACCATGCTGAAGCTGGTGGGACGGCACCGGTAGCACGGGTCACTCTATCGAGACGACCGGGCGAGACGGCCGGGCGAGACGGCCGGGCAAGGATCGGCGGCGAACTCCAGAAAAAGCCGGGCGTATCCCCTCGCCATCGTCACCCCCGGACTTAATCCGGGGGTCCATGGCGCCGTCTGGCGAAGCGCTCACCACGTGGATGGCCGGATCACGTCCGGCCATGACGACAGGGGGAGTTTCATCCCCCGGCGGCAGGCGTTCCAGACCGGCGAACGGGTCACTTCAAGCGTTTTCCGGGATCACACATACCCGATGCGGAAGCCGCCCCAGTGACGCCCCCTGACCATGATGGGGGCCGAGACGTCCTTGATCATCACCATGGTGCCGCCGCCCATATCGCGGCGATAGCTCTTCAGCAGGAACGGCTTGCGGTTTTGCGCCGCGCCCAGGCCGGCCGGGTCATTGAAGATGCGCCTTGTGCGGCAATTAGCGGTGTTCCAGGCGACATCACCGGGGCGCTGTGGCTGCGAATATTTGGCGTTGTGGGTGGGAAGATAGCCGTTGCGGTCGACCGCGGCGCAGAAGGCGACGCGCTGGTTGGCGGCCAACAAGGCGTCCTGCAGCGGCGGCAGCACCCGATCGGTAAATCCGGTGAACCGCGTCAGCATCTGCTGCGGGTCGGTGCCTTGAATGGGCTGGTAGGACTCGTCGAACAGGTCGTCGAGGTGAAGCTCCCCCTTGTCCACCGCGGCCTCGAACAGGACCGCGATCTTGGCGGCATGCTCCTGGGCATAGCGGATGAACGGGGTGTCGGGCAGCTCGATACCCTCGGCGTAGGAAACCTCGATCAGCCCCTCGGTATCTTGGAGCAGCCGTTCCATCAGGCTGTTGGCGTCGGCGAGATGCTCGGTTTCGCTCTTGATGTCGGCGCTGATGTCGATGATCGCGGTAGCCACCTGCCGGCGATCGGCCTCACCGGAGTGGCCGGTGGCGACGATTTCCTCGATGTGGGTCTCCAGCAGCGAAAACAGCGTCTGCAGGTCGTCGACGGCATCGCCCAGTTCATCAGTGGCGCTCAAAACGGAATCGACCCGCCCCAGGCTGGCGGTGTTCTCGTCGGCAACGCGGCTGCTGAGCTGCGCCAGTTCGCCGATGGTGGAGGCGATCAGCTGGGTGGCGTCGCTGGTCTGCCCGGCCAGCGCCTTGACTTCATTGGCGACCACGGCGAATCCTTTGCCCATCTCACCGGCCCGTGCCGCCTCGATGGTGGCGTTCAGCGCCAGCATGCGGGTCTGGCGGGCGATGGTCTCGATGCGATCCGCCACATTGCCGACACGCGAGAGGGATTCGACCAGCGCCTGCATGTGGTGCTCGGTGCGCCGCACCCCGTCGACCAGGGCCTGGATCTGCGTCTTGGCTCCTTGCAGCGTGGTGCGCGACGAATCGGTGAGCTCGCCGACGGTACCGGACACCTGCTGGGCAAGCTCGGCGACCTCGCCGATCTTGCTGTTGGCGTCGGCCAGACCGTTGGCGGCAGCGTTGAGGGCCTGAAATTTGCTGGCCTGTTCAAGGAAACGCTTCGAAATCTTGTCGATGTCGACGGCGACACCGGCCAGCTGGCTCCAGATACCACCAATGGCTCCGCCCAGCGCCGGATGCAGCGCTCCGTTCGTCACGTTGTCCAATTTCCAACCCTCCCTGCGGACACCCCGTCGCATTAGTTAGTCTAATGTCGATTTGCCAACCGAGTTGTCGCCGACCATGAACAATACGAATTCCGAGTGTAAATGAACCGCAACCCCTCGGTCATCCATAATTCTCTAATTTTCATATAAACGAATATGGCGGCCGGAGGCTAAAGGGCCGTGGCATCCGGCACCGTTCGGCCCGAATAGCCAAAAGGGCCGGGCCATTTCTGGCCCGACCCTCGGTAAAGGTGGTAGCGGGAGAGGGACTTGAACCCCCGACCCCAGGATTATGATTCCCGTGCTCTAACCAGCTGAGCTACCCCGCCATAGACCTCGAAACCTGCGCGCCGCGACGGACTGTTCGTCCGCAACCATGCGCGAGAGCGGCCGATATAGAGGGTTTGCGGCGGGCCTGTCAAGAGGCGGTCGGCGCTGTTTTCAACTCACTTCACCAACTCGGCGACCGGCCGGTCGCGGTTGATGATCAGCGAGGCGCGGCGCTGGCGGTAGGTGCTGCGGACGGCGGCGTAGAAGTCGAGCGAACTCCGTTCCAGTTCGTCCAGCGGATCGAGCAGCTCTGTGCGGGTGTCGAGCATCTCGGTGCCGAGGTGGCCCCACAACACCTCCCGGGAGAAAGCATTGCCCAGGGCGATGTCAGCGGGGTCGGCAACCCACTCGACTCCCCGCCCCACCGCGTCACGCGGATTGGAGGGACCGAAGAACGGCAGCATCAGATAGGGTCCCTCGCCCACGCCCCACACCGCCAGGGTCTGGCCGAAGTCCTCCTCGTGGTGGCGCGGCCCGCCGGTGCGCCCGACCACATCCACCAGCCCCAGCAGGCCGGCGGTGGAGTTGATGATGAAGCGGTCCAGCGTCTGGGCGGCGCGGTCGGGCTCGCCCTGCAACACGTCGTTGACGAAGACGATAGGGCCGGTGAGGTTCAGGATGAAGTCATGCACCCGATCGCGCATCGCCACCGGCACCCAGTCGCGGTAGCCACGCGCCACCGGCTTGAGGACGGCACGATCGAGAGCGAGGTTGACATCGAACACCCCCCGGTTCAACGGCTCCAACGGATCATTGATCGCCTCGAACTCGGCCCGGTCCTCCGGGTTGGTCGGCACCTCGGCACAGCCCACCAAGACCATCAGCATGCCCACGGCCACTCCGACGTTCCTCATCGCCCACCTCCAGACTCGTCGACACGCATGGTTTGCCCGCTCCCGGTCACCATCACCTGATCGCCCCAGCGGATCCGCCGCCCGGTCAGACTGACCGCCCACACCAGGGCGTTGAAGCATTCGCGCACCGGCAACAACCACAGGCTCCGAGGCTCCAGCGGCAGCCGGCGACGCAACAGCAGATGAAGCAGGCCACGCAGCACCAGCAGCAGCCCGGCGCCGCCCATGACCGCGCCCGGCGACCACGACGGCAGCGCCAGCAACAGGAAGGGCAGCAACGGGCTGGTGACGATGGACAGGCCGTGGTCGAGCGGCCGCACCGCACGAATGGTGCGATTCCAGCGCAGTTCATGGGCGAACAGGCGGGCGGCGGTATCCTCGGCGACGATGGTGCCGACAATGCAGGGCGCCAGCCGCACGGTGAATCCGGCGCGGGAGACGGCGTGGCCGATGACGTAGTCCTGCGCCACCGCCGCGGCCATCGCCTCGAAGCCACCCGCCGCCGCCAATGCCTGGCGCGTCACCGCGATGGCCGCCCCGTAGGCAAAGTCCATGTCGCGCCTTGCTACGTCCACCAGTACCGACGGAATAAACCAGTCGTCAATGTACAGCCCCCCCAGCCGCGACCACAGGCTGGCCCCGGCAATGCCGCGATATGGGCAGGTCGCCAGTCCGATGCGCGTGTCGGCGGTCAGGGTGGCGGCAAGGATGGCCAGCAGGTCGGGCGGCGCCAACACATCGCTGTCCACCATCACCAGCACGTCGTGCCGCGCCGCCGGCACCATGTTGGCGAGATTGCAGTTCTTGGGGTTGGGACCGGCGCGTCGCGGATCCACCACCAGCGTGAAATCACGGCCGGGCCACTCGGCCATCAGGCGCTCGACGACCGGCCGAGCCGGGTCATCGACGTGGTGCAGGCCGAACACCACCTGAACCTCACCGGCATAGTCCTGGGCCAGCAAGGTCCCCAGGCACTCGGCCAGCCGAGGCGGCGCCCCAAAAAGCGGCACCAGCAGCGAGACGGGCGGCAGCGATGGTTCGGACGGCGGCGCCGGCCGCCACTGCGCCACCCGCAGCAAGGCCAGTCCGAGATAGGCGGTGCCGGCGGCCAGCAGCAACCCGGCGGCGATCTGGATAAGACTCATAGCGAGGAAATTACGGGTTGCTCCTGCCGCCGTCTCGCATATTTTCTGCGCGATTACTCAAGGTATATTTCGGATGCTTTCCTATTATTACCTTCGACAATCTGACGCCATCCGCGGACCGACGGTACAGTCCGCCCTCTGCTGGAGGTGGTGATGGCGGCGACGGCCTTGGTAACGGGAGCAAGCGGCTTTATCGGTGCAGCCGTGGTACGCCGCCTGCTGCAACGGGGCTGGCGGGTGCGCGCCCTGATGCGGCCAGAGAGCAACCGGGCCAATCTCGACGGCCTCGGTGTCGAGGCGGTGACCGGCCGGCTGGAGGACGAGGAGTCGCTGGCGCTGGCGGTGGCCGGTTGCGCGGCCGTGCTTCACATCGCCGCCGACTACCGGCTGTGGGCGCCCGATCCCGACGCCCTCTACCGCACCAACGTCACCGGCTCCCGGGCACTGATGCGCGCCGCCCTCGACGCTGGTGTCGAGCGGGTGGTGCATACCTCCAGCGTGGCGACACTGGGCCACCTGCCGGGCGATGTCGCCGCCGACGAGGAGACGCCGACCAGCCTGGAGGAGATGATCGGCGCCTACAAGCGCTCGAAGTTCCTCGCCGAGCGGGCGGTGCTGCGCATGGTGGCCGAGGACGGCCTGCCGGCGGTGGTGGTCAATCCCTCGACGCCCGTCGGCCCCGGCGACATCCGCCCCACCCCCACCGGCCGCATGATCGCCGAGGCGGCGCGCGGCCGTATTCCCGCCTTCGTCAACACCGGGCTGAACATCGTCCATGTGGACGACGTCGCCGAGGGCCATGTTCTGGCGCTGGAAAAGGGCAGGGTCGGCCAACGCTACGTGCTGGGCGGTGACAACCTGACGCTGGCGGCCATCCTGGCCGTCATCGCCAAGGCCGCCGGGCGGCGGGCGCCGACGGTTCGGCTGCCGCGCGCCGTCGTCTGGCCGATGGCGGTGGCCGCCGAACTGCTGGCGCGCTTCACCGGCGTCGAGCCGCTGGTGACCTGCGACGGCCTGCGCATGAGCCGCGCCTGCATGTATTTCCGCTCCGACAAGGCCGAGCGCGAGTTGGGCTACCGTCACCGCCCGGCCGAGGCGGCCCTGATCGAGGCCGCCACATGGGCGTTGCAACGGGGATACGGCCGATGAGCGACCTGATTGCATTGATTGGGCTGATCGCCTGGGTCGGGCTGTTGGGAGCGCGGGGCGGCTTCTGGCGCATGGAGGCATCCCCCCTGCCGCCCGCGCCCAAAACATGGCCGACCATCGCGGTGGTGGTGCCGGCGCGTGACGAGGCGGCGCTGATCGGGGCCAGCCTGACCTCGCTGCTGGCCCAGGACTACCCGGGCCAGATGGCGGTGGTGGTGGTTGACGACGCCTCGACCGACGGCACCGCCGAGGCGGCGCGGGCGGTGGGCGACGGGCGGCTCACCGTCATTGGCGGCCGTCCGCTGCCGCCGGGCTGGAGCGGCAAGGTCTGGGCCATGTCGCAGGGCGTCGAGCACGCCCTGGAGGTACTACCCGAAGCCCGCTATGTGCTGTTCACCGATGCCGACATCCACCACCATCCCGGCGAATTGGCCCGCATGGTGACCCGCGCCGAGGCATGGCGGCTGGACATGGCATCGCTGATGGTGCGGCTGCAATGCCGCTCGAGGGCGGAGCACGGCCTGGTGCCGGCCTTCGTCTATTTCTTCCGCCTGCTCTATCCCTTCACCTGGGTCAACGATCAGGCCGAGGTTACCGCAGCCGCCGCCGGCGGCCTCATGCTGGTGCGGCGGCGCGCCCTGGAGCGTATCGGCGGGCTGCAATCCCTGCGTGGCGCCCTCATCGACGACTGCGCCCTGGCCGCCGCCGTCAAGGACCAGGGCGGCCGGTTGTGGCTGGGCATGGCCGGTGCCACCTCGTCCCTCCGCCCCACCTCCGGCTGGCGCGGCATGTGGCGAAACATCGCTCGCAGCGCCTATGCCCAGCTCGATCATTCGCCGCTGCGTCTGGCGGCGACAGTGGCGGCCATGGCGGTGGTATTCCTGGCGCCGCCGCTGCTGACGCTGACCGGGAGTATAGCCGCAGTGGCCGCCTGGGGCCTGATGGCGCTGTCGTTCCTGCCCATGTTGGGCTTCTATCGCGCCTCGCCGCTGTGGGCACCGCTACTGCCGCTGATCGCGGCCTTCTTCCTCGCTGCCACCCTGGACTCGGCACGACGGCACTATGCCGGACGGGGGGGAGCATGGAAGGGGCGCGTCCAGTTGCCATAGCTCCCTTTCCCAATGAATGCCCGACCTCTGCTCACCTGACGCGGCGCGAGCGAGCCCTCACCATGCGGCTCCCACAGCCATGGAGGATCTCCCTTGTCCGGCAGGCAGCTCCCCCTCATCGCCGAAAGCGTCGAAGCCCTCGACCGTGCCGTCGAGGCCGCCACCACCGCCCTGCTGACGCGGCAGCAGCCCGACGGCCATTGGGCCTTCGAGCTGGAAGCCGACGCCACCATTCCGGCCGAATACGTACTGCTGACCCACTACCTCGACGACCGCGACATCGGGCTGGAGCGCAAGATCGCAACCTACCTGCGCCGCATCCGGGGCGAGCACGGCGGCTGGCCGCTGTTCCATGGCGGTGATCTCGACATCAGCGCCTCGGTGAAGGCCTATTTCGCGCTCAAGGCCGTGGGCGACGACCCTCAGGCGTCCCACATGGCCGAGGCCCGCCAGGCGATCCTGCGTCACGGCGGCGCCGCCCGCGCCAATGTCTTCACCCGCACGCTGCTGGCCCTGTTCGGCCAGGTGCCATGGACGGCGGTGCCGGTGATGCCGGTGGAGATCATGCTGCTGCCGCGCTGGTTCCCCTTCCACCTCGACAAGGTGTCCTATTGGTCGCGCACCGTGCTGGTGCCGCTGCTGGTGCTGATGGCGCTGAAGCCGCAGGCGCGCAACCCCCAAGCCGTGGCCATCCAGGAACTGTTCCTCACCTCGCCGCTGGAGGTGCGCGACTGGCCTACCGCACGGAACGACAGTGCCTGGGGTAAGGCCTTTCGGGCACTCGACCGCGCGCTGCGGGTGGCGGAACCGTACTTCCCCAAGGCATACCGGCAGCGTGCCATCGACCGTGCCATGGCCTTCGTCGCCGAGCGGCTGAATGGCGAGGACGGGTTGGGCGCCATCTACCCCGCCATGGCCAACACGGTGATGATGTTCGACGCACTGGGTATCGGCGCCCAGGACCCCCGCCGCGCCACCGCCCGCCGCGCCATCGACAGGCTGCTGGTGATCGGCGAGGACAGCGCCTACTGCCAGCCCTGCCTGTCGCCGGTATGGGACACCGCCCTGGCCTGCCATGCCCTGTGCGAGGCCGGCGGCGCCGAGGCCGCCACCCGCCGTGCCGCCGAATGGCTGCTGGCGCGCCAGGAGACCCGCATCGCGGGCGACTGGGCGGCGCGGCGGCCCAGTTTGGAGCCGGGCGGCTGGGCCTTCCAGTACAGCAATCCCCACTATCCCGACACCGACGACACCGCCGCCGTGGTCACCGCCCTGGAGCGCATCGACGCCCCCGCCCACCGCGACGCCGTGGCGCTGGCCTTGCGCTGGCTGCGCGGCATGCAGTGCACCGATGGTGGCTGGGGGGCGTTCGACGCCGACAACACCCACGTCCACCTCAACGCCATCCCCTTCGCCGACCACGGCGCCCTGCTCGACCCTCCCACCGCCGACGTGGGGGCGCGCTGCGTCTCGGCCCTGGCGGCCTTGGGCAACCCCGAGGACCAGTCGGTGCGGCGGGGCGTCGAGTGGCTGCTGTGCCACCAGGAGGTAGACGGCTCGTGGTTCGGCCGCTGGGGTACCAACTATATCTACGGCACATGGTCGGCGCTGGCGGCATTGAACGCCGCCGGGGTCGATTCGGGCGGGCGGCCGGTGCGCCGGGCGGTGGACTGGCTGCTGTCCCGCCAACGCGAGGATGGCGGCTGGGGCGAGGACGGCCGTTCGTACTGGGACGGCCAACCGCACGGCATCGCCGCCGCCGCCACGCCGTCGCAGACCGCCTGGGCACTGCTCGGCCTGATGGCGGCGGGCGAGGTCGACCATCCGGCGGTGGCGCGCGGTATCGCGTGGCTGCTGGCCAACCGCAACGATGAGGGAGGCTGGGACGAACCCCAGCACACCGCGGTCGGCTTCCCGCGGGTGTTCTATCTCCGCTATCACGGTTACCGCCTGTTCTTTCCCCTGTGGGCGGTGGCGCGCTATCGCAATCTGGTGCTCGGCAACCGAGGAAGGGTCCTGCATGGCCTTTGAGTTGGCCGTTCTCACCGGCCTGCCCGCCGAAGCGGCGGTGTTGCCGCCCTCGATGCGCAGCGCCTGCGCCAGGTGCGATACCGCCCGCGCCCGCGTCCTCGCCGCCGAGTTGCTGGCCGGCGGCGCCGAGGGGCTGGTCAGTTTCGGGTTGGCGGGCGGACTGTCGGCCGGGGCCGGTGCCGGCACACTGGTGCTGGCCCTGGCGGTAGTGACGAAGAAGGGTCGTCAGGCCTGCTGGGCCGAATGGACCAACACCCTGGCCGAGCAACTGCCCCATGCCCGCCTCGGGGTGGTGGCGGCCGTGGACGGCATCGTCGCCTCGGTGGCGGAGAAACGGCTGCTGGCCGATCGCACCGGCGCCGTGGCGGTGGACATGGAAAGCGGCGCCGTCGCAGAGGTCTGCGCCGCGGCAGGCAAGCCGTTCATCGTGCTGCGGGTGGTGGCCGACCCGCTGCATCGCGCCATTCCCAAGGCGGCACTGGCGATGATGAATGGTGGCATGGCCGGACTGGCGGGATCGCTGCTGGCAGCTCCGTCCCAGGTGCCGGAGTTGCTGCGCCTGGCCGCCGAGGCCCGCCGCGCCCTAAAGGTTCTGGCGGCCGCCGCGCCGGCTCTCGCCACCCTGCGCCGCTAGCCGGGCCACCAGTTCGTCGAACACTGCCTCGGCGGCGCGCTGGCCATCGAGCGGAATCTCGGGCGCCATCGGCCCCTCGGTGCGCGGCCCGGCCACCGCCGCCCGCATGGCCGCCCACGGACGCCGCACGGTATCGGCCACGGCGGTGGCCTCATAGCCGGAATGGACCATGCAGTCGGCGCATTTCTCGTAGTTGCCGGTGCCGTAGGCGTCCCAGTCGGTCTCGTCCATCAGGGCGCGGAAGCTGTCGGCGTAGCCCTCGCCCAACAGATAGCAGGGCCGCTGCCAGCCGAACACGTTGCGGGTGGGATTGCCCCAGGGCGTACAGCGATAGGCCTGATTACCGGCGAGGAAATCGAGAAACAGCGACGACTGGTTGATCGGCCACCCCCGCCCCCGGCCCCGGCGGAACAGGCCGCGGAACAGCTCCTTGGTGCGGCGGCGCGTCAGGAAGTGCTCGGTGTCGGGAGCGCGCTCATAGGCGTAGCCGGGCGAGACGGTGACGCCGTCCACCCCCATAGCGGTCACATCGTCGAGGAAGGCGGCTACCTTCTCGGGGACGGCGCCGTCGAACAGGGTGCAATTGACGCTGACCCGGAAGCCGGCGGCCTTGGCGCTGCGGATGGCCTGCACGGCGGTATCGTAGACCCCCTTGCGGCAGACCGAGCGATCGTGCTCCTCACGCCCGCCGTCGAGATGCACCGACCAGGTGAAGGCCGGGCTGGGGGTGAAGCGGTCGAGCTTCTTTTCCAGCAGCAGGGCATTGGTGCACAGGTAGACGAAACGGCCGCGCCCCAGGATGCCGGCAACAATCTCCTCGATATCGCGATGCAGCAGCGGCTCACCGCCGGCGATGCTGACCACCGGCGCCGGGCACTCGTCGACGGCAGCCAGACAGTCCGCCACCGACAGGCGGCGGTCGAGCACCGCATCGCCATAATCGATCTTGCCGCAGCCGGCGCAGGCGAGATTGCAGCGGAACAGCGGCTCCAGCATCAGCACCAGCGGATAGCGCTTCACTCCGGCGAGATACTGACGCAGCACGTAGAGCCCGATGCGAGCGATCTGCAACGCGGGAACCGCCATCAGGCGAGCTGCGTCGGCAGCTTGAAATGGATGTCCTCGTGGACACCGGGCAGGACCGACAACTCGACCCTGCCATAGGCGTTCAGCGCCTCGATCAGCCCCATGACCAGATCATCGGGCGCCGAGGCACCGGCGGTGATGCCGACCCGCTCGGCGCCCTCGACCATGTGCGGCCGCAGCGCCGCCGGATCCTCCACCAGATAGGCGGGAACGCCGCGCGCCTCGGCGATTTCGCGCAGGCGATTGGAGTTGGAGCTGTTGCGCGCCCCCACCACCAGGACCACGTCCACCCTGGCGGCCAGCTCGGCGACGGCGCGCTGGCGGTTCTGGGTGGCGTAGCAGATTTCGGCGATGTCGGGGCCGACGATGGCGGGGAAGCGCCGCCGCAGCGCCTCGATGATGGCGCGGGCGTCATCCACCGACAGGGTGGTCTGGGTGATATAGGCCACCCGTCCGGGGTTCGACACCTCCAGCCGGGCCACATCGTCCACCGTGGAGATGAGATGGACCGGCCCGTCCATACGGCCGACGGTTCCCTCGACCTCGGGATGGCCGGCATGGCCGATCAGCACCACATCGCACCCCTGATCCGAGAAGCGGCTGCCGTCGCGATGCACCCGGGTGACCAGCGGACAGGTGGCGTCGATCACCTTCAGCGAGCGCCGGCCCGCTTCGTCCTCGACGGCCCGCGATACGCCATGGGCGGAGAAGATGGCGACGCTGCCGGCCGGAACCTCGGACAGATCCTCGACGAAGCGCACACCCTTGGCCCGCAGCCGGTCGACCACGTGCCGGTTATGAACGATCTCGTGGCGGACGAAGATGGGGGCGCCGAAGCGGGCCAGCGCCAGCTCGACGATGTCGATGGCGCGCTGCACCCCGGCACAGAAACCTCGCACCTCGGCCAAGATCACCTGCATCGCAGCCCTCTCGTCAACAAGCACCACCAAACCTTACCAGAAGCATCTCCGTGACTAACGAGGGCTTTCGTGTATGTAACTACAATGGATACTGACAATATCCGTTTGGGCAAAATTCAGAACCAAACGGCTATACGGGCTCGACAAAATGTCTATCCGCCCCCTTCTTTGTTCACATTGATGCAATGGATCACCATCCTCATCCTCTCGGACTGGCTCATCGACATTTCGAGACAGGGGGGAGTGCGCATTGGCAACCGGCCCGATACTGCCCACCATTCGAGGCCCGGAAGACGTCCGCCGCCTTGAAATCCCGCAACTGAAGCGCCTGGCCGCCGAATTGCGCGCCGCCCTGATCGACAGCGTCTCGGAAACCGGCGGTCATCTTGGCGCCGGCCTGGGAGTGGTCGAGCTGTCGGTGGCGCTGCACCGGGTGTTCGACACGCCGCGCGACCGGCTGGTGTGGGATGTCGGCCACCAGAGCTATCCCCACAAGATGCTCACCGGCCGCCGCGACCGCATGGAGACCCTGCGCCAGGGCGGCGGGCTGTCGGGCTTCACCCGGCGGGCCGAGAGTCCCTACGACCCGTTCGGTGCCGGCCACAGCTCGACCTCGCTGTCGGCCGGGCTGGGCATGGCGGTGGCGCGCGACTCCGGCGGCCACAGCCACCACGTGGTCACCGTCATCGGCGACGGTGCCCTGTCGGCGGGGATGGCCTTCGAGGCCATCAACAACGCCGGCTCCACCCGCCTCATCATCGTGCTCAACGACAACGGCATGTCCATTGCGCCGGCGGTGGGCGCCATCACCGATCACCTCGCCCGGCTGGCGGACGGGCGCCCCCTGCCCCGCCCGCTGTTCGAGGCGCTGGGGATCAACTATCTCGGCCCGGTCGATGGCCACGCCCTCGACGAACTGGTGCCGGCCCTGGAGACGGCGCGCGACTGGCCCGAAGCAGAGCCGGTGCTGCTGCACGTCCGGACCCGCAAGGGCCACGGCTATGCCCCCGCCGAAGCCGCCGCCGACCGCTTCCACGGCGTTGGCAGCTTCGACACGGTGACGGGCGTGCCGCGACCGGCGCCGGCCCAGCCCAAGAGCTACACGCGGGTGTTCGCCGACGCCCTGATCGCCGAAGCGGCGGCCGATCCGGCGGTGTTCGCCATCACCGCCGCCATGCCGTCGGGCACTGGCCTCGACCGCTTCGCCGCCCGCTTTCCCGAACGCTGTTTCGACGTGGGCATCGCCGAGCAGCACGCGGTGACCTTCGCCGCCGGCCTGGCCGCCGAGGGGCTGAAGCCATTCGTGGCGATCTACTCCACGTTTCTGCAGCGCGCCTACGATCAGGTGGTGCACGACGTGGCGCTGCAGCGCCTGCCGGTGCGCTTCGCCATCGACCGCGCCGGGCTGGTGGGCGCCGACGGCGCCACCCACCATGGCAGCTTCGACCTCAGCCTGTTGTGCAGCCTGCCCGAGTTCGTGGTGATGGCGCCGGCCGACGAGGTCGAGCTGACGCACATGGTGGCGACCGCCGCCGCCATCGACGACCGTCCCTCGGCCCTGCGCTATCCCCGTGGCAACGGCATCGGGCTCGACCTGCCCGAGCGGGGCCAGCCGTTGCCCATCGGCAAGGGTCGCATCCTGCGCGACGGCGGCACCGTGGCGCTGTTGTCGCTGGGAACCACCCTGGCGGCGGCGCAGGCGGCGGCGGTGCAGCTCGCCGCCATGGGCCTGCCGGCGACAGTGGCCGACGCCCGCTTCGCCAAACCGCTCGACCATGCCCTGTTGGCCCAACTCGCCGCCCGCCATCAGGTGTTGGTGACCATCGAGGAGGGCACGGTGGGCGGCTTCGGCGCCTGGGTGCTCAATTACCTTGCCGGCAGCGGCCTGCTGGACAACGGCCTCAAGGTCCGGCAGCTCTGCCTGCCCGACACCTTCATCGAGCACGACAGCCAGGAGGAACAGCGCCGCCGCGCCGGGCTGACCGCCGCCGATATCGTCGCCACCGTCGTCGCGGCGCTGGGACACGGCGCCGCCCGCACCAAGTCCGGCGGAGCCTGAGGATGCGGGCGATCCTCTGGCTGCTGCTGATCCTGCTGCCCTGGCCCGCCGCCGCCAGCGAGAACGATCCGGCCGCGACGGTGCGGCGCTTTTCCGAAGCGCTGCTGACAGCCATGAAACAGGGGCCGGCGCTTGGGTACAAAGGGCGCGTCACGCTGCTGGCTCCCGCGGTCGAGGACCTGTTCGCCGTTCCGACCATGGCCGGCCTCGCCCTCGGCCCCAACACCGGCCGCCTGACCCCCGAGCAATCGCAACGCCTCGTCGGAGCCTTCCGGCAGTGGACGGTGGCCAACTACGCCTCGCAGTTCGCCGAATGGAACGGCGAGCGCTTCGAGGTCGACCCGCCACTCCCGACCGGAGACGCCGTGGTGGTGCCCAGCCGCATCGTGCCACGCCACGGCGATGTCATCCGCCTCGACTACGTCATGCGCGAGATCGACGGCCGCCAGCGGGCGGTGGACGTGTTGCTGCAGGGCTCGGTGAGCCAAATGGCGGTGCGGCGGTCGGAATTCGTCTCGGTTGTCCGCCGCCAAGGCTTCGATGCGCTGATCGACCTCCTGGAGCAGCGCACCGCCGCGCTGGCGCAGACGGAATGATGGCGCTTCTTTCCTACCTCCCCGCCGCCATCGCCCTCGCCGGCTGCGGCTACCACCTCGCCGCCACGGTCGCGTTGCGGCGCTTCGTCAAGGCGGAACCGGACGCGGTGAGCCAATCGCTGCCGCCGGTCACCGTGCTGAAGCCGCTGTGCGGCGGCGAGCCGTGCCTGCTGGGCAACCTGAAGAGCTTCGCGCGGCAGGACTATCCGCGGTTCCAGATCGTCTTCGGGGTGCGTGAGGCCGATGATCCGGCGCTGGCCACGGTGGCGGCACTTCAGGGCGACCACCCCGAACTCGACATGGCGGTGGTGGTCGATCCGTCGCTGCACGGCAGCAACAACAAGGTCTCGAACCTTATCAACATGATGGCCGCGGCCCGCCACGACGTGCTGGTGATTTCGGACAGCGACGTCGCCGTCGAGCCCGACCATCTGAAGCGGGTGGTGACCACCCTGCAGCGCCCCGGAGTCGGAATCGCCACCTGCCTCTACACCGGCCGTGCCTCGGACACGCCGTGGAGCCACCTGTTGGCCATGGGGATGAACCACGCCTTCGTGCCCGCCGCCCTGGTGGCACGGGCGCTGGGGCGCCGGGACGGCTGCTTCGGCCCCACCATGGCGCTCCATCGCGAGACGCTGGAGCGGATGGGCGGCTTCGCCGCCCTGGCCGACCGCCTCGCCGACGACTACGACCTGGGAGCCGCGATCCGCGCCCGAGGACTCACCATCGCCGTGGTGCCGGGGCTGATCGACATCGCCGTACATGAGCCGGACCTGTCGTCCCTGTTCCACCATGAACTGCGCTGGGAGCGCACCGTGGCGCTGTTGGCCCCGCTGGGCCATGCCGCCACGGTGATGACCCAACCGTTGCCCTTCGCGCTGCTGGCGGCGCTGATCAGCCCGGGCGGCTGGGCGGTGCTGGCCCTGGCGGCGGCGGCGCGGCTGGCGGTGGTTCGCCTGCAGGAGACGGCGATGGCTCTGGCTCCCGCTCCGCTTCGACTGGTGCTGGCGCGCGAGGCACTGTCCTTCGCCGTCTTTGTCGCCGCCGCCGCCGGGCGATCGGTGATCTGGCGCGGCAGCCGCTTCCGCGTCCACCGCGACGGCACCCTGTCCGCCTGCATGGAAAGGCAGCCCCGATGATGAAGACGCTGTTCCTCAACCCGCCGTCCTACGAAGGCTTCGACGGCGGCGCCGGCTCGCGTTTTCAGGCGCGGCGCGAGGTCCGCTCATTCTGGTATCCGACCTGGCTGGCGCAGGTCGCGGCGCTGGTGCCCGACGGCCGGCTGGTGGACGCCCCCGCCCGCGGCCTCGACCTCGCCCAGGTGGCGCCCCTGGCTTTGGGCTTCGAGATGGCGGTGATCTACGCCAGCGCTCCCACCTTCCATTCCGACATCGCCGCCGCCGAGGCGCTGAAGCAGGTCAACCCGCGCCTCAAGGTCGGGCTGGTGGGCGCCCATGTCGCCACCCTGCCCGAGCAGGCATTGGCGACCTCGTCGGCGGTGGATTTCGTCGCCCGCCACGAGTTCGACTACACCGTCAAGGAGGTGGCGGACGGGCGGCCGTGGGAGGCCATCGACGGACTGTCCTGGCGCTGGAAGGGCCGCCTGTTCCACAACCGCGACCGTGCCATCCTGCACGAGATGGACCGGCTGCCGTCGGTTATCCCGGTTTATCGCCGCGACCTGACCATCGAGGACTACTACATCGGCTACCTGCGGCACCCCTACGTGTCGTTCTATACCGGGCGGGGCTGCCGCTCGAAATGCAGCTTCTGCCTGTGGCCGCAGACCATCGGCGGGCACACCTACCGCACCCGCAGCCCGGCCAAGGTGGCGGAGGATGTCGCCCTGGCCCGCACCCTGATCCCCGAGGCGCGCGAGATCTACTTCGACGACGATACCTTCACCGATGATCGCGGCCGGGTGGCGGCGGTGTCGCGCCTGCTCGGCCCCATGGGCGTCACCTGGTCGTGCTCCGCCAAACCCAACGTGCCGTTCGAGACGCTGAAGGTGATGAAGGAGAATGGCCTGCGGCTGCTGTTGGTGGGCTACGAGTCGGGCAACCAGCAGATTCTCAACAACATCCGCAAGGGCACCCGGGTCGAGGCCATGCGGCGCTTCACCGAGGACTGCCACCGCCTCGGCATCACCGTCCACGGTACCTTCATCCTGGGACTGCCGGGCGAGACCCATGAAACCATCCGCAATACCATTGCCTTCGCCCGCGACATCAACCCGCATACCATCCAGGTTTCGCTGGCTGCCCCCTATCCCGGCACCGAGCTGCACGCCCAGGCGCTGGCCAACGGCTGGCTGACCGTGGGCGAACTGGTACAGGGGCGCGGCCACCAGATCGCGGCACTGAGCTATCCCGACCTCTCCAGCGACGAGATCTTCGCTGCGGTCGAGGCGTTCTACCGCGCCTTCTATTTCCGCCCGGCCAAGGTGGCCGAAATGGTGGGCGAGATGCTGACTAGCTGGGAGATGACCCGCCGGCGGCTGCGCGAGGGCGCCGAATTCATGCGCTTCCTGCATCGTCGGTCCGCCGCCGCCCCAGCCATTGCCAAGCCAACAGCGCAGGCAAGCCGGTAAGCAGTTCGCGGCCGCGCTTCAGGAGCGACACCGCCAGCGTCGCTTCGGCCGGCAGGCCCAGGGCGGCGCCCAGCAGCACGTAGCCGCCCTCCTGCACGCCGAGGCCGGCGGGCACCACGAAGGCGGCGCTGCGGATGGCGAAGATCATACTCTCCAGCGCCAGCGCCTCGGCCCAGGTGACGGGGTTGCCGATCAGCGCCAGCGCCAGCCAGGCCTCGCCGATGGCGAGGAACCACGCCGCGAGGTGAAGAAGGAATGCGCCGGCCAACCGCCCGGGGCTGGCCCAGATCGCCTCGATGCCGGCGTGCAGATCGGGGGCCCTCCAGGCGGCGGGCAGCAGGCGCGCCACCCGCAGCAGCCCCGCCCGCTGCGCCGCCACCAGCCCGAGCAGAACCGGCAGGCTGGCCGCCAGCCCGACAGCGCCCCAGTGCGCCACGGCATTGTCGGGATGCAACACCACCCAGGCCGCCACTCCGGCCAGGCCGAACACCGCCTGCGCCACCACCTCGGCAGTGAGGTCGACCACGGTAGCCGCCCCGGCGATGCCGGGTTCGATACCGTGCCGCATCAAGAGGCGGGCACCGGCCACCTCGCCGCCCAACGGCAGGAACGACAGCAGCTGATTGACAGAATCCCGCAGCCAGCGCCCCACCACGCAGCTCATGGCGGCCCCCGGCGGCGCCTCGGGCAGCAGCGCCCGCCAAGCCAGGCCGCACAGAAGGGTGGGGAGCAGGTGGAACAGCGTCACCGCTGCCAGGCCGCTCCATCCCGCCGCCACCAGAGCCGGCCCCACCCCGTCCCAGCCGCCGCGCAGATGCCAGACGCCGGCGATGAGGGCCACGGCTAAGGCCAGTTTGAGAGCCGAGGCGGTCACCATCCCCGCCGCGCCAGGCGCGCCAGCTCGCGCGAGAAGGTGGTAAGGCGCAGATTGAGCCGGCAGGCGCGCTCGGCCAGCTCGGGATCGGCCAGGGCACGGTGCTCGTCGGTGGCGCGGTAGCGGGCGGGCAGCGGGAATGGCTCCCAGGTGCCGGTTGCGGGGTGAGCGTAGACCTCGGACAGGCCGGGGGGCAGGTGCTCCAGCAGCGCGCCCAGCAATGCGGCATCCATCGCCCCGCTGTCGTGATTGCCGAACATGTTGTCGTTGACCATCAAGCCGGCACGGCGAATTCGCCGCCGCATGCGCCACGCGCGCCGCCAGTGCACCAGCCCGCCCAGGCGCCGCAGCAGCCCGCCGCCCCCCGCCCGCCACGCCGGCAACGGCGGCTCGAATGGCACTCGCATTCCGGCCGCGCCATAGGCGCAGGCCAGCGGCAGCAGCAGGTCGAACACCGTCGGATGCAGGTGGTAGTGGTGATGGCAGTCCACATGGTCGAGCGGCAGACCGGTGGCGCGAAACAATTCGAACTGCGCCCGCATCTCGGCCAGGGCCTGCCGGCGCACCTCGCGGTCGAGAAACAAACTCACCCCCAGCGCCAACGGCCGCCGCCCGAAGCGCCCGTCCGCCTCCACCAGCGCCGGGATCTCGGACGGCGGCAAGGCCGGACGGGCGTCGAGCAGCGCCACGTGCAACCCCACCGCCAGCGACGGCAGGCGGCGGGCGCGATCCACCGCGTCGGCTACGGCATCTCCGGTCACCATCAGGCTGGCGGCGGTGAGGATGCCGTTGCGGTGAGCGTCCTCCACCGCCTCGTTGATGGGCAGGGCACGGCCGAAGTCGTCGGCGGTGACGATCAGCCCCCGCCTCACGGCCGCACCTTGTGCTCAAGCAGGACGAACACCGCCGGCAGCACCAGGAAGGTGGTGGCCACCGACAGCGACAGGGACAGGAACAGCAGCAGCCCCATGGAGGCGGTGCCGGGGTGGGGCGAGACCGCCAGGCTGCCGAAGGCCGAACCGGTGGTCAGCGCACTGAACAGCACGGCCCGCGAGGTCGGTGTCACCAACGGCCGGCGCTCGCCGCGACGCCAGTTCACCACGAAATAGATGTTGAAGGCGACACCGATGCCCAGCAGCAGCGGCAGGGCGATGATGTTGGCGAAATTGACCGCCAGTCCACTCGCGACCGCCGCCGCCACCGTATAGAGCCCGCCCAGGAGCAGCGGCAGCAGGACCAGGACAGCATCCAGCGGGCGGCGAAGCAGCAGCACCAGCAGCACGGCGATGGCGGCCAGGGCGATGCCGGCCGCCTGCAGGAACGAGCGCACCACCACCCGTCCCGACTCCACCACCGCCACCGGCATGCCGACGCCATCGGGCACCTCGGACTGCACCGCGGCGACGAAGGCGGCCAGGGCGCGGGCATCCTGCATGTCGCCCTTGGGCATCGCCTGGACACGGATGCGGCCATCCGGGCTGAGCCAATGGCGGCGCACGTCGGCGGGCAGCGTCTCCAGCGTCACCGCCCGGGCCTGCAACAGTCGCCGCAGATCGGCCAGCAGCGGCGGCAGCCCCGAAGTGACCGAGGCCTCGAAGCGTTGCAGCAGAATGGGCGGCGCATCACGCATGCCGTCGAGCAACAGCGCCAGCCGCCCCGCCGGGTCATCGGCACGCTCGGTCAGCCGCCGCAGCCGTGCCATCGTGGCCGCCATGGCCGCGCGAACCTCGGCCGTCGAGGGCGGCGGCAACACCTCGACCGGGTCGAGCGTCGGCCCCAGCAACAGCGCAAGGTCGGCCAGCACCGCCAACTTCTCCTGCTGCCCGGATGGCACCAGATCGGCCGGCGTGATGGTATGGTCGACCTCGGGCAGAGCATCGAGGCGGCGGGCGAGGGATTCGGCACCGGCGAGGTCGGGCGTAACGGCATCGATGGTATAGGGTGAGGTGTCGTGCGAGCGGGCGAGGTCGCGAAAGGTCCGCACCGATTCCGCTGTCGGATTCTGCAGGTTGAGCGGGTTGAAATCGAACCGCAGCCAGGGCAGCAGCAGCAGCCCGACCACGGCCGCCAGGGCGGCGCCGCCAGCGATGGCCCGCGCCTGCCGCCTGATCCAGATATCGAGTTTCCTAGCCCAGGCCAAGCCCACGATTCCCGTCGACGAGGCCGCCGACGGGCGCGCCACCGCCAGCAGCGCCGGCAACAGGGTGAGGTTGATCAGCAGCGCAATCAGCATACCGGCACCGGCGATCAGCCCCAGCTGCGCCACCCCGGCATAGGCGGTGGGCACGAAGGAGAGGAACCCCGCCGCAGTGGTCGCGGCCGCCAGCGACAGCGGCCCAGCCATGGCCCTGGCGGCAACGGCGAGAGCAGCCTGCGGCTCACGGGCATGACCCTGCTCGGCGCGGATGCGAATCGCCATCTGGATGCTGAAATCCACCGCGATGCCGACGAACATCACCGCGAAGGCCACCGAGATGGGGTTCAGCGTTCCCACCGTTGCTGCGGCGAAGGCGGCGGTGGCGGCCAGCCCGGCCACCAGGCACGCCAGGATGGCCGCCACCACCCGTGCGGAATGGACGGCTGCGAACAGCAGCAGGACCACCGCCGCCAGCGACAACGGCGTCGAGAGTTCCACGCCCTGAGTGACGGTGGCTAAATTGTCGTCGGCCAGGGCGGCGCTGCCGGTGAGGCGGATGGAAACCCCAAGCGCCGCCGCCGTGGCCCGCACCGCCTCGGCGGCGCGCTTACCCGGGACCAAGGCGCCATAATCGGGCACCGGGCGCACCAGCAGCAGTGCGCGCGGTGGCCCGCGCTCACGCCCGGCAAGGCCGAACATTTCGCGCCACGGCATGGGCTCCGGCCGGCCGGCCAAAACCGCCGCCGCGGCATCGCCGAAGCGGCGCAGGCCTGGCTCCACCTCGGTCATGGATGCCTGATCCCGCGCCACCCCTTCCAGGGCGAGGTCGAGGGCGGTGAGCATGCCGCGCAGACTGGGATCACGGGCCAGGGAACCGATCAACGGCTGAGCGTCGATAATCTGCTCGGCCAACCGGCGTACTTGCTCCAGCGGCAGGTAAAGCAGCCCGTTGGTGGCAAAGAAGTCGCTGCCGGGCGGCAACGACACCGAGCGGAACAGGTCGGCCCGTCCCTCCAGTTGCCGCTTCAGGCGCATTGCCACCTGATCGGCCTCGGCCTGCGACGCGGCGTCGACCACCACCACCAGCGAGCCGCCACTGTCGGGAAAGGCACGGTCGAACGCGCGCTCGGCGCGACGGAATGGCAGGTCGGAGGCGATCAGCCGGCTCTCGTCGGTGTCGAGGCCGAGATGCGTCGCGGCATAGGCCGCCAGCGCCACGGTGAGGACTGCCGCCGCCACCGCCACCGCCGCCCCCCTCCGCCAGCACCACAGCACCAGCCATACCACGTAGTCACGAGCCATGTGTCGGGCTTACCCGCTGGTGCCCGGGGCGGCAACCCGGCAAAGGGCGGATAGTCCGTTCGGGAGTGTCTACTCGGCCGCCGCGATCCAGCCGCCGCCCAGCACGCGGTCGCCCCGATAGAAGACGCAGGCCTGGCCGGGAGCGACGCCCTCCTCCGGCTCGTCCAGCGTCACCACCGCGCCGCCGTCGGGATGACGCAGCAGGGCCGCCGGTTGGGGCGGCCGGGTGGAGCGCACCTTGACCTCCACCGCCAGTTCGGTTTCGGCGCCGCCCAGCCAGTTGACCTGCCGCAAGGTGATGCGCCGCTTGGCCAAGGCGTGGCGTGGCCCCACCATCACCCGGGCGGTGGCGGGGTCGAGCCCGACCACGTAGAGCGGCGGGCCACCGCCCAGGCCGAGGCCCCGGCGCTGGCCGATGGTGTAGTGGATGACGCCCTCATGCCGCCCGAGCACGTTACCCGCCGCATCGACGATGTCGCCGGGCAGCAACGCGGTGGGCCGCAGCCGCGACACCAGCCCGGCATAGTCGCCGTCGGGGACGAAACAGATGTCCTGGCTGTCGGGTTTGGCCGCCACCGGCAGATTATGGCGGGCGGCGATGGCCCGCGTCTCGTCCTTGGACAGCATGCCGCCCAACGGAAAGCGAAGGAACTCCAACTGCCGCCGCGTGGTGGCGAACAGGAACCAGCTCTGGTCGCGCACCGGATCGACGCCACGCAGCAGCCGGGGGCCGTCCGGCCCATCCTCGCGACGGACATAATGCCCGGTGGCCATGGCCTCGGCGCCAAGGTCCTTCGCCACCGCCAGCAGGTCGCGGAACTTGACCGTCTGGTTGCACAGCACGCAGGGCACCGGGGTCTCGCCCTGGGCATAGGAGTCGGCGAAGCGCTCGATGACGTCGGCGCGGAAGGTGGTCTCGTAGTCCATGACGTAGTGAGGGATGCCCAGCGCGTCGGCCACGTTGCGGGCGTCGTGGATGTCCTTGCCGGCGCAGCAGCTCTTGGGACGGCACACCGCGGCGCCGTGGTCGTAGAGCTGCAGCGTGACACCGATCACCTCGTGCCCCTGCTCCTTCAGCAGTGCCGCGGTGGCCGAGGAATCCACGCCACCCGACATGGCGACGACGATGCGGCAACGGGTCATGGGTGCATATCACATCACTGAGAGCGCGGGCGGGACGCCCGCGCTCCAGGGTTAACTCCGCTCGTCGATCCAGGCCATCTGGATGGCTTCGAGGAGGTTCTCGTTGGAGCCCTCGGGGTCGTCGTCGAATCCCGGCAGATCACAGACCCACGTGTGCAGGTCGGTGAAGCGCAGGTTGACGGTATCGGCCTCGGGATGGGCCTCCTCCAGCGCGATGGCAATGTCGTAGACGTCGGTCCACTTCATGGCTCACCTATTTCTTGTCCACCATCATGTTGCGGGTGGCGGCGGGAAGCGTGACGGTAAGGCCGTCGAGCTCCTTCTTCATGATGATCTGGCAGCCCAGCCGCGAGGTCGAGGTCAGGCCGAAGGCGAGGTCCAGCATGTCCTCCTCGTCCTCCGAGGCCGGCTTCAGCTTGTCGTGCCATTCAGGCGCCACCACCACGTGGCAGGTCGAGCAGGCCAACGAGCCCTCGCAGGCGCCCTCCAGCTCGATCTTGGCGCGGTGGGCGATCTCCAGAACCGACAGGCCCTCGGGCGCTTCCACTTCCTTGCGCGCCCCGTCGGGGGCGATGAACGTCATCTTAGGCAAGCGAATGTCTCCTATTCCCCCAGGGCACCGTCGAGCTGATCGACGGTGACGCCGGCCAGGGCCTGGCGGATGCCGCGATCCATGCGCTTCTCGGCGAAGCCCTTGGTTGCAACCTCCAACTCGGCAACGGCGGCGGTCACCGCATCACGATCCGTCACGGTCATAGCCCGTTCGACCAGTTCGATGGCCGCATCGATACCCTTTCGCTCGTCCGCCGACAAGAGGTCTCCGTCCGCCTTCAGCGCCGATTGCACTGCCAGGGTGGCGCGGCGGGCGTCGACCACCGCCTCGGCGAGCAGCCGACTGGCCATGTCTTCCTTGGCGTGCTCCAGCGAATCGCGCAGCATTCCTGCCATTTCGTCCTCGGACAAGCCGTAGGTCGGCTTCACCGCCACCTGCTGCTCGACACCGGTGGTGGCCTCGGAGGCGGCGACGGTGAGCAGGCCATCGGCGTCCACCGTATAGGTGACGCGGATACGCGCCGCCCCCGCCGTCATGGCGGGGATGCCGCGCAGCACGAAGCGAGCCAGCGAGCGGCATTGATCGACCATCTCGCGTTCGCCTTGCACCACGTGCACCGACATGGCGGTCTGGCCGTCCTGGTAGGTGGTGAATTCCTGCGCCAGCGCCACCGGGATGGGCGTGTTGCGCGGGATCACCTTCTCGACGATGCCGCCCATGGTCTCGATGCCCAGGCTCAAGGGCGTGACGTCGAGCAGCAGGGTGTCGGAGCCGGCGGTCAGCGCCTCGGCCTGCAACGCCGCTCCCACCGCCACCACCTCGTCGGGATTGATGTCGGACAGCGGCTCGCGGGCGAAGACCTCCCTCACCCGGGCGCGCACCAGCGGCATGCGGGTCGAGCCGCCCACCAGCACCACGCCATGGATGGCCTCGATGGCGATGCCGGCATCCTCCACCACCTGATGGCAGATCTCGACGGTGCGCTCGATCCAGGGCGCCGCCAGAGTATCCAGGGTGGCACGGTCGAGGGCGTGGCGGCTGGGCTTGCCGTCGACCTCAATCACCCATTCGCCACTGTTCTGGCGCGACAGGCATTCCTTGGCGACGCGCGCCGCCGCCAGCGCCTGCTTGGCCTCGCCCGAGGTGATCTCCTCCTCGCCCAGCGTCCGGGCGCGCTCGGCCAGGAAATGCTCGGCGATGGCGTGGTCGATGTCGTCGCCGCCCAGAGC
>CAJANL010000010.1 GCA_903941105.1 uncultured Rhodospirillaceae bacterium
GACCAAGAAGCCGTCCTCGGGCGGCCGGACCAAGAAGCCGTCGTCGGGCGGCCGGACCAAGAAGCCGTCCTCGGGCGGCCGGACCAAGAAGCCGTCGTCGGGCGGTCGGACCAAGAAGCCGTCTTCGGGCGGTCGGACCAAGAAGCCGTCCTCGGGCGGCGGGACCAAGAAGCCCTCTTCGGGCGGTCGGACCAAGAAGCCCTCTTCGGGCGGTCGGACCAAGAAGCCGTCGTCGGGCGGCGGGACCAAGAAGCCGTCGTCGGGCGGTCGGACCAAGAAGCCGTCCTCGGGCGGCCGGACCAAGAAGCCGTCCTCGGGTTGCCGGACCAAGGCACCTTCGCCGGCAACGACCTGTACTCCTTCGGATCGTACGAAGGGGAACGAAGGAGTCGGCAACGGTGAAGATCCGCCGCCTCCCGGCCATGACGTGAACCAGAACGACGGACCTGGCACCGGCCCCGGTGAGCCTGGCTCGAAGGGTGCCAAGGGTGATCACTCCTGCGACAACGGCAACGATACGCCGAAGGGTAACAACGGCGTCGGCAATGGTGAGGATGGTCAGCCTCCGGGCGATCCGAAGGTCAATGACGGCGCCGGCACCGGCCCCGGTTCGCCGGGCTCGAAGGGCGGGCATCCCGCGGTCACCGAAGCACCGGCCGACGATGCCGACAAGGGCAAGCCGGAGGCCAAGGGCAATGAGGGCGTCGGCAACGGAGAAGATCCGCCGCCTCCGGGTCATGACGTGAACCAGAACGACGGTGCCGGCACCGGCCCGGGTTCGCCTGGCTCGAAGGGTGGTTCTGGCACGGCGGCCGATGGCGACGATCCGGCCAAGGTCAAGGATGTCACGGCTGAGCATGCCGACAACGGCGTCGGCAATGGTCAGGATGCGCAACCTCCGGGTGATCCGAAGGTCAACGATGGCGATGGCACCAGCCCTGGCTCGCCGGGCGCCCAGGGTGTCACCGCGGTCATCGACCATCCGATGGGCGGTTCCGCCAACGACACCTCACACCTCGGCGTCACCGCTGGGGACTGCGGCCCGCAGAATGCCGCCGACGACTCGTTCGTCTTCGGCGACAGCTCCAACGGTATCAGCAGTGGTTGGACCAGCATGGTCGAGGTGCATGTCGACGATCACTCCGGCGGTGCCGGTACGGCCTGGACCATCGGTGTCGACAAGACGGTCGTGGTGGACAATCACACGGATCAAGGCAAGGGCCAGACTCACAGCAACGAGCAGAGCCATTCCGACCATGGCAATGCTGGCAACGGTCACAACGACAAACTAGACTGGTAACCGCCGGCGGCCGCCGTTCTTCCGAAAGGGAGGGCGGCGGCCGGCACGGTCGCTCAAAGTTCCGGAGTTCCAGCCGAGTGTCGGTGCCCCGTATATTCGTCAGTGTCGCGTCCTATCGCGACACCGAATGCCAGTGGACGGTCAAGGACCTGTTCGAACAGGCTGCCGATCCGTCGCGAGTCTTCGTCGGCATCGGTTGGCAGTTCGTGCCCGATGAGGACCAGGATTGCTTCCTGATCAGCACCAGGCCCGACCAGTGCCGGGTGATCGAATCCGACGCGCGGGACAGCCGTGGTGTCTGCTGGGCGCGCTCGCAGATCCAAGGGTTATGGCAGGGTGAGGAGTACTTCCTCCAGATCGACAGCCATATGCGCTTCGTCGAGGACTGGGATGAACTGCTGATCGCCATGCTGGCGGCGTGTCCGTCGAAACGGCCGGTGATTTCCGCCTATCCGGCCACCTATGTTCCCCCCAATGAACTCGGTCCGCCGATCATCTCGTTGATGTACGCCCAGTTCTTCGATCGCAACGGTATCGTCAGCCTGCATAGCCGGGTGCAGAAACCCGAGGACGCGCCGTCGGTGCCGGCCGTCAACCCCTTCATCGGCGCCGGCATGGTGTTCGCCCGCTCGGAGATGATCACCGAGGTTCCTTACGATCCCTACCTCTATTTCATGGGCGAGGAAATTACCCTGGCGGTACGGCTGTACACCCATGGCTGGGATGTCTTCACCCCCAACAAGGTGATCGCCTACCACGACTACACCAAGCGTCCGGGGCGGCGGCGGCACTGGCACGACCACAAGCGCTGGGACGACATGAACCGGTTGTCGCTGGCGCGGGTCCGCCATCTGCTCGGCATGGAAGTGGCCACCGACGCCGAGGTGCTGCGACAGCTCGACCGCTTCGGCCTGGGTACCCGGCGCAGCCTGGAGCAGTACGAGGCGTTTTCCACCATCGACTTCCGCCGCCGGACCATCGCCGGCAAGGACGCGCTGGCGCTTGAGATGAGCAAGGCGCCGGACGATATTCGCCGTATCAATCGCGAGAAATTCGCGGGTATCTGGGCGGAGAATATCTGGGGCGCGACGGAAACCCGCTCCGGCAGCGGCTCGACCATGTCGGCCACCACGGGGCTGCGGTCGGAACTGCCGCGACTGCTGGATTTTCTCGGTGTGCGTATCCTGGCCGATGCCGGCTGCGGCGATGTCAACTGGATGGGGGATGTGGCTGCCGGCCTGCGCCTTTATCTGGGCTTCGACCTGCTGGAGGAAGCGCTGGCGGAGGCACGCAAGAAGGCGGCCGGGCGGTTGAACCAGTCCTTCGCCATAGCCGACATCTGTCTCGACACCTTGCCGGACTGTGACGCCATCCTGTGCCGCGACGTGCTCACTCATCTGCCGTTGGGCTGGGCGAAGCTGGCGTTGAAGCGCTTCAAGGACAGCGGATCGCGCTATCTCATCGCCACCACCAATACCACCCAGGCCAATCTTCCCATCGCGGTGGGCGATTGGCACGCCATGGACCTCACCGCCGCGCCCTTCGGCTTGCCGCAGCCGCGCCTGCTGCTGCCCGAGGGCGGCACCAAGACGCTCGGCGTCTGGGCGCTGGCCGACCTAGTCTGACGGCTGCCGCCAGTGGCGCAGCAACTCCAGGCGGGCGGGCAGGTCGGGCTCCGCCAGCATCTCCCTGAGGTCGCCGAGACTGGCGTCGAGCTGGTCGCGCCAGTTGTCCTCGGGCAAGCCGGAGCGTTGCCGCTCCAAGGCGGTCAGCACCCAGAGATAACGGCAGACTGGGCGGTAGAGGGCGGCGCGTGCGGCATGGGGGTGCGCAGGGTCGCCGTAGCAGGCGGTAAACAGGGTCTGCTGGTGCTTGCCATCCAGCCAAGCCAAGGCCGCCAGCGAGCCCACCTCCCAATCGGGATCGGCCATCCCCGAACATTGCCAGTCGAGCAGCACGATGCGCTTGCCGTCATCCACCATGTTGAGCGGAATGGGGTCGTTGTGGCAGGGCACCGCCGTCACGCCGTTTCCGGCCAGCATAGTGGTGATTTCGGTCACCTTGGCCCGCAGCTCGCCGAGATCGGCGATGGGGGGCGGCGGGGCGGCGTCGAAGTGGCGCTCCAGTCGCCGCAGCTCGTCCGGCAGATCGTAGGTGCCCAGCATGCGCGGCATCTGGTGCAGTGTGGCATAGAGTTGGCCGGCGCGCCGTACCACCGCATGGTCGAGCAGGGCGACGTCGTCCAGGACCCGGCCGCGTGCGATGGGGGTCAGTAAAGTGCCGTCGGCCTCGTCGAAATACAGCACTTCGGGGGCGAGGCCGGCGGCGTGGGCGGCTCGCATGTTGGCGGCCTCCTCGGCATAGAGGTCCCAGCGTGCACCGGGAAAGCGCCCCAGCCGCAGGGCATAGGCGCGCCCACCCGTTTCCACCCGGTAGACGGCATTGTGGGAGCCGCCCAGGCGCTTGACCCGGATGCCGTTCCAGTTGCGTCGAATAGACAGTGGTACCCGGCGCAGCGCGTCGAGCAACTGGGGATCGTCGGGGATACGACCGGGGGGCGGCGGTGGCGGGCAGGTGTCTTGGGCGCGTCGCAGTTCGGCATCCGCCTTGGCCCGCCGGTACCATGGCACCGCTTCGGCCGGTCGGCCGGCGCTCTCCCACAGTTGGCCGGTGCGTCGCGCCAGGGCGGCATCATCGGGCGCCTCGGCGGCAGCCAGCCCTTGCGCCTGGGCGGCGGCGGCGTGGTCCCCCAGGGCCTCCAACTGATCGGCGAGGGCGGCGGCGACGCCGGGCAGCTCGGTATCCAGCGCCTGTGCCGCACGATAGGCGGCCGCCGCCTCGCCGGCCCGGCCGAGCATGGCGAGGACATTGCCGAGTTGGACGAGGAACCAAACCGCGTCGGGCCGCAGCGCCACGGACAGCCGGGCTAGGTTCAGCGCCTCGTCGAGACGATCGCTGTCGCGATAGAGGGCCGAGAGGCTGCGCAGTGCCTTGGCATCGCGCGGCTTGCGGGCCAGGGCGCGCAGCAGTACCGCCTCGGCCTCGCGGATCTTGCCGTCGCGGCGCAGGCTGTCGCCGGTCTCGCGGTCGGTGTCGGCGGCGTGGCGTAGATCGGGAACGATCACCGAGACGCTTCGGCGCCAGCGTCCGACCAGTGCCGCCAGCCGTTGCCCGTCGTCGAGCCGCCCGGCGCGGATGTGGTCACGCGCCACCTCCGCCAGGGCGTCGGCCAAGCCCTCGACCGGATGTGGAAGCGCCGCCGCCTCGGCGGCATCGGCGAGGCGAAAGGCATGGGCGGCCTCATCGGCACGCCCGGCGGCGGCGATGGCCTCGGCGAGGTCCCGGCGCAACGACGGATCGCCCGGCGCCTCGGCGACCGCCAGACGCAGCCGTGCCTCGTCGAAGCGAGGCGGATCGGCGGGCGGGGCAGGCTTCTGTCGGCGCAAGGGGGGCTGGCTCCCAGTGTTAATGGCCGATTGTGATCTCGGCCGCCGTTCCGCTCAAGCGGTTCCGCGCGCCATGGGTTCGTACCATGCCGGCGGGAAGCCGGCCTCGGCACGGGCGGCGTGGTTGAAGGGCGGCTTCAGCCCGGCGGGGAAGCGTTCCCCCAGCAGGCGGTGATAGGCCCCGGCCGGGTCGAGACCGCGGCGGTCGGCGAGATGAGCGAACCAGCGCACTCCCGCCGCCACGTGGCGGATCTCGTCGGTGAGGATGACGTCGAGCACCGGCGGGGTCAGGCCGTCGCCGTTGGCGGTGAGGCGGGCGATGGTGCCGGGGGTGGTGTCGAGCCCGCGCGCCTCCAGGGTCATCGGCACCACGGCGAGGCGGGCCATCAGGTCGTCGGCGGTCTTCTCCGCCGCCTGCCACAGTCCGTCATGGGCCGGCAGGTCGCCATAGTTGGCGCCTAGCCCGTCCAGCAGCCGTTGCAGCATCTCGAAATGCACCGCCTCGTCGACGGCGACCTGGACCCAGTCGTCGAGGAAGGCCTTGGGCATGGCCTCGGCGGGAAAGCGGCAGACGATGTCCCAGGCGAGGTCGATGGCGTTGAGTTCGATATGCGCCAGGGCGTGCACCAGCCCGATGCGCCCCTTGTCACCGCCATAGGAGCGCTTGGGCATCTCGCGCGGCGCCAGAAGCTCCGGCCGCTCGGGGCGCGCCGGGCGTGGTGGCGGCAGGGTGTCACCGACTTCGGGGATGCCGCCCTCGCGCCACGCGGCGGCGAGGGCGTGCGTCAGGCGGCATTTTTCCTGCGGATCGGCGGTGGAGAGAACGGTGACGGCGGCATCCGAGAGAGTCACGTCAGTGCCCCGATCACCTCGTCGGCATGGCCCTTGACCTTGACCTTGCGCCACACCCGGCGCACCACGCCGGTCTCGTCGATCAGCACCGTGGTGCGCTCGATGCCGAAATACTTGCGGCCGTACATGGATTTCTCCACCCACACCCCGAACGCCTCGCACAGGGTGCCGTCCACGTCGGCGGCAAGGCGGAAGGGCAGGGCGTGCTTGGCCTTGAAGCGGCAGTGGCTGGCCACCGAATCGCGCGATACCCCCAGGACATCGGCTCCGGCGGCGGCGACGGCGGCGTACTGATCGCGGAAATCCTTGGCCTCCATGGTACAGCCCGAGGTGTCGTCCTTGGGGTAGAAGTACAGCACGAGCTTGCGTCCGGCATAGTCGGCCAGCGAGACGCTGCCGTCGTCGGCGGGCAGGGTGAAGGCGGGCGCGGGCTGGCCGATCTCGATGGTCATGGGGCGGGTCCTTTCACGGCCGGGTCGGCCACCAGACGCTGGAATACCTCGTGGGAGGCGGCGGCGCAGTCGTCCATGCGGTCGGTCAGGGTCTTGAAGTCGACATAGCCGGCGGCGCGCACCAGCACGTCCTTGAGGCCGCGCGGCGCGGTACGCTCATCGAAGGCTCCGGCGATGGTCTGGCGCAGCACGGTCTGCACCGCCGACCACAGCCGCCATGCCTCCAGCAGGGTGTCGCGGTCGCAGCACTCCAGCACGCCTTCGGCGGCGGCGCGGACGAGGACGTCGCTGGTATTGTTGGCGAGGATGGCGGGGTGTGCCGCAGCGTGCGCCAATTGCAGGTACTGGGCGGTGAACTCGATGTCCACCAGGCCGCCGCGCCGGTGCTTGACGTCCCAGCGGCTGTCGGTCTTGTGCTCGTGGGCCATGCGCTCGCGCATCTCGGCGACGTCGGTCAGCAGCTTGGCCGGGTCGCGCCGGCGGGTGAGGGTGTCGTGAATGATGGCGGCGACGCGCTCGCCCAGGGCGGGATCGCCGGCCACCAGCCGGGCCCGGGTCAGCGCCATGTGCTCCCAGGTCCACGCCGCCTCGCGCTGATAGCGCTCGAACGAGGCCAGGCTGGAGGCGATGGGGCCGGAGTTGCCCGAGGGCCTGAGCCGCATGTCGACCTCGTAGAGGGTGCCCTCGCCGGTGGGGGCGGTCAGGGCGTTGACCAGCCGCTGGGTGAGGCGGGCATACCACGTCGGCACCGCCAGCGGCCGTGGCCCGTCGGACTCGGCGTTGGGATCGGGGGCGTCGTAGACCAGGATGAGGTCGAGGTCGGAGGTGGCGGTCATCTCGCGGCCGCCCATCTTGCCCATGGCGAGGATGGTCCAGGCGCCGCCGGCGACGCGGCCGTGGGCGCGGGCGAACTCATCCTCCACCCGGGGCAGCATACGCGAGATGACGGCATCGGCGATGTCGGTCAGGGCGCGGGCCGACTGATCGGCGTCGATCAGGTTGCGCAGCGTCAGCACGCCGACCTGGAACTTGCGGTCGTTGGCCCAGCGGCGCGAGATGTCGAGGATCTCCTGGACATCGCCGGCCTCGGCCAGCGCCCTGTCCAGCTCCATGGTCAGTTCCTCGGCCGGCGGCGGCAGCTCGAAGAAGCGGGCCTGCAGCACCGAATCCAGCAGGTTGGAATGCCGCGACAGGTGCTCGGCCAGCCGGGGCGCGTCGCCCATGATCTCGGCCACCAGCCCCAGCAGCGACGGGTGGGAATAGAACAGCGAGAACAGCGGCACCCCGCCCGGCAGGTGGGCGAGGAAGCCGTCGAACCGCATGAAGGCGTCGTCGGGGTTGGCGGTGGTGGCGAGTTCGCCCAGCAAGGCCGGGGTCAGCTCGGTCAAAAGCTCGCGCGCCCGGGTCGAGCGGGTGGCGCGCACCCGCCCGTGGTGCCAGCCGCGAATGGTCGAGCAGATGGCGTCGGCGCTGGTGAAGCCCATTTCGGTGATGGTGCGCATCGTCTCGGGGTCGTTCTCGCCGCCGGTGAACACCAGATTGCCATGGGCGCCGAGGGCGGGGGCATCCTCGAACAGCCTGGCATAGTGGCCCTCGACGGTCTGCAGCCGGCCGGTCAGTTCGCGGGCGAACTCCTCGCCGTCGGCGTGCCCCATGAAGGCGGCGATTTCCTCCAGTTGGCGCGGGTCGTTGGGCAGCGTCTGGGTCTGCTTGTCGTCCACCATCTGCAGGCGGTGTTCCAGGGTGCGCAGATAGTGGTAGGCCTCGGTCAGTTGCTCGGCCACCTCGGTGCCGGTATGGCCTGCGGCGGCCAGGGCGTTCAGCGCCACGATGGTGCCCGAGCACCGCATGGCCGGCTCGCGACCACCCCAGATCAACTGCTGCGTCTGGGCGAAGAACTCGATTTCGCGGATGCCGCCGCGGCCGAGCTTGACGTTGTGTCCCGCCACCGCGATCTGCCGGCCACCCTTGTGGGCGTTGATCTGGCGCTTGATGGAATGGATGTCCTGGATGGCGGCGAAGTCCAGCGACTTGCGCCAGATGAACGGCCGCAGGAATTTGAGAAAGGCGCCGCCCGCCTCGGCATCGCCGGCCACCTGGCGCGCCTTGATCATGGCGGCGCGTTCCCAGTTCTGCCCGAAGCCTTCGTAATAGGCCTCGGCCGCCACCAGGGAGACCGCCACCGGGGTCGAGCCGGGATCGGGCCGCAGCCTGAGGTCGGTGCGGAAGACGTAGCCGTCGACGGTTCGCTCGTCGAGGATGCGCACCAAGTCCTTGGCGAGGCCGATGACGCACTCGCCGACGCTGCGCCGGCCGGTATAGGTGATGCGCTCATGGTCGTAGAAGACGATGAGGTCGATATCGCTGGAGTAGTTGAGCTCGCCGGCACCCAGCTTGCCCATGCCCAGTACGATCAGGCCCGAACCGCGTTCCGGGTCGAGTGGATGCGCCAGGACGATTTCCCCCTTGCCGGCCTCCCGGCGCAGCAGGTATCTCACCGCCAGCCGGATGGCGGCTTCGGCGAAGTGCGACAGGGCGCCGGTCACCTGATCCAGCCGCCACAGGCCGGCGATGTCGGCCAGGGCCGCCACCAGGGCGCAGCGGCGTTTGGCGATGCGCAAGGCCCGCATCAACCGTGCCATGTCGGATTCATCGGCCAGGCCGGCCAGTGCGGCGATCAGGGCGGCGAAGGCAGTGTCGGGGCCGCCTTCGAGGATGTCCCTGAGGAACGCCGGCTCGCGCAGCAGGCATTGGGAGAGGAAGGGGCTGTTGCCGAATGTCGCCGCCAGCAGGGCGTTGCCATCGGGATCGTCGGGCAGTGCCGTCATGAAGGCGGCAAGCTCGGCGTCCTCCTGCTCGGCTGCGGCCTCGCGCCAGAAGGTAAAGCCAAGGTCGCGCCGGTTGGCGTCGCCGATTCGCGGCAAAAGCCGCCGGTCGCGGAGAAAACTCACCTTGTGCGTTCCCAGCTGTTGTGGTTGCCTCACACTGGTCAAAGGCAGGGCAAGGGTCAAGCCGAACATGGAGGCGAATCGGGGTGGTTCACGGCGCCGTTAGAAGTCTTTTCCAGCTTCTCGGAGCCTTGGTCGCTGGTCTGCTGATCGCGTTGCCGTTGCTTGCCTGGCGCTTGTCCAGCGGCCCCATCGCGCTGGACTTCCTCACCCCCTATATCGAGCAGGCGCTGACCGCCAAGGACGGCTCGGTGGCGGTCAAGCTGCGCACCACGGTGCTGGCCATGGCGCCGGGCCAGCGCCTGCTGGAGATTCGCGCCGAGGACGTGCGTGCCTATGCCGGCGGCGAGCGCCCCATGGCGGTGGTGCCCGAAATGGCTCTGTCCATCAACGGGCGCGCCTTGCTGGCCGGCATCCTCGCCCCCAATTCCATCCGGCTGTACCGGCCAGAAATCACCCTGGTGCGCAACGCCTCGGGCGAGTTGCAGTTCGGCGTCGGCAACGCGCCGGAGGCCGGCGGCGACGGCTCCACCACGGAGATCATGCCGCTGCTGAAGGATGCCTTGATGGGGGTGCCCGATCCGGGCAAGCCGGGTCGCCATCTGCAGAATTTCGCCATCAAGGGCGCGGTGGTTACGGTCGAGGATGTGGCGCTGGGCACCACCTGGCGGGTGCCCGAGGTCAACGTGCAGGTCCGTCGCGTCGCAGATGGCCTGACGGTGGAGGGCCAGGTCGCCATCGAGAACGGCGTCGAACTGGGCGGCATCGATCTCAGGGGCAGCTACCATCGAGGCACCGACACGGTGGATGGCGAGATGCGGCTGTCGAACCTCCGGCTGTCCCCCTTGGCGCGCCTGGGGGGCGCCCTGACCGAACTGGCAGCCCTTGATCTGCCGCTGTCGGGCACGGTGAAGGCGCAGGCCACCCTGGCGGGGGTGCTGAACGGGCTCAGCTTCGATCTGGCCGGCGGCGCCGGCCGCTTCACCCTGACCCAGCCCCTGGAGGTCACCTACGCCATTGCCGCCGCTTCGTTGAGGGGGCGCGTCGGCGAGGGCATGAGACGACTCGACCTCGACGAGTTGATGATCGACTTGGGCGGTCCCGTCGTCACCGTCTCGGCGGTGGCCGATGGCTTGGGCGGCGACACGGTGATCAAGGCCGAGGGCGTGCTGCGCAATACCCCGGTCGACATGGTGCCGCAGCTATGGCCCAAGGGCCTGGCCGACAACGCCCGCAATTGGGTGGTGCCGAACCTTTCCAAGGGGGTCGTGCCCGAGGCGCGGATCACGGTGTCGGCGCGTTCGCCGTCGGGCCGCTTCGACGACGTGGTGATCGACCACCTGGGCGGCGAGGTGCGTCCGGAGGGCGTGACGGTGGACTATCTCCGCCCCATGCCGCCGGCCAGGAACGTTTCGGCGGTGTGCACCTTCGACACCAAAGCCTTCCGTATCGCGCTCAAGGGCGGTGAGGTGTTCGGCCTGACGCTGAAGGACGGCTTCGTCAACCTGACGGGACTCGACGAATTCGACCAGTTCGCCGATATCGAGCTTCAGATCGCCGGTCCCGCCACCGACGCGCTCCGCCTGATCGACCACAAGCCGTTGCAGTTCGCCTCCGCGCTGGGCATCAAGCCGGAGCAGATCGGCGGCGAGTCCTTCACCAAGGTCCGTTTCAAGTTTCCGCTCCTGCACGCCCTGCGCATCGAGGATGTGGACGTCAAGGCTCATGCCAGCGTCAAGGGCGCCGCCATCCCGGATGTCCTGATGGGGCTCGACCTCAGCCAGGGCCAGCTTGAGCTCGACGTGGACGGCAAGGGGCTCGATGCCAGTGGGCCGGTGGTACTGGGCAACACCCCGGTCGAGCTGAGTTGGCGCGAGAATTTCGCCATCAAGTCGGCGCCGTTCCGCAGCCGCTACCACATCCGCGCCGCCAGCGTCTCGGAGAACGAGCGCCGCCGCGTCGGTCTCGATGGCCCACCCTTCGTGGCGCCCTATGTGGCGGGGCCGGTGGGGGGCGAGGTGGTGGCGACGCTGAATGAGGGCGGCAAGGGCGAGGTCGAGGTCAAGGTCGATCTTGGCGCCGCCGTCATGGATCTGCCCGGCCTGGGCTGGCACAAGAACGCCGGCCAGCCCGGCACGGCGGATGTGCTGGTGCGTCTCGACCGGAACCGGGTGGCGGCGGTGCCGCGCTTCGTGGTGCAGGCCGGCGACCTCGGTACCAGCGGCCAGGTCTTGTTCAATGGCGAGGGCCAGGTGCGTCGCGTCGAGTTCCACAAGGCGGTCTATGGCCGCACCGATGGCGAGGGCAGCCTGACCTTCCGCCCCGGCGAGCCCGGCCTCGACCTCGCCTTCAAGGGCAACAGCTTCGACGCCAAGCCGGTGATTTCGGCCGACAAGACCCCGGACGGCGCCTCGCGCAAGAAAAAGGACGAGGACAAGCTGCCGCCCATGTCCATTGCCGCCAACGTCAAGACGTTGTGGCTGTCGGACGCCGGTTCGTTGAGCAACGCCACCGCCAGCCTGCATCGCAATGCCGAGGACTGGCGCAACGTCACCGTCAACGGCACGGTGGGGCAGGGCAAGGCCTTCGCCCTGGTGCTGCAGCCGGGCGGCCTCAAGCGGCGGGCGCTGTCGGTGACCTCCGACGATGCCGGCGCGGTGGCGCGGGCCTTCGACTTCTACAATGACCTGTCGGGTGGCAAGCTGGAGGTGGTCGGCCATTTCGACGACGCCAAGGCGATCCAGCCGCTGGTCGGCACCATTCAGGTCAGCGACTACCACGTGCGCAACGCACCGGCACTGGCCCGGCTGCTGACGGTGGCGGCGCTCTCCGGCATCGTCGACCTGTTGCAGGGCGAGGGAGTCGGGTTCTCGTCGCTGGAGGCGCCCTTCACTTTGAGCGACGGCCTGCTGGAGGTGCGCGATGCCCGCGCCTACGGCCCGGCGCTCGGCATCACTGGCAAGGGCCAGATCGATCTCGACCGCGGGGTTTTGGCGCTGGAGGGCACGGTGGTGCCGGCCTATGTCATCAACAGCGTGCTGGGCAAGATACCGGTGCTGGGCTGGCTGGTCACCGGCGGCGAGAAGGGCAGTGGCTTCTTCGCCTTCAACTACGGCATGAAGGGTTCGACCGCCAACCCCGACGTCACCGTCAACCCGCTGTCGGTGCTGACTCCTGGCTTCCTGCGCAACCTGTTCAACATTTTCGGCAGCGATACGGAAGCGAGGAAATCGACCAAGGAGGAGGGGAAGTAGTTCTTATTTCCCCGCCGCCGCGGCGTCCAGCGCTCGCAGTATTTGAGCAATGGCGTCATCCCACGAACCGTCGGCGGATTGGTGGAAGACGCGCATGGTCGGGTACCACGGCGAGTCGGAGCGGCCGTGCGGCCAGCGCCAGTCGGCATTCCTCGGCAGCAGCACCCAGGCCGGCTTGCCCATGGCGCCGGCCAGATGGGCCTGGGGGGTATCACCGGCGATCACCAGATCGAGGGCGGCGATGGCAGCGGCACTCTCGCCGTAGTCGACCTCGCGGCGGCCCAGGTCCTCGATGAAGGTTCGCGCGCCGGCGGCGATCAGGTCGGTCTTGCGCTCACCGTGCTCCAGGCTGAACAGCGATACCTTGGGGTGCGCCACCAGGGCCAGCATCTCGGCCAGCGGACAGTTGCGGTCGTGGGGACGGCCGCTCCAGGCCAGCCCCACCTTGAGGCCACGGCCGACCAGTCGGCGCGCGACCTTCCCGTCGGGCCGGTGCAGATAGGGAACATTGTGCGTAGAGGCCCCGATCAGGCGCGGCAGGTCGAGCAGCGCCACACGTAGATCGCAGCGCGGCAGGCGATCGCCGGTGACCACCACCGCCTCGACTCCCGATAGCGGAGCCATCAGCGAGGCCATTTCGGGGGGGCAGGACACCGTCACCAGGGCGCCGCGCGCCGCCAGCAGCGGGATGAAGCGGGCGAACATCAGCGCGTCGATGGCATCGCCTTCGTCGTGCACCAGGATGGAGCGGCCCATCGGAGCGTCGCCGTTCCATTCGGGCAGTTTGTCCAGCCCGGTGGGGAGCGCGGGCTTGCGCCGGGTGCCGAACAGCTCGAAGCCTTCCGTCAGCAGTCCGGTTTTCATGCGCGCCTGGGCGAGGTCCCAGCCGTAGCCACGCCCCAGCATGGCCCGCAGCCGTTCCAGCAGCGTGACCGCCTCGCGGTCGCGGCCCTGGCGGCGCAGGACCAGGGCGTGGTTGAACAGGTATTCCGGATTGTCCGGCTCGGCGGCGAGGGCGACGGCGATGACCGCCGCCGCTTCGTCGATGCGGTCGAGATCACGCAGCGCGTTGGTCAGGTTGGACGACACCCCGGGCATGGCGGCACGCACCAGGGCGCGACGGCAACAGGCGGCGGCGGCGGCGTGGCGGCCGTTCATGCGCAGAACCACCGCCAGGTTGGCGTTGGCCATGGCGTTGAAGGGGTCCTCGATCAGGGCGCGGCCATAGGCGCGAACCGCCTCGCCCAGTCGGCCGACGCGGTGATGCTCGATCCCCTCGGCGGCGAGCCGGGCGGCCTCGTCGCGGCTGGCGGAGCCTTCGTCGCGGGGAACGACGGGCGTCGCCACCGGTGGGGCGGCCTCGCCATAGGATTCCTGCGGCTCCAAGCCCGCTGCCAGGGCCAGGACCGGGCCGGCTTCACCCCGGAACTCCACCAGCGCGCCGGTGGCGATCGCGCTGGGGAAGCGGTACACGGCATAGCCCAGGCCGATGACCATCTCGGCGGCGTCCGAGCCGGGGCGGTGTTCCCACACCATGGCGGCGATATGGCTGAGGGCCAGCCATTCCCACAGGCCATCGAGGATATGTTCCTCCCAGCCGGCCTGGCCCAGACGCATCACCACGCGGCGGCTGGAGGCCTCGGGATGGTCGGCCAGCACGGCATCCAGCGCCACTACCGGCACCGCCCCCGGCACCCATTCCGGGATGGGGTAGACGCGGCGGCCGTCGCGGGCCGTCTTGGACACCAGGGCATGGCCGCTGCGGTCGCCCACCGCCGCCACCACCACTTCGACGATGCCATCCTCGACGCCGGCGATGCCCAGGCTGTCGAGCAGGAATTCCGCATCGGCGGCGCGCGGTTCGAGGGCCAGCACCTTGATGTCGCCGTCGGGATGAGTGGCGGCGTCGATGGTGAAGGTGCCGTCGCCCGCCTCGATGTCGATGAACAGGTCGCCGGCCTGAAGGTGGGCGTCGAGCAGGGTCCGCAGCTTGGCGATCGGGCCGGAGAGTCGGCGGCCGTCGTCGTCGTCCTCGTTCGGGTCCTCGTGGGCGGTGGCCGGCGGTGCCGCCAGGGCGGCAAGCTCGGCGCGGACGCGCCCGATCATCGCATGCCACTGGCCCGGCTCGTCCTGGCGGAACAGGCGCAGCGACGGATACCACGGGCTGTCGTCGCGCTCGGCGAGCCAGCGCGGATCGGCGGTGGTGGCGGCCAGCAGCCACACCGTCTTGCCCATGGCGGCGGCGATATGGGCGGCGGGCGAATCGGCGGCGATCACCAGATCCATCTCGGAGACCCGCCCGGCCACGTCGGCGAAGTCGAGGATGGTGGAGTCGAGGTTGGTGATCAGCGAGGGATGGGCCAGCGCCTCGACCATCGCCGCTCGCGGCCCGTTCTGCAACGAGAACAGCGCCACGCCCTCGATCTCGGCCAGGCCGAGCAATTCGCTGAAGGGCACGTCGAAGCTGGGGTCGGCGCCGCCTCCCGACCACACCAGCCCGACCTTGAGCCGGATGCCCGGCGGCACGCCGACGGGCTGGATGCAGTTGGACGGCGCGCTGAGGTAGGGCGCGGCCGGCAGGGTGTCGAGGGTGCTGCCGCACAGGTGCGGTAGATCGACCAGCGAAGCGGTGAGGTCGTAGGTGAGGTCGGGCGGGAACACCATGCCGGCCGGGAAGACGCGGCTGCGGCCCTCTATCTGCCCCATCAGCAGCACCAGCCGCGGATGCACCACCAGCACCACCTTGGCGCCGCGCTCGGCCAGCAGGGTGACGTAGCGCGCGTACTGGATGGTGTCGCTGATGCCGGCCTCGGCGTAGACCAGGATGGTGCGGCCTTCCAGCGCCCCCCCTTCCCAGGGCTCGGCGCCGAGGGCCGGGCGCCGGCGGCCGGGCAGGTGCCAGCGCCACTCGTTGTCGTCACCGGCACCGGCGAGGTCGCCGCGCAATTGGCGCAGGCGTGCACGCTGCAGCCGGGCGTGCACGTGTTCATCGTCCAGCGCCAGCGCCCGTTCCAGCCGGTCGCCGGCCTCGTCGAAACGACCGAGCGCCAGTAGGGCCGAGGCCAGGACCACATGGGCGTCGACATCGTCGGGGGCCAGCGCCAGGACATCGTGACAGGCCTCGACGGCGGCATCCATCCGGCCGCCGGCAGCGAGGGCGCGGGCGACGCCGAGGCGGGCGCCGGCATGGCCGGGGGCGAGGGCGACGGCACGGCGGAAGCAGGCTTCGGCGGCGGCACGACGGCCCTCGCCGTCCAGCAGCCGCCCCAGGGCGTGCCAGCCCGAGGCCTCGTGGGAATGGTCGCGCACCAGCAGGGCATGGACGGCATGGGCATCGTCGAGGCGGCCCAGCGCCACCAGGGTGGTGGCCAGTTCGACCCGGACTTCGATCTGGCGCGGTTCGATGTCGAGCGCCATCAGGCACCAGCGCAACGCAGCGCGCGGCCGGTCGAGCGCACGCTCCAGCACGGCGCATTCCAGCATCAGGGTGGCGTTGGTGGGTTCGAGGGTCAGGGCCTGACCATAGGCGGCCAGCGCAGCTTCAGGGGCGCCGGAGCGCCGTGCCAATGTCGCCTGCTCGATGAACGCCTCGGCCTGGCCATCGGCGTCTGGCCGTGCAGCCAAAATCTCATCGAGCTCGTCCATCCCAGGTATCGACATCCTTTCCCCCCTCCCGGCAGTCAACCGCTTAGGAGGGCGGGAATCAAGCGGAAAGCGTTGCGTGCCACCGGCTGGTCAGCTCGGCCATCTTCTCCCGTGCCGCCGCTGCCGCCCGGGCCTTGATGGGGCCGAAGCCGCGGATGGTGCGGGGTAGGGCGGCGATCTCAAGCGCCAGGGCATGGTTGTCGTCGGAAAGCCGCTCCACCAATTGGTCCACCACCGCCTCGAACTCGGCGATCTGGGCGCGTTCCATGCGGCGCTCGGCGGTGCGGCCGAAGGGGTCGAAGGCGGTGCCGCGCAACCACTTCAGCGGCGCCAGCAGGCGGAAGGCGGTGAGCACCCAGGGGCCGAAGCGGCGCTTCTCGTCCGACAGCCACGGCGGCGCCAGATGCAGCTCCAGCCGGTCCCAGCCCTCGAACTGCCCGGACAGGGCGGTGAGGAAGGCGGGGTCGGAATAGAGCCGCGCCACCTCGTACTCGTCCTTGTAGCTCATCAGCTTGAACAGGCTGCGGGCCACCACCTCGGTCAGGTCGTCCCGCCCCAGGCGGGCCTCGGCGGCGCGCACCCGGTCGACCCGGGCGCGCCAGCGGGCGGCCCAGGCGGCATCGCCCCAGGCGGTGAGCCAGTCCTCGCGGCGGGCAATGATCTCGTCCAGCGAGCGCGATACCTGCCGGTGCGCCACCACATCGGCCGGGGGGGAGGCGACCCGTTCGACGGCGGCCGGGTCGACGGCGGCGCGGCGGCCCCATTCGAAGCTTTGCAGGTTGAAGGCGACGGCGGCGCCGTTGAGTTCCACCGCCTTGCGGATCGCCTCGCCCGACAGCGGCAGCAGCCCCTTCTGCCAGGCGTAGCCCACCAGGAACATGTTGGTGGCCAGGGCGTCGCCCATCAGGGCGGTGGCGAGGCTGGTCGCGTCGAGAAAATCGGCGCTGCCGCCCACCGCCTCGGTAATGGCGGCGTGCATGCCCTTGCCCGGGAAATCGAGGTCGGGGGCGTGGGTGAAGGTGGCCGGCATGGCCTGGTGGCAATTGACCACCGCATGGCTGGTGCCGGACTTCAGCTTGGACAGAGTCTCGAAGCCGGCCGCCACCACCATGTCGCAGGCCAGCAGCAGGTTGGCCTGTCCGGCGGCGATGCGCACCGCGTGCAGGCGCTCCGCGTCGTCGCACAGGCGGACATGGCTCATCACGGCGCCGTTCTTCTGGGCCAGACCGGTCTGGTCGAGGGCGGAAACGCCCTTGCCCTCCAGATGCGCCGCCATGCCCAGCACTTGGGCCACCGTCACCACCCCGGTGCCGCCGATGCCGGTGACGACGATGCCGAACGGCTCGGTGGCCGAGGGAAGCGTCGGCTCGGGCAGGGGGGCGAACAGGTGGCCCTGTTCGCCGACGCCGCCCTGGCTATGCAGCCTGGCGCCCTTCACGGTGACGAAACTGGGACAGAAGCCCTTGATGCAGGAGAAATCCTTGTTGCAGCTGGACTGGTCGATGGCGCGCTTGCGGCCGAACTCGGTCTCCACCGGCACCACCGCGACGCAGTTGGACTTGACGCCGCAGTCGCCGCAGCCTTCGCAGACCAGTTCGTTGATGAAGATGCGCTCGGTCGGATCGGGCAACAGGCCGCGCTTGCGGCGGCGGCGCTTCTCGGCGGCGCAGGTCTGGTCGTAGATCAGGACCGACACTCCGGGCCAGTCGCGCAATTCGCGCTGCACCGCGTCGAGGCCGTCGCAGTGGTGGATGCTGACGCCCGACGGGAAGCCGGGATGGGCGCCGTAATGGCCGGGGTCCTCGGCCACCACCGCGATGCGCTCGACCCCCTCGGCGCGCACCTGGGCGGCGATGGCGGGTACGGTGAGGAAGGCGTCGTCCACCGGCTGGCCACCGGTCATGGCCACCGCGTCGTTGAACAGGATCTTGTAGGTGATGGTGACTCCGGCGGCCAGGGCGGCGCGGATGGCCAGGCTGCCCGAGTGGCAATAGGTGCCGTCGCCGAGATTTTGGAAGACGTGCCGGGTTTCGGTGAACGGCGCCTGACCGATCCACGGAGCCCCCTCGCCGCCCATATGGGTGAAGGTCTGGGTGTTGCGCTCGCCCATCCAGGTGGCCATGAAGTGGCAGCCGATGCCGGCCATGGCGCGACTGCCGTCGGGCAGGTTGGTCGAGGTGTTGTGGGGGCAGCCGGCGCAGAAATAGGGCACCCGGGCAAAGCCCTGCGGCACCACGGCCAGCGAGCGCTCCTTGGCCTCCAGCCACTCCAGCCGCTCTTTGATCCGCAAGCTGGTGTAGAAGCGGCCGATGCGGGCGGCGATGACACGGGCGATCTCGGCCGGGGTCAGCTCGGCGGTGGGGTGGAGCAGCCAGTGCCCGTCGTCATCGCATTTGCCGACGACGCGCGGCCGCACGTCCTCGCGCCAGTTGTAGAGCTGCGCCTTGAGCTGGCTCTCGATGACGTCGCGCTTTTCCTCCACCACCAGGATCTCGTCCAGCCCTTCGGCGAACTGGCGGATGCCGCTCTGCTCCAGGGGCCAGCTCATGCCGACCTTGTAGAGGCGGATGCCCATCTCGGCGGCGTGGCGCTCGTCGATGCCGAGGTCGGCCAAGGCCTGCATCACGTCGAGGTGCGACTTGCCGGTGGTGACGATGCCGAAGCGCGGCTCCGGCGCATCCACCACGATACGGTCGATGCGGTTGGCCCTCGCGAAGGCCAGGGCGGCCTCCAGCTTGTGGCGCATCAGCCGGTGTTCCTGCTCCAGGAAGCGGTCGGGCCAGCGGATGTTGAGCCCGTCCGGCGGCGGGGTGTAATCGCTGGGCTCGGCGAAGGTCAGCCGCCACGGGTCGATCACCACCGAGGTCGAGCTTTCCACCGTCTCGGCGATGGCCTTCATCCCCACCCAGAGGCCAGAGAAGCGCGACATGGCCCAGCCGAACAGGCCGAAGTCGATCAGTTCCTGCACACCCGCCGGGTTGAGCACCGGCATCTGGGCCGCCATGAACACCTGCTCGCTCTGATGCGCCAGCGTCGAGGATTTGGCGCCGTGGTCGTCGCCGGCCAGCACCAGCACGCCGCCATGCTTGGCCGTTCCGGCCGAATTGGCGTGCTTGAAGACGTCAAGCGAACGGTCTAGGCCGGGCCCCTTGCCGTACCACAGGGCAAAGACGCCGTCGTGTTTCGCCCCCGGCCACAGCCCCACCTGCTGGGTGCCCCACACCGAGGCGGCGGCAAGGTCCTCGTTGAGGCCGGGCTGGAAGCGCACCGAATGCTTTTCGAGATAGGCCCTGGCCCGCCACAGCTCCTTGTCCAGCCCGCCCAACGGCGAGCCGCGATAGCCCGAGACGAAGCCGGCGGTGTCCAGCCCGGCGGCCCGGTCGCGAAGGTGCTGCAGCATGGGCAGCTTGACCAGCGCCTGTATGCCGGAAAGAAAGACGCGCCCGTGCTCCAGGACATACTTGTCGTCGAGGGTGACGGATGCGGCAACGGTCATGGCGGCCTCCAAGTCCCTCCCCTAGAGGTGGGGGAACCATCATACAGGGGAAAGCCTGGGGCGCTAAAAAGCAAGGAATACGCTGTCACCTTGCCCAAGGTTGTAATGTTGTTACCGCAAGTGCCCCCAAAAACGGGGGGTGATTTCCGGTCCGGTCCAAGGTATATCAGGGCTGCATTTCATATGGTTCGAGCCTCATGACCGTCCTCGTCACCGGCGCAGCCGGATTCATCGGTTACCACACCTGCCTGCGCCTGCTGGCGCGGGGCGAGCGCGTCGTCGGCATCGACGACCTCAACCCCTATTACGACGTGCGCCTCAAGGAGACGCGGCTGGCCCGTCTGCAGCAGGACCCCGGCTTCACCTTCTGCAAGGCCGACATCGCCGACCGCGAGGCCATGGCCAAGGTGGCGCGCAGCAACAAGGACATCGACCGCTACATCAACCTGGCCGCCCAGGCCGGGGTGCGGCACTCGCTGGTGGCTCCGCATGACTACACCCGGGCCAATATCGAGGGCCTGCTGGTGATGCTGGAACTGGCGCGCCATTCCGGGCGCTGCCGCCATTTCGTCTATGCCAGCTCGTCTTCGGTCTATGGTGCCAACACCAAGCTGCCGTTCTCGGTGGACGACCGCGTCGACACTCCCATCTCCATCTACGCCGCCACCAAGCGGGCCGGCGAGCTGATGAGCCATTCCTACAGCCACCTGTTCCGCCTGCCCACCACCGGCCTGCGCTTCTTCACCGTCTATGGCCCATGGGGACGTCCCGACATGGCCGCCTATCTGTTCGCCAAGGCCATCCTGGCCGGCGAGCCGATCAACGTGTTCAACAACGGCGACATGCAGCGCGACTTCACCTATATCGACGACATCGTCTCGGGTGTGGTGGGCGTGCTCGACAATCCGGCCGCCGATGACGGCGTGGCGCCGCCCTACCGGCTCTACAACATCGGCAACAACAACTCGGAACAGCTGATGGATTTCATCGGGCTGATCGAGACCGCGCTGGGCAAGAAGGCGACCTACAAGTTCGAGCCCATGCAGCCGGGCGACGTCAAGGAGACCTACGCCGACATCTCCGCCATCCAGCGCGACGTCGGCTTCGCCCCCACCACGCCGATCACCGTCGGCATCCCCCGCTTCATCGAGTGGTTCAAGCAGTTCCACGGGCTGTGAGTCATTCCCTCCCCCCGCGGGGGGAGGGAATGATGGTCTACTCCGCCGCCCGGGCCTTGTGCTCCTTGGGCAGCTCCAGCTGTTCCCACACCGTGGTGAACGACGCCACCAGATGGTCCATCATGGCGTCGTCGTGCAACGGCGTCGGCGTGATGCGCAGCCGCTCGGTGCCCACCGGAACGGTGGGGTAGTTGATGGGCTGCACATAGATGCCGTGTTCCTTGAGCAGCAGGTCGCTGGCCTGCTTGCACAGGGCGGCGTTGCCCACCATCACCGGCACGATGTGGCTGACCGAGGGCAGCACCGGGATGCTTTTCTCGGCGAGGCGGCGCTTCAGGGTGGCGGCGCGTTCCTGATGGCGCTCGCGCAGTTCCGGGTGGCGGCGCAGATAGCGCACCGAGGCCAGCGCGGCGGCGGCTACCGCCGGCGGCATGGACGACGAGAAGATGAAGCCGGGGCCGAAGCTGCGCACGTAGTCCACCAGCGCCGCCGAGGCCGCGATATAGCCGCCGACCACGCCGATGGCCTTGGCCAGGGTGCCTTGCATGATGGTGATGCGGTCGCGCACACCGTCGCGCTCGGCGACGCCGGAGCCCTCGGCGCCGTACATGCCGACGGCGTGGACCTCGTCGAGGAAGGTCATGGCGTTGTGCTTCTCGGCCACGTCGCACATGGCGGCCATGGGAGCGATGTCGCCGTCCATGGAATAGACCGACTCGAAGGCCACCAGCTTGGGAACTTCGATCGGATAGGCCGACAGCAGCTCCTCAAGGTGTTCCGGGTCGTTGTGGCGGAATACCTGCTTGGCCGAGCGGCCGTGACGGATGCCCTCGATCATCGAGTTGTGGTTCAACTCGTCGGAAAACACCACCAGGTTGGGGATGGTGGCGCCCAACGTCGATAGGGTGGTCTGGTTGGCGACGTAGCCCGAGGTGAACAGCAGAGCCGCTTCCTTGCCGTTGAAGCTGGCGAGTTCCTCCTCCAGCAGCACGTGGTAGTGGTTGGTGCCCGAGATGTTGCGGGTGCCGCCGGCCCCGGCGCCGCACTTGTCCAGCGCCTCGCGGGCGGCCTCGACCACCTCCTCGTTCTGTCCCATGCCGAGGTAATCGTTGGAGCACCACACCACGACCTCGTAGGTCTTGCCGTCGCGGTAGTTGGTGGCGATGGGGAAGCGGCCGCGTTGGCGTTCGAGGTCGGCGAAAACGCGATAGCGCCCCTCCGACTTGAGGTCGGCGATCCGCTTGGAAAAATAGTGCTCATAGTCCATCGGAGAAAACCTCCCAGCGCACGCGGGGCCTAGGTGGATCAGCCCCGGGCGCGGCCATTGTTGCGGCGATCCTAAAGGATCGCCAAGGCTGGATGCAAGGGCACACGCCGTCCCTGCGGCACCCTTGCCGATGTGCGCTTGAAATAACGGTTGGCGATGCGCGGTCGCCATGAGCTTCGTCAAGACATGGGAGGGATGCCGCGCCAGCCATTTTCACCGGATGGCAAATGCTCTAGGATGCGCCCATCAATAAATTGCCGCGCAGGAAAGCGCCATGACAGCCAAGAAACTCTTCGTCATCGGCTCGGTCGTCTACAATGTCGGCGGAGTCCTCGCCATCGCTACCCTGGGCACTATCGCCAAGGTGCCGGCGGCGGAATTCTGGCCCGTGGTGCTGGGAACCGCCGCGGTGGGAATCGTTTGGTTCGGTCTGCTTTCCCATATGCATAACAGCTCGTACAAGGAACAATGACCGGCGATGGAAGACACCAAGGACAGCAACGGCGCCATTCTCAAGGACGGCGATTCGGCTCAACTCATCAAGGACCTCAAGGTCAAGGGCACCTCGATGAACATGAAGCGCGGCAGCGTGGTCAAGAATATCCGCCTGACCAATGATCCCGAGGAGATCGAGTGTCGCGACGGCAAGTCGACCCTGGTGCTGAAGACGTGCTTCCTGAAGAAGGTGTAGCGATTACGGCAGCGCCTCGTCCAGCGCCGCCCTGAACCGCGCCAGCATCTCCTCGATTTCCGCCTCGGTGATGATCAAGGGCGGGGCGAAGGCGACCGAGTCGCCCATGGCGCGCAGGATCAGGCCATGCGCCTGTGCCTTGGCCGCCACCCGGGCGCCCATGCCGAGGGCGGGGGCGAAGGGGGTGCGGGCATCCTTGTCGGCCACCAGTTCCACCGCAC
>CAJANL010000011.1 GCA_903941105.1 uncultured Rhodospirillaceae bacterium
AGGGAGTCTCGCCCCAACGTGGCGCGGAGTTTTCCGCAGCTGTTAGCGGGCTACCCCGCCAAGGCCTGGGAAACGATCATCCGCACCCAGGCGGCACGGGACAGGCCGAGCGCCTGGGCCCGCTCGTCCACCGCCGCCAGCTGCTCGCCCTCGAAGCGGAGCACCACCGCTTCCTTGTTCTTCTTCTTGGGCCGCTTGTCCTTCTTGTCCTTCTTCGCCTTCTTCTTGAGGCCGGCGACGGCGACGGCGACGGCGGCGGAAGCCGTTGCGGAGGCCTTGGGCTTTCCCGCCTTCTTCCGCGGCGCGGTCGCGGTGGCGGGGGGCACGGTGGCTGCCATTGCTAGTCTCCGACAGAGGAACGAGAACATCTTATATGGCAGACCGATATCGTTTTGCAATAGGTTCGCTATTGACATGCCGGCGCGGGTGGTCATAATCCGCTGTCCCAACAGACCGAAGCACGGCGGAGGCGCACGGCGGAGGCGAGGCGGGTTACCCACACTTGCGTCGTGCGCTGGGGGCAACCATGATCCATCGTTTCTCGGGGGCCGAAGCTGTGCTGTCGGCGCTCCGTCCCACCGACCCTCTCCTGCTGCTGCGCACCGGCGCCGCAACCGCCGCCGCGCGCGATGCCATTCGGACCTTCCCGGGCACGGTGGCCTATGCCGTCAAGGTCTGCGACCATCCCGAGGTGCTGCGTGCCCTGGCCGCCGGTGGCGTGCGGGAATGGGACGTCGCCTCGATCCATGAGATCAACGCGGTGCGTGCGGTGCAGCCCAATGCGGTGCTGCACTACATGAATCCCGTGAAGTCGCGCGAGCACATCGCCGAGGCCTACGACATGGGCGTGCGCAACTTCGCCTTCGACTGCCAGGCCGAGCTGCGCAAGATCGCCGAGTGCACCCGGGGCGACCGCGGCGTGCTGCCGGTGCTGCGGCTAACGGTGCCCAACGATGGCGCGCGTTTCCCGCTGGACACCAAGTTCGGCTGCCCCGAGGACGAGGCGGTGCGGCTGATCGGCCTGGCCGTCGCCATGGGCTACCGCTATGGCCTGACCTTCCATGTGGGCTCGCAGTGCGAGGACGCCTCCGCCTGGGAGATCGCCACCACCATGGCCTGCCGCACCGCCCAGCGGGCCGGCGTCACACCCGAGGTGATCGACATCGGCGGCGGTTTCCCCACCCAGTTCCGCGGCACCGAGCCCGACTTCGCCACCTGCATCGCCGGTGCCAAGCGGGCGCTGGACCGGGCCATGCCTGATTTCCGCGGCACCTTCCAGTGCGAGCCCGGCCGCGTGCTGGCCGCGCCCTCCGCCTCGGTGCTGGTGCGCGTCGAGTTGCGCAAGGAAGGCGCGCTGTTCCTCAACGACGGCTATTACGGCCTGCTCACCGAGCTGAAGTGGATGACCGGCGTGCATCCGGTGCGCCGGCTGGGCGACGAAGGACATCCGGCGAAACTGGCACCGTTCGCCTTCTACGGCCCCACCTGCGATTCCGTGGATGCGATGGACGGCCCCTACTGGCTGCCGGCCGACACCGATGAGGGCGACTGGATCGAAGTGTCGCTGATGGGCGCCTACTCCACCGTGCTGGTCACCAAGTTCAACGGTTTCCCGGAAGCCCGGGCGGTGATCATCGACGCCGCCGAGGATGTTCGACTGGCGGCGTAGTTTTCCTACGCCGGCCAACCGGATCAGTGACCGACCGGCTGCCAGCCGGGATGGTCGAAATGGGCCTGGTAGCGGTCGAGGGCCCCGACGACACCTGCCGCCCCCAGCGACCGGTCGGGCGACCTGCCCCTCATCACCTCCACCCCGTCGATGATCTCGGCCAGCACCAGGTGCAATTGCGCGTCGGTGGCTTCGGGAAGGCGACAATCGCGGGCGATGGCGTCGATGCGTTGCGTGACGGCCCCCGCCAGCGCGTCATAGTCACCCGCCGAGTAGCGCTTGGCATGGATGGGACCCAGCGCCGCGGCCATGTCGTTGCGGATGCCCGCCATGCCGGCACGCAATGGTGCGTCGGTTTGCCATTTCCGGCCATGATCGAGGGTCAACCCCTGGACCCCGCCGGCAGGGTCGCCATGGGAATGAGTCTCGACAGCCCCGACGACACCCCCCGGGCTAAGGATGGCGATCAAGGCCGCCACAGCGGCAACACGGGCGAAACAAGAGGTCATGGCGGCACCCTACGGTAATGACGATGCGGCAAGCCTAGGGGAGTAAACATGAACTCGAAATGAATGATTATACCCCTTGGGGCCTAGCATCGAACCCCAACGCGGGTCCCCGGCGTTAACGTCCGATAGCCCAGGGAGATCGACATGGCGACCGAGAAGCATCGAATGCGGGAACATCATCACGCCCACAAGGAAGAAAGCGATTTCAAGATCACGGCGCGGCGCAACAAGCTTACCGGCCTTTGGGCCGCCGAACAGATGGGGCTGTCCGGGCCCGACGCCGAGGCCTACAGCAAGGAGGTGGTACACGCCGATTTCGAAGAGGCGGGCGACCAGGACGTCATCCGCAAATTAGTCGGAGACATGCAGGCCAAGGGCATGTCCATCACCGAGGATTTGGTGAAGGCGAAGCTCCTGGAGTTCGAAGCCACTGCCCGCGATCAACTGCCTAAGCCGGAGTGAGGGCCCCTTGAAAAAAAAGCCCCGCAGTTGCCTGCGGGGCTAAGTGGTAACAGGGAGGCTTCACGTCTAGGAGACGTAGGGTCCGGAGACCCGGAGTACCCGGGCATTGCACCCGGGGCAGAAGGACGGAGAGTCTCCGCCCTAAACTTCGCAAGGTGTTGCGGCGCAACATCCTGTGACTACTCATGTAACGTATTCTCAATTCTGGAGCCATGCCAAAAATGTCGCTAGTGGCATGCAGTTGCCGCATGACTGGATATTTTTCATAGGGTAATTCCCCTACGAAATCTGCCAGACGATCGATCTTCTACCCTTTTGGGGAGGACAATTTGTCGCAGATGGCGAGGCCGCTGCTATGGCGTTTCGGCGATCTTGCTCAGAAGGAAGTCGCGGAACACCGTGATGCGCTTGGAATGGCGCAGCTCTTCGGGATAGACGAAATAGGCGTCCAGCTTGGGACCGCGCATTTCGGGCAGGATATGGACCAAGTTGTCCGCCTCCTGGCTCATGTAGTCGGGCAGCGCCGCAATGCCCAGGCCGCTTTTGACCGCCCGGTACATGCCGTAGACGTTGTTGACCTCAAGCACCGGCTTGCGCGGCCGCGACGGGTTGGCGCCGGCCTCCAGCAGCCAGTTGACATTCGTCACCGGCGGCGAGATGCGGGCGTCGTCGCCGTACACCACGATGTGGTGGCTGTCCAGGTCCTCGGGGCTCTTGGGCATGCCGTGCTTCTTGAGGTATTCCGGCGCGGCGTAGACGTTGTAGTGCATGGACAGCAGGTGGCGCTGCACCAAATCGGGCTGGCGCGGCGGCATCAGGCGGATGGCCACGTCGGCCTCGCGCATGGCCAGGTCCAACTCGCCGTCGAACAGCACCATGGTGACCTGGATCTCGGGGTAGAGGTCGAGGAAGTCCTTGATGCGCGGTGTCAGCCACAGCGAGCCGAACGCCACCGTGGTGGTGATCTTCAACGGTCCCTGCGGCCGCTCGCGGCTTTCGGTCAGCAGCGCCTCGGTCATGGCCAGCTTGGAGAACACCTCGCGGGCCGTGCGGAACAGCAGCTCGCCCTGCTCGGTGAGGATCAGGCCCCGCGCGTGGCGGTGGAACAGCGGCAGGTTGAGGCTTTCCTCGAGCGCGCTGATCTGGCGGCTTACGGCGGACTGGCTGAGGTTCAGCACCTCACCCGCATGGGTGAAGCTTCCCGCCTCGGCGACGGCGTGGAAGACCCTCAGCTTGTCCCAATCCATTTGTGGCAATGCGCTCCCCTCGCGGCCTTCGGGTGCCGCTCCCCTTATCCCTTGGTATTACCGATACTACTCTGCCGCAACTTCCGCCGCGTGTCCATGCATGGCAAGGAATCTTTCCGCCTCCAGGGCCGCCATGCAGCCGGTGCCGGCCGCCGTGACCGCCTGGCGGTAGATCTTGTCCTGAACGTCGCCGGCGGCGAACACGCCGGGGAGGTTGGTGGCGGTCGAGCCCGGCGTGGTCACCAGATAGCCCTCGTCGTCCATGTCCAGCACGCCCTTGAACAGCTCGGTGTTGGGGGTGTGGCCGATGGCGACGAACACGCCGTCCACGGCCAGCGTCGACAGGGCGCCGGTCTTGACGTTCTTCAGCCGCACCCCGGTGACGCCGGGCGGGTTCTCGCCACCGACGATCTCGTCCACCGTGCTGTCCCAGGCCACCGCCACCTTGGGATTGGCGAACAGGCGGTCCTGGGCGATCTTCTCGGCGCGCAGGGAGTCGCGGCGATGCACCAGCGTCACCTTCGAGGCGATGCCGGCCAGGTAGATAGCCTCCTCCACCGCCGAATTGCCGCCGCCGATCACCGCCACTTCCTTGTTGCGGAAGAAGAAGCCGTCGCAGGTGGCGCAGGCCGAGACGCCGAAGCCCTGGAACTTGCGCTCGGATTCGATGCCCAGCCAGCGCGCGGTGGCGCCGGTGCACAGCACCAGGGTGTCGCCCTCGTAAATGTCGCCGGAATCACCGGTGCAGACGAAGGGACGCTTCGAGAAATCCACATGGGTGATGGTGTCGTGCATGAAGCGGGTGCCGACATGCTCGGCCTGCTTCTGCATCTGCTCCATCAGCCAGGGGCCC
>CAJANL010000012.1 GCA_903941105.1 uncultured Rhodospirillaceae bacterium
AGATCAAGGATCTGCTGGCCCGCGAGGCCGAAGCCAAGGGGGCGGGAGAGATGTCCGCCCAGGCCCAGGCCGAGGTGCTGGGCTTAAACCTCCAGGCCCGTGGCCAGGAACGTCTGGCCGAAGCCGCCCGCACCGGCGGACAGGCCCAGATCGAAGCCGCCCGAGCCGCCAAGGTTCTGGAGTTCGCCTTCAAGAATAACGGCGCGGCGGTAGCCGAATACGACAGGGCGCTGCGCCGGATCGATGCCGCCAAGCTGCTGGAGCAAAAGAACGGCCTGATCCGCTCGCTGGAGCAGGAAGTCGCCGCCAATGATCGCCTCGCCGATTCCGCCAAGGGATCTGTGGCCGACACCATCCTGGCGGAGCGCACCAACTGGCTGGCCGAGCAGGCTTCCAAGGGGCTGAGTGATGCCAATGGCGAACTGGCGGCCTCCTATGCCCAGGTGCAGAAATCGCGCGCCAACAGCGAGGCCGCTCGCGCCATCGCCGATCTGGAGCGCGAGATCGATGCCCAGGTGCGTCTGGCCGAGGCGGTGCGCGGCAGTGATCGCACCAAAGTCCGCGACGTCACCATCGACAATGATGTCGCCAAATTCGCCCGCAGCCACAAGTTGGCAGAGGACGATCCCAAGGTGGATGAGTACCGGGCGGCCCGCTCGCGGCAATATGCCGAGTCGGTCAAGGACGAGGCCCGCCAAACCACTTTGGCCTATGACGCCACCCAGCGTTTCGCCGAGGAACTCGCCAAGCTCAACGAGCAGCGGGCCAGCGGTGTTCTATCCGAGGAAGCCTATACCCGCCGCTATCGGGAGTTGGAGCAGGATAAGCTGGCCGCCAGCCGCGATTGGCAGGACGGCGCCATCCGAGCGGTGCGGGCCTATGCCGACGAAGCCAGCAATGCTGCCGCCTCCGCCGAACGCGCCATGTCGGGAGCCTTGCGGGCCAGCGAGGATGCCTTCGTCAAATGGGCCATGACCGGCAAGCTGGCCGGGCAGGATCTGTTCAACAGCCTGGCCGAGGAGGCTTTGCGCGCCGCTTGGCGCATGTCGGTGGTAGCGCCGCTGTTCGGCGGAGCCGGTGGCGGCATCTTCGGCGGCATGATCGCCGGGATCGGCAGTTTCTTTTCCGGGACCGCTTCCGGCGGCGCCAGTTCCGGCGGTGCAACGCCGGTGCCCGATACCGGTAATTTCGCCATCGCCCATACCGGCGGCCTGATCGGTCTCGACCGGCTCGACACTCGTTCCTTCAGCTCCTCGGTCTTCACCAATGCGCCGAAATTCCACGGCGGCGGTCTGGTGGCGGGAGAGCGCCCCATCGTCGCCCGTGTCGGCGAGGGGGTCTTCACGCCAAAGCAGATGGACAATGCCGACCGTATCCTGAATGCCGCCATATCGCAGCCGACGGCGGTGGGCGTGGTGGTGACGGTCAACAATCATGCGTCGGGCACCCAGGCCCGCGCAGAGCAATCTCAGGGGGCGGATGGCCGCATCCATCTCGACATCATCGTTGAGGAGATCGAGGGCCGCATGAGCCGCCGCATCGGTCGCGGCGAGGGCATGGCCCCGATGCTGGAGCATCGCTATGGGCTGAACCCGGCGGCAGGGACATATCGGTAAGGCTCAGTGAGGCATCTCAAGGTGTCGGGGTAAATCCATACTGTCGTGCAGAATCCGGATGATTTCGATCGTCTTGGACGGGCCAACACGGAACGCCAGTATATGACGGCCTTTGTGTCCGGAGCGCCCGACATGAAGAACGCCTATCCCCGCGCCGAGATCGTTTCGAAGTTTAGCACCAAGAACATCGGGGCCGTCAGCTAGCGTCGCCATCGCAGAAGCGATCATCTCCGCGTAGATCGCCGCCTGACCCGCACCAAAATTCTCCGCGGTCCAGCGGATGATGCCGCTGAAATCCGATTCAGCCGCAGTCGAAAGGTACACGTCCCAAGTGATCGTCATTCAGCAGGAAGTCCTGCGATAGCCGCATCCGCCAGACGCTTAAGGTGGCTCTTCAGCTCACGCTCACCTCGGAGGACGGTGTAACGACCAGCCTCGATATCGTCGATCCCGACTTGGATTGCCGCTCGAAGTGTTTCAAGACGGGCTTGGTCCTCCATGTCGCGAACCTCGATCAGGCGCAGTCCCTCGCGCAGCACTTCGCTGGCGTTTTGATAGCGACCTGAGGTCACCAGCCGCTCGATGAGCTCCGACTGATGATCGGTCAGGACGACGTTCCGGGTCGGCATGGCGGCGCTCCATAAAGCATGTTCATGGCATAATATGCCATTGCCGTCGAGGCGTGCAAGGCTATCGGCGTCGGACAAGGAAATGGCCATCCCATGACCACACTCGTCTCTTGGCCCGCTCGACTGCCGCTACCGACCTATGACGGCTATGCCCTGGAACCGGAATCCGCCGTTACCCGCACCGACATGGAATCCGGCCCAGCCCGGCAGCGGCGGCGGTTCACGCAAACGCCCACCCGTATCCCGGTGCGGTGGCGCATGTCGGCAGTGGACTTCGCCACCTTCGAGGCATGGTTTCGCCTGAAGCTGGCCGATGGCGGCGATTGGTTCGCCATCTCCCTGCTGGGCGGGATCGGCATCGCCGCCCACGA
>CAJANL010000013.1 GCA_903941105.1 uncultured Rhodospirillaceae bacterium
GATGAACCGGTAGAAGCCTTCGATGGCCCAGCCGTTGAGCGCGAGCGCGTCCGAACGCTGGAACACCACCCCGGCACCCTCGGCGCAATGCAGGACGCCGCCGCCGTCCACATCGAGCCAGACGCCGACATGGATGGGATGGCGGGACCGGCGCAGCAGGACGCAATCGCCTTCTGCAGGCGGGTCAACCTTGGCCCACCGCTGCCGCTCGGGGTGATCGCGGAAGGTCCGGCCCATGACCAGCATGTCTTCGGGATTGCTGATCTCGGGCAGCAGGCGGCCGAAATGGCGGGCCTGCACCATGCGGACGAATTCCCAGCAATTGAATGAGTCCGGCCCGCTGCCATGGACGGACCATGGCAGGCCGATATAAGCGGCAGCCCAATGCATGATGCCCTCGAAGGAATGGGGTCCAGGGACGAGTCCCTGGCAGGTGCAGGGCAGCGCCCTGCGAAGATCACCGCGCCAGTCCGGGAAAGCGCTGGGCGGTATAGGTGACGGACGGGAAGGACTTGTTGCCGGCATCCAGCATGCGGGCACGCCCCGTGACCCTCATGGTGTCGGCCTCGACATCGGTCAGGGTCATGGTGATGGGCGGGTCCATATGGGGGCCGTCGAGGTCGGTTGAGAGATAGGGCCGCCAGGTGATCTCGATCACCTGCTGGCTGATGGCGGCCCCCTCGAGAGCATCGGTGATGTCGCTGCCGACATTGTCGAGGGTGACGGTGATTTCCGGTACCGGAGCGGTATCCACCGGCGGCGGCGTGAACTCGAAGGCGAGTGCTGCGAAGGTGACCTGTTTGCCGCCTTCACGGGGAGCACCGGCCTCCAGCCGGGCAGTGAGATCGGCATGGTCGCGGACCACCCGGATCGGCTCGGTAAAGCTGGGATGCCAGATTTCCAGCGTATCCAGGATCACCGTGCCGCTGGGGGCGGACGCAAATCGTCGGCATCGGTGATCTGGCCAAAGCCGATGTCCTCGGGCTGATCGGGGATTTCCGCATCGTCCGGGATGGCGAAGTAATGCTTGCCGCCGCACTGGCCGAGCGACTCGTACTGATCGGCCGGCACCCAATGCAGGGCATTGGCGGGGGTATAGGCGTAGATCTTCATGACGGTCTCCTCCGATCAGAACCGCAGCGGCTGCGGGCAGATGCTGTTGGTGTTCATCCAGTCGCCAAGCGAATAGTTGGTCGACGGCCCCCAGGCGAAGACGGTGCCGTCCATGGCCAGGGCGTAGGCGTCCTGTTCGGCGTTGGCGGTGCCGTCGTGGTATCCCGAGCAGGCGATGCGCCGGATCTTGCCGTGGTACTTCGGCGGCAGGCCGACATACTTGAACGCGGTGGTGGGGTTGGCGGCATTCGGGGTGCCGATGAAGGCGCTGCCGTAGCCGACGGTCATGGGATAGCCGTTCTTGCGCGCGATGCGGTCGGCGGCGGTGGCGTGGCGCAGGATCAGGACGTTGTTGTAGTGGTACTGGGTGGCCTGGCTGATCCCCGTGGTCGGCGAGACGACCTGCGAGACATGCTCGACGCCGGGAACCAGGGCCGGGGCCTGCCGGCTGGTCGTATCGCCCAGGCCGAGCTGACCGTTGGCGTTCTGCCCCCAGGCCCAGAACTGTCCGTTCTTGGTCAGGGCGAAGCCGCCCGAGCCGTAACGGGCGCCATAGGCCCAGATATCGATCACCTTTGTCGGATCGGTCAGTCCGAGGTTGCTGACCAGCACCGGGGAATTGCGCTGGGTGGTCGAGTTGTCGCCAAGCTGCCCGCTCTCATTGAAGCCCATGGCGTAGAGCTTGCCGTCCGCCTTGATGTAGAAGGCGAAGTTGTGCGAGCCGTAGCCGGTATTGGCGCATTTCACCACCGGCCCGGAATCGATCAGCACCGGCGCAGGCTTGTTGGCCGCCGTGCTGTCGCCCAGATTGCCGCACCCGTTGTAGCCGCAGGCATGGAGCTTGTTGTCGGTGGTGACGAAATGGGCGAAGCCGTAGGAGCCGCCCGCCGCCACGATGCACTGGACGTTCTGATTGAAGGTCGCAAGCTTGGTCGGCATGGTCCGATTGACGGTGTCGCCCAGACCGAGTTGGCCATAGCCGTTGTAGCCCCAGGAATAGACGTCGCCGTCCTCCATCAGGGCGTAGAACGCGGCACTGTTGTCCGGGCCGGTCATGCAGGTGGAGACGACGTAGCGCACCGCGCCGGCATCGCCGGGAAACAGGATGCGCTGGAAGAACGACTTGCTCGAGGTGGTGCCGTCGCCCTGCTGGCCGTGCCCGCCATAACCGGTGGCGTAGAGCTCGCCATTCTCCAGCAGGATCATGGTGGTGCCGTAATTGCCGTAGACCTGCTTGATGGCGGCATCGGTCAGGCTCTCGGTGACCAGGTGGCCCTCATTGGTGGTGCGGTAGAGGGCCGGCAGGAAGTGCGGCCAATGCGAGCCATTGGGATCGCCGTTGCGGCCCGAATTGGAATTGCCCCAGATGGAGGCGCCACCATCATGGAACACCGCCGCCAGACCGCGATAGATCGAAGTCATGCAGGACTGGCTGTCGGCGTCCCAGATGCCGATGTTGGCGTGGTCGGGGAACGTCACGGTGTCGGCGATCAAATTGGCGAGACGCGGCGTCGCCACCAGCGACACAGTGGAGCCGCCGGGAATCGGATTGCCATCCAGGTCTCGGGCGATGAAGTCGTTGGCGAGATAGCGGACCCGCGTGTTCGGTCGGCCCGGCGGCAGCAGCCATTTCGGGTCAGTGCCATCGGAACCGAGGAATTTGGACGGCTCGCCAACTGCCAGACGGGCGTTGCCACCGGCGTCGCGCACATAGATGTCGCCGCGCGCTGCCAGCGGCGAGGCGGCAGCGGCAACGGCGGCGGTCAGGTCGAACACATGGTCCACCACGCCGCCATCGCAGTACACCCAGCCGCGTTTGCCGGCGCCGATCACCGCATGAGTACCCTGGTTCGCCGTCTTGATCCGCACCGGGACGGGCAGTTCGTTGTCGATGACGGCCGCTCAACCGCGCGTGGGGGCGTGGATCGTCACGAAGGGCGCGGAATACGTCCCCTGGTCGGGGCGGAACACCACCACGTCGCGGGCCACCTGATCGTCGGCGAGGGCGATGATTGCGGTGCCGGGCGAGGCGACGATGATGATCTCGGCCGGGCGTCCGGTCTCGTCGATCAGGCCGAGCAGGGCATCGGCGCCGACCATGGCTTCAACCGCCTTGGCGAGATAGACGAGATCACGGGCCGAGGCGCCATCCTGGCCGCTGGCGGCGGCCAGATTCTGACCCCGCCCCTTGATCGTCTCGATCTGACTGCGAAGGGATGCAATGGACACGAGCGTAGTCCTCCGTGGATGGAATTACAGGAGATCGATGCCCAGCAGCGCCATGTCCTCAAGCAACTCGCCGGCATCGGCGGGCTGGCGCGGGGTGACGGGTGCGGGCAGCAGGGCATCGAGGGCAGAAAACGGCTCCCAAACGGCGCCATCCCAGCGGAACAGCCCCTCGGGGACCTCGACCTTGACCCACAGGTTCAGGGGGCGATCGGACAGCGGAATGGCGTCGCGGGCGGCGGTGTTGGGCACCACCACCATGGCGTCGAGCGCCTGTCGCTGGGCGTCGATGTCGGCCAGGGGATCGGCGAAGAAGGCGTCGATGCGTTCTTGCAGGGTGGGCATGGTCAGGACTCGATGACAGCGACGAAACGCAGCAGATCGTCGCGGGCGCCCCGCAGCCGGCGGTGTTCGGCATCGAGGGCGGCGCGGGCTTCGTCAACGGCCTGAGCAGCAGCCACCATCTGCTCGGCCACGAGTCCGGCCTGTCGGGCAGCTTCGTCGGCGCTGGCCTTCGCCGCGGCCTCGGATCGTCCGGCCTCGTCGGCGAAGGCAGAGAACATCGTGAGGGTGTCACGGGTGCCGGCCACTTGCCGGCTCTGCGCCGCCAGGGCCCGGCGTGCCACCACCTCTATGGGCAAGGCGAAGCGGGCGGCATGGGCACGGGCTTCTGCCGCCGCTTCCTCCGCGTCTGCGGCGGCGGCACCGGCGGTGGCGACCTGCATCATCGGCCGCCGCTTCGGTGAGGGTGCGCAGCCGCTCTCCGGCGGCATCGACGAGGGCGGCGGCCTCGCCGGCGTGGCTACGGGCGTCCTCGACCGCCTGGACGGCGGCCGCCACCTGTCCGGTGGCGATCTCCGCCTGGCGCGCGGCTTCGTCGGCGCTGGCCTTGGCCGATGCTTCGGATCGTCCGGCGTCGTCGGCGAAGGCGGAGAACAGGGAGAGCGTGTCGCGGGTCCCGGCCACCTGCCGCGCCTGCGCCGTCAGCGCCCGCCGCGCCACCTCCTCGATGGGCAGGGCGAAGCGGGCGCTGTGGGCGCGGGCTTCGGCGGCGGCATCTTGGGCATCGAAGGCGGCAGCAGCGGCGGCGGCGATCGTGGTCTGGGTCTCGGCCTTCGCCCGGGCGACCAGATCGCCAATCCCGCTTTCGGCGGCCAGCGCGGCGGCATTGGCCCGGCCGAATGCGGCGTTTGCTTCATCCGCCATGGTTCCGGCCGTGGCCGCGGATTCCGCCGCTGCGTCCTTTGCCTGGCGGGCGGCGGCAACCGCGCCGACCAGGTCGCCGGCCTCGCGATGGCGACTCTCCTCGACGTCGGCGATGGCCTTGGCCACGGACTTGACCGGACCGCCCTCGGTGACGACGGTCGTGGCGGTGTCGCCGTGGACGATGCGGTGCAACAGGCCGCTGTCCGCCGTCACCTTGGCGACGGCGGTCTGAAGATCGTCTTGCAGGGACATGGGCTACCAGGACTCCGCACTGGGCCGCAGGCCCAATTCGTCAATGATTCGGCGCTCCGCGCCGGGCAGGCCGGCATGCAGGATGGAATGCAACTGTCCGATGGCGACCAGGAGCGCCACCGGTTCGGCTTCGAGCAGAATATCCAGCGTCCCTTCGTCAAGAATCGGGCGCTGGCGCACCTCCAGCACCGAGGTGACGATCCAGGTGCCGCCCCGGCTGGGAACGGCCCGGTAGGGGCTGCCGCCTTGGCCGAGGAAACGGGCCTCGTGCGGAGCAACGCCGATCCCGCTGAGCAGGTCGATGGCGAACCATTCGGCCCCACCGGAGATTTTGAGGCGGAACCACGCCTCGAAGGTGGCGAAATCCATCTGCGACAACCGCCAGCGTACCGGGACACGGGTGGGCACGCTGGTGAAGCGCCGCCGCTGCCGCGCCGGTCCCGCCTCCATGTCGGTGCGGGTGGTGGCGTCCTGCGGCTCGACGGCATAGCCGTCGTAGGTCGGCAGGGGCAGGCGGGCGGGCCAGGAAATGGTGGTCATCGGCTCACCCGGTTAATGGCATTCTTTGGCAAAGCATGCCATATTGGCGTCGACAGGAGGTGCCCATGGCGACCATGAACGTTTCCCTGCCCGATCCCATGCGGGACTGGGTGGAAGCCCAGATCAAAGGCGGCGAGTACGCCAATGCCAGCGACTACATCCGCGACCTGATCCGCCACGACCAACGGCGCGCCCAGGCGCTGGAGGCGGCCATCGCCGAGGGGCTGGAGAGCGGACGCAGCCCGCGCAAGGCCGACGACATCATGGCCGAGGCCAAGGCCCGCCTGCGGAATGGCTGACTACGTCCTCTCCAATGCCGCCGATGGCGATCTGGCCGAGATCTACGTCTATTCCTTCCGGAGCTTCGGCGAAGCCCAGGCGGACGCCTATTGCCATGATCTGTCGGGCTGCTTGCGAATGCTGGCCGATAATCCCCGGCTGGGGCGTCCGTCCGGCCTTTCCCGACAAGGATTGTTGCGCCACGCCCATGCCGCGCATGTGATCTACTATTTGATCGACGATACAGGCATCTTCGTCGTGCGCGTGCTGCACCATTCCGTGGACAGCGAACGCCATTTCCAGTCCTGACCGACCGCTCACCGATACGACCCCGCTGCCGGATTGAGCCCATAGCGGTGCTCCAGCACCGGGGCCATGCCTTCGCCGCGACCGATGCGGCGCCTCATGCGGCCCTCGATCTCCTCGACGATGATGTCGAGATGGATGCGGCCATCGGCCCCCTGGGACTGCTCGGCGCGGGCCTGGGTGCCCGGTGCGTTGTTGTTGACCGTGACCACGACGCCCACCGAAGCCGGCTGCGCCAAGGCGGCAGTCAGGATGCGGTCGGCATTGTCCATCTGCCGGGGGGTGAAGACGCCCTCGCCGACACGGGCGATGATCGGCCGCTCGCCCGCCACCAGACCGCCGGTGTGATATTTGGGCGCCCCGGTAAACACCGAGGCGCTGTACAAGCGGGTTGCCAACCGGTCCAAACCGATCAGGCCACCGGTATGGGCGATGGCGAAGTTGCCGGTGTCGGGCACCGGCACCGAGCCGCCGCTGCCGGCCCCGGCTGAACCGGTGCCCGCGAAGAAACTGCCGACACTGGCGATCATGCCGCCGAACAGCCCACCGCTGGCCCCGCCGAACAAGGGCGCCACCACCGCCATGCGCCAGGCGGCACGTAGCGCCTCTTCGGCCAAGCTGTTGAATAGATCCTGCCCGGCCAGCTTTCCGGTGGTGGCCCATTTGACGAAAGCGTCCTCGCTGGCCCGCAACGCCCCGGACATGGCCCGCTCGGCAGAAGCCGCCGCATTGCTGGCCTCATCCACATAGGCCCGCACCGCCCGGATGGCGCCATCCTGCCAGTCGCGGCTGGCGGCCAGTTTGTCCTGCTCCAGTTCCTTGTAGCGGCGGGCGTAGGCTTCCCCCGACAAGGCACCGCTGGCCCGCTGTTAGTTCAGCTTGGCCAGTTCATCCTTGAACCGCACGGTGGCGTCATAGGCGAGATTGGTCTGCTGGGCCTCGTCCTTGACCGCCTCGGCATACTGACGTGACCGGGCGGCCCGATACTCGCCCCCCTGGGGATCGTCCTCGGCCAGCTTGTGGCTGCGGGCAGAGGCGACTATCCCGGACTCCTCCAGCCTGATCTTGCCCAGGTAGAGGTCACGGAGCTTCCGTGCGTCCTTGAGGTTCCGGGTTCCAAGCCCTTCCCTAATCTCGCGCCCATAGGGCCGTTCGGTCCTTGGGTTCAGCTTCCCGACCAGGGCAGCCGGGGTGATCATACGGAAACACCAGCCGGTGCCGGGGCCGCGTGGTTGGAACAGAAAGTCGGTTTCGAGCATGTCGTTGTCAGCCATGGCAATGTTGTACATTGCGGCCAACGTGCTTGTCGACAACGGAGCGAATTCGCTAACTATTTCAATACATTAGAGAAAATTGGCGTCCCGGAAGGGATTCGAACCCCTGGCCTACAGTTTAGGAAACTGTTGCTCTATCCTGCTGAGCTACCGGGACGCATGCCCGCGTTGTCGGCGGACGCAGCGGTTATAGCATTGGGGTGTGGGAGGGTGGAAGGGGCTCGAAATGATCGGTTGCAGGCGCGAATTGCCGGGGTTGTCCACGACTATTGTATCATCGCCCTCGACATCGTCGGTTGGGCGGGATACACGACTGGTATGGGCGAGCCGTTGGCGGCTCTTGGAGACGAGAGAGATGGTGGTGAGGGTGGACGTGTTCACGGCGGCCAAAGGGGCCGCCTCCGCGCCATGAGCCTGTTCGGGCGCCGCAAGGGCAGCGACGAAGTGCGGGTAGGCGACGTCTTCCGCAAGGCCGGCACCTATGGCGGCGAGTGGGTGGTCGAGCGGCTTTTCGAATACCCCGACATTCCCCCGCACGCTCGCTTGGTCGAGCGTACCGGCAGCCGCACCATGACGGTGGCGGTGAGCCTGCTGCTCGACCTCGATTCCTTCACCTCGGTGCAGCAGGCAGCGAACCTGAGCTAAGCCTGATAGCGTTCGCTTAACATGCCAATAAAGAGAGCTGGCCCCGGAAATTCGGACAGCCTCATAATACCGGCGAGCGACGGAAAGCGCTCGTGCAGGAACAGCCGGATCCGCTCGACCGGGGTGCACTCGGGGGAACAGGGCGGCAGCGGGACGAGGGTGATATTTTCCGGGACGGCCAGGGTGTTGCTGCCGCTACCCGCAATGCCGCGTCCAGGCCAGAAGCTCTCCCGCCGCCATGGATTCCGACATCTTGAGCCCACCGAACATGGTTTCCCCCGGCATATGGCGGAACCCCAGTGATTCACGCCCGCGACCGTCTGGCACGCACAGCCGAGTCAGATCGAGCGTTCGCCGGTACTAGGGGGGCGGGTCGCCGGCCCACGAGATGTGTGAATCCCGTAGGCCGCTTGGAGAGGGAAGTGTCGGATCAATCACCCTCGACGATCTCGATGAAGTTGATGATTGAGAGTGGCGGATAGTACTTCAGCTTTCGGGTCGTCGACTTGTTGACGATATAGGAAAATCGCTTGAGGGTATCGAATGGGATGTCCTTGGGGTGACGCTTGTTGACCAGGATTTCCTTGGCCTTGAACGCGCAATATTGGCCGACGTTGTAGTAGCGGCTGACGAGTCCCACCAGCCCGGGCGCTTCGCGAATGAAGACCTCGGCGGCGCCGAATGTGGGCAGGCCCTGGCGGTTGGCCTCCTGGGTGACGATGTGGCGGTGCACCGCCAGGAACGAGTCCGGCCCCATATACATGAAGGTCGGCTTGCGCGTTGCGATTTTGGTGATCAGGTCGGGTAGCGCCGCGGCGTCCGGTTTGCCCTTGCTATCGAGAGGGATGGGGAATTCCTCCAGCCGGAAGCCCTCCTTGGCCGCGAGCTGGCGTAACTCCACCAACGCGGTCATGGGGCTCTGTTCGGTGGGGTTGTAGAGTACGGCCAGGGACTTGAGATCGTCGTAGACCTTCATGGCGTTGACCTGCACCGCCACCGGCGGCACGTGGGATACGCCGGTGAAGTTGCGGCCCGAAGTCTGCCAACTGGGCGAGAGGCCACTGGTCACCGGGTCGGCGACGGTGCAACCCACTACCGGAATGTCGGTGACATAATGACCGGGGGTGGTCGCAACGGAGTCAAGTGTGCCGACGATCCCCTCGGTCGCCGCCAATCCCCAGGCATAAACCAGGTCGGGCTTGGCCGCCTTGATCTTGGCGACGATCTCCGGCAGCGCCTCGACCTTGCGATCGGCGTTGACCAGCACGTAGCGCACCGGCACGTTTTCCGAGGCCAGATAGTCGCGAAATCCGTCGTCGGTCGGCGTGTGTCCCCGCCATTGCACCATGAAGATGGTGAGCGGCTGGAGCGCCGGTCCCTCCGCACCTCCCGCCGCTCCGGACGTCAGCGCGACGGCCAGGAGCAGCGCCCCTCCCGAGAGCAGGCGGCTCTTCATTGGACGTCCACCATCGCACCGGGGACATAGGTGATCTGCCAGACGCCGCCTTCGGGCTTGTCGACCGAGATGCCCCAGTAATTCTCGTTCAGCAGCGCCTTCTGGGCCTGGATGTCCAGACACTCGCAGGTCACCGCGGCGGCCATGGCGCCGGGCCGCAGCGCCGTCATCTGGTTGTAGTTCCGGTAGATGATGTAGCGATCCATGCCGCCGTATTTCTGCACCAGCTTGCGGACCACCATGCCTCCCGACATGTGGTTGCGCAAACTGTAGGGATTGCGCGGTGAAACCGTGCCGCACAGGTGGTTGTAGCCGGCGGCGCCGGCGAAGCGGGCCCGCAGCAAGTTCATCGTGCGATGCAAGTGGTGGCCGCGGAAATCGGGATGCACGCCAGACAGTTCAAAATGGCAGACCCGCAGGCGCTGCTCGCGGCCGAAGCCCAGGTCGATGCCCAGGTTGTCGGGCTCGTCGCGCGGGAACGACAGGACGGTGAAGGCGATCATCTCGTTGCCGCTGAACGCACCGATACAGCGGCCGCGCTCGCGCACGTGCTGCGTCAGGTAGTCGCGCCCTTCCCGGCGCAGGATGTGGGGATGCGGCAGGCGGCACAGCACGGCGAGGTTCAGTTCCTCGGCGGCGTCGATGTCGGCGGTGGTCAGGAAGCGGATGACGGCGCGCGCGTCGCTGCTGCCGGTGGCGTCGCGGCGGGCGAAATCGCAATAGAGCACCGACTGCTCGACCACCCTCAGAGCCTCGGAGTCGAAGGGCCACGCCGGGGGAATCGGGCGGGAGCGGGTGGCCGATGTCAATTTGGGGAGTGGCGACATGGTACTCATCCTTTCGCTTCGGAGGCGGGGCGGGGGGTGAGGAACAGCACGGAGAAGAGGAACCCGAGGCCGGTCATCAGGACGACCTGGCCAATCCAGGCGATGGCGCTTCCGTTGCCCAGCGAGCCGGCCAGCGCACCGGCTGCCAGCGGCCCCAACGATCCGCCGGTGCGTTCGATCAGGCGGAAGATGCCGAGCACCACGGAGGCGCCCATCTCGTGGCATTCGCGGGCGGCGAGCTCAGGCACCAGGGCCAATTGCGGCGACATGCTGAGCGCCTGGCCGATCCCCAAGGCAGCGACGCCGGCGACCAGCACCCAGAAGTTGTCGGGCATCCACAGGATCGGAAGGAAGCCACACCCCGAGAGGATGGCGCCGAGGCCCACGAACCAGTGGCGCTGGTGCCAGTAGGTGTCGGCGAAGCGGGCGACGAATGGACCGAGCAAAACGGTCGCCAGGCCATAGATCATAAGGACCCGGCCGACCACCGACTGCGGCTCGCCCATGGCGGCCAGGTAGATGGGCGTCAGGTAGAACAGCACCGCCGACAGCACCAGCTTGGCCGGGATGGCCACCAGCACGATCAGCGCCAGCAATCGTCGGTTGGAGACGATGACCCCGACGTCGCGAAGCGTGAACGGCTTCTGCGGCGCCGCTGGCTGATTGGAATCGGCCATCACGGCCTGGCCGATCGCCGCGCCACCCAGGGCGATGGCGGCGGCGACCAGCAGGGCCATGCGGAAGCCGAAATGGTCGGCGACCAGGCCGCCGATTGATGGGCCGCACAGCGCCGCCGCCATGATGCCGCCAACGAACATGGCGATGCCGCCGGCCCGGGTCTTGGCAGTGGTATTGTCGATGGCGTAGCTCTGGCAGGAGACGAACACCACGCCGTAGCCGGCCGCCGACAGCCCACGAAACAGCAGCAGTTGCCAATAGGAGACGACAACCGCGCTCAAGGCCATGCCGGCGACGCTGAGGAGCGCCGCCGCGAGAAACAGCCGGCGGCGCCCCAGACGCTGCATCAGCATGCCGCCGCACGGCTGGGCGAAGGCGGCGGTCAGCATGAACAGGGTCAGTGGCACGCTGACGATCAGCGCCGCGTCGCCGGAATTGCCGGCCACGTCCTTGATGAAGAGCGGCATGAACGGCCGGGTCATCTCTTCGGCGATGAAGAAGATGAATACCACCAGGCGCATGGCCGCCAGGCGGGTGGCGGTCGAGGTGTCGTCGACCGGCGGATCGTCAAGGCGGTTGCGCTGGCCGATGCGCAACAGGACTCGCCGCTCCTCGCTGGCCATCTGCCCCATGGCTTCGAGATTGGCCATGGTGTCGCGATAGAGCAGGCGCAGTGACGCCATTTCCCCTTCGAGGTGATTGAGCAGACGTCCGATGCGGTCCGACCCCGACGGCCGACTGCGGGGGCGGAAATCGCCTTGCCTGATGCGGTCCAGTATGCCCAGCACCGAGTGAAGGCGACCGGCAACGCTGGTCTGGATCATGAACGACAGCAAGCCGAAGGTGATCAGCAGCGACACCACCAGAATGGTCAGGACGTCGTAGACCAGCTCCAGCAGGATGCGCCGTGAATAGCTGCTGCTGACCCCGAGATGCAGCGTTCCCAGCGTGACCTCGCCATTGGCGATGGCGATGTCGAAGTTGACCACCGAGTGGTCGGGCTCGGGAGCGGTAGCCTTGGCATAGGTGGTGGTGACGCCCGCAGCGCGCCGTTCCATCAGTATCGCACCGGCCGCCGACTCCAGCGCGAGATAGGCTATTTCGGTGTTTTGTTCCAATGTCCGATCGAAGAATTCGCGGGAACCGCGTACCCCCTCGATGGCACTGAACTCCACTGCCTGACCGAAGCGACGCGCCAGTTCGGCGCCGACAGTCAGCGCCTTGCTCTGGATTTCGGGCATCAGCCGCTTCTCGTAGTGACTGAGCGACAGATAGGACAGCGCCCCGATGGAGGCCGACAGCAAGGCCATCGACCCAACCAGGATTGCCAGCGTGATCAGTCTGAAATGTCGTTCATTCATAGTGAAGCTTCTCGCGGATGGCTCGAATGTCCTGCGCCACACTGGCCGTGATGCTGCGGGGCGAAATCGCCTGGTCGCCCGAGGCCGACGCATTCATCTCGTCTTCCATTCGCTTCAGCGTACGGTCGAGCGGGCGGTGCAGGATCAGGCCCAGGGCGCCGCACAGCAGGGCGCCGCCGCCCGCCACCGTCAGCAGCAGGTCGATGGTGAATTTCGAGATATCGGCCAGGGTCGAGTCGAAGCCGGTGCGAGCGAATTCCAGCACTACGACGCCGACGCGCTGGCCAAACGAATTGTTCAGCGGTTCGGCCAGCCCAATGGTTCGGGGACCGAAGTGCGTCCATCCGGTGGCGGGCACCAGCTGATTCGCCCATGACCGATGAATGGCGGTGTCGGAGCTCTGGTATTGGAAAACTTGACGGCCGGCCGAATCGACAACCTCGGCCAACAGCAGGTCGGGGTGGGAGCGAGCGGCCTGTTCCACCAGCGGGCGGAGGTTCTGCACCTCACTCAGCAGCAGGCCGAGGTTAAGCCCGGTCTCGATGCTGTCGGCCAGGCCACGGACCGTCACCTGCTGGCGTGCCAGGGTGACGCCGGCAAGCGCCTTCTGGAACTTGGCGTATCCCAGGGCTGCGGTCAGCATTAATGAAAATGCAAGGATAAGTGCCAGCAGAGCCGACACGCGAACCGGAATGGGCATTGTCACACCTGTTGCTTACAGATGTGCATGTGTGTTCGGTACCCATTCGGTTCATTATCGCATCCGACCGAGGTATCATTTGTCTATTCTGATATTCTATCGTGGTCATAAGGCGTATTTGCCATCATGACATTTGAACGCGCCATTCCAGCGGGTGCGCTGGGGCGCTCCCACTGGAATGGCCGTGCCGGGGTGAATGCGGGTAGGGTGCCCGCGCTCCAAACGGGTTAGGCGGCGAAGCTGGCGTCTTCGCGATGTGCGACGATGGGCACCAACTTGGAAAAGCCGCTAGTGTCGAACACGGTGCGGATGTGGTTGCGCATGCTGCACAGTATCAGCTTGCCGCCCTTGCTCTTGGCGGCCTTGGCGCCGATGATGATGGTGCGTAGTCCGGCGCTGCTGATGTAGTCGAGGTCGCTGAAATCGATCACCACCTTGCCGGAGCCGCGTTCGATGGCGGCCAGCAGGGTTTCCTCGAACTGCTTGGCGGTGGAACTGTCTACACCCGGTCGTGGAGCCAGGACGGTTGCGTCGTCGCAAAACTCCTTCACCACTATCATAACGGCCTCCCTGTGGCGCTGAGCGCCGCCCTGTGGTTCATGGCGGCATCATCCCATGGTGGTTGCGGGCGCACCATCTGACATCGGATAGCCCGCCCCCTCGCCTGCAATGGCCCGCTTATGCCGAATAGATTTTAAAGGTATTGCGGCCATTTTCCTTGGCTAGGTACATGGCGGTATCCGCCTTCTTCAGCAGGGCTTCCGGCGTATCTGCGGCGTGGCTGGCCAGCATGGCGATGCCGATCGATGCCCCGACCCTGGCTTCGCCGGCTTGCAGGACGATGGGTCTGGCCAAGGCGGCGATGATGCGTTCGGCGATGTCGGTGGCGTCGCCGCCATCGCTCACGATGGGCAGGATGACGGTAAACTCGTCGCCGCCGATGCGGGCGACGATGTCGTCGGCGCGGACGCAGCCAGCGATGCGGCTGGCGACGATGCGCAGTAGTTCATCGCCGGCGTCGTGCCCCAGGTTGTCATTGACCCATTTGAAATGATCGAGGTCGATGAACATTACCGCCATCTGGTGATTGTAGGTCTTGGCCGCGGTGACTGTCTTGCGCAGGCGATCCTGGAAGATGGCGCGATTGGGCAGCCCGGTCAGGGCGTCGAAATTGGCGTGCTCCAACTCGGCCAGGGTCCGTTCGAGATCGCCGATGGTGCAACTGAGCTGGAACTCTCGCGCCTCGACCTGAACCACGAGCATGCCGAAAGCCTCGGCCAGAGCGGTGACCTTAGACTTTCCCGACTGGGCATCGGCCATCACCATCAGTTTGTCCACGTCGGCGTGGTTGCCCGCCGCCACACTTTCGGCGAGAGCGATCAGGCGGTCCAAGGTATCATCCTTGTCGATCATCGGTATTCTCCTCGGCTTGTCACGGCGGTCGCCTGGGACGCGGTCAGCGGGGTGAGGGGGGTCGGCCTGGCGACGCCGTAGCCTTGGGCGAAATCGACTCCGAGTTCGCTCAGGCGAATGATGGAGGCCTCGTCCTCGACGAATTCGGCGATGACCTTGAGATTCATGGCGTGCCCGACCTCGGTGATGGCCTTGACGGTGACGTGGTTGACCCGGTCATTGATGATGTTGCGGACGAACACACCATCGATCTTCAGATAGTCCACCGGGATATTCTTGAGGTATTCAAACGAGCTGAGGCCACTGCCGAAGTCATCAAGCGCGAAGGTGAAGCCTTGGCGCCGCAGATTGGCGATGAGATCGGCCGCAAAGCTCATACTGCGGATCGCTGCCGTTTCCGTAATCTCGAAGCAGAACGCTTGCGGGTCGATATCGTGGGCTTCCGCCTGGCACATGATGGTCTCGAAGGTGCTTTTGACCGACAGGGATTGGCCGGACAAGTTGATCGACCATCGGTCGGTGTGGCGGTCGCCGCATTGGGTGAAGATGGCGAAGGACTTGCGGGTGACCCATTGGTCCAGGCGGCACATCAAATTGAAGCGCTCCGCCGCCGGGATGAAGGCATCGGGGGCGATGATCGAGCCATCGTCGTTGACCATGCGGACCAATAATTCCCGGTGATTGCGATCGCAACTGCTACTGAGATTTCGATACCGTTGCTCATAGAGTACGAAGCGGTCGGTATCCAACGCCCGAGTGATGCGTTCCGCCCAGTCCATTTCCCCTTTACGGTGGATCATCACCGCGTCGTTCGACGCAAAGACTTCGACCCGGTTGCGGCCATTCTCCTTGGCGGAATAGCAGACGGTGTCGGCGATGCTGAGCAGGTTTGAAACATCGCCGAAATGCCGGTCGGTGGGCACCAAGCCAATGCTCATGCCGATGACAAACACCTTGCCTTCCCAGTGAAACCGCCAATCGTGGGCGGCCTGCAGCAGCTTGTGGGCCAACTCGACCCCCTTCTCGGTGGCGCAGTCCTCAAGCAGCAGGCCGAACTCGTCGCCGCTCAGGCGGGCGACGATATCCGAGCGTCGCAACTGGCCCTTCAGCAGGTCCGCCATCTCCCGCAGCAGCTTGTCGCCGGCGCCATGGCCGCACAGGTCGTTGACGATCTTGAACTGGTCGAGGTCGATCAGGCAGACGCAGGCGGGCGTGCCGAATTCCCGCGTTCGGGCCAGGGTGGCGGCAACCTGTCGTTCGAATTCGACGCGATTGATCAGGCCGGTCAGCACGTCATGCGTGGTCTGCCAGTCGAGTTGGCTGGCCATCTTGCTGGCCTGGGTGACGTCCTGCAGCACCATCACCGAGCCGACGTTCTCGCCATGTCGGCCGTGGATGGGAATGACGGAGGGCTCCACATACACGGTCGAGCCGTCCGGCTTGGCCAGTGCCACCGCCCGTGTCCCCGTAGGGCTGCCGTTGGGGAAGGGTTGCAGGATGTCGGACAGGGTCATGCTGGCCAGCAGGCTCAACGGCTGGCCCAGGATGGCCTGAGCCTCCGGATTGACATATTGCAGCAAGCCATTGGCGTCGGTGGTGATCACCCCGTGGCCAAGTGACTGCAGCGCCTTGAGGGCGTCGGTGTCTCCCGCTCCCAGTGCCTTGGCCCACGGCCCCACCGGCTTGCGGCGGGTGGTGGTGCCGACGAGATAGGCCGCGACGCCCACGACGCCGCACGCCACGGCAGCGCCCGCCGCTTGGGCCATCAAGGACAGCAAGGGGGACAGCGGTGGCTCTGTCGCAGCCCAATCGGCCACTGCCGGCCAGGACAGGCCGGCGATGGCCAAGACGGCGCTCCAAGCAAGGTATTTGGCACAAGCGAGAAAATTAAAAAACATGTGCCGCCTCTCTTAAGGGCAGACCCGTGCGCAACAGCGGTAAGCAAGGGTCTTTCGGGTACCACTCGGAGGTGGAATGTCGCCTGAAACGGGGCAATGTTGATTGAGGTGCTGCCCGGGCGGAGAGCCGAACGTCGACATTGACCCCGAAGGTGCTGGGCCGAAAGGCAGCCGGACGCAGGCCTGTCGTCAGTGATAGCTGTCCTGTCTGTCACTCGGCGTCGAAACTCGCCTCCTTGAGTCCCGACTCGGCCTCCTTGGTCGTGCCCTCCCCCGAGTGATGGAGGGGCGGTGGGTGTGGGGCGGGATTGACGGCACCGATGTGACGGTGCGCCAGGACGGGCGCATCGTCTCGATGGCGATGATCATCGCTGGCGGCGCCAACACCGTCGGCCGTCACGCGGTGCCGACACCTCCGGCCAAACCCGCCGGAGATCAGCCCAATGCCTTGCGGCGCACCGGCCGGCGGCCTATAACGGCTCTGACCCATTTCCGGAGCTGATCCGAATGATTCTCGTGACGGGCGGGGCCGGCTTCATCGGCTCCAACATCCTGGCTGCCCTCGAAGAACGTGGCGCCGGCAAGCTGGTGGCATGCGACCGGCTGCGCTCCAACGACAAGTGGCGCAACATCGCCAAACGTGAGCTGGCCGACCTCGTCCATCCCGAGCAGCTGTTCGACTTCCTGGAGGCGAACCGCAAGCATATGGAAGTGATCTTCCATATGGGCGCGATCTCATCCACCACCGAGACCGACGCCGACAAGATCGCCGCCAACAACTTCTCGCTGTCGCTGGCGCTGTGGAAGTGGTGCGCGATGAACAACGTGCGCTTCATCTACGCCTCGTCGGCGGCGACCTACGGCGACGGCAAGCAGGGCTTCGACGACGATTGGTCCATGGAGCATCTCGCCAAGCTGCGCCCACTGAATGCCTATGGCTGGTCCAAGCAACTGTTCGACCGCCGGGTGGCGCGCAAGATTTCGGTGGGCTCGCGCAGGCCGCCGCAGTGGGCCGGCCTCAAGTTCTTCAACGTCTACGGCCCCAACGAGTACCACAAGGGCAACCAGCAGAGCGTGGTGTCGCAGGTTCACCCCCACGCCGAGAGCAACGGGCCGTTCCAGCTGTTCCGCTCGCACCATCCCGACTACAAGGACGGCGGTCAGCTGCGCGACTTCATCTGGATCGGCGACTGCGTCAATGTGATGATGTGGCTGCTGGACAACCCGCAGGTCAACGGCATCTTCAACGTCGGCACCGGCAAGGCCCGCAGCTTCCTCGACCTCGCCTCGGCGGTCTATCGCTCGCTGGGCAAGGAGCCGCAGATCAAGTTCCGCGACACCCCGATCGAGATCCGCGACAAGTACCAGTATTTCACCGAGGCCAACATGGCCCGCCTGCGTCAGGCCGGCTACGACAAGCCCTTCACCTCGCTGGAGGAAGGCGTCGCCAAATACGTCCACGACTTCCTGGCGGCACCCGACCCCTATCGTTGACCCGAGGCTGAGTCCGTGCTGGCCATCGCCTATCCCCATATCGATCCCATCCTGATCCAGTTGGGGCCGTTCGCCATCCGCTGGTACGCCATCGCCTATATCGCGGGGCTGCTGTCGGGTTGGCGCTATGTCAAATTCCTGGTGAGCAAGTCGCCGCGTGCCATGCGCGAGGAAGCGGTGGACGACTTTTTGGTATGGGCGACGCTGGGCGTCGTGCTGGGCGGCCGGCTGGGCTATGTGCTGTTCTACAAGCCGGCCTATTACCTGCAGAATCCGCTGGAGATCCTGGCGGTGTGGCAGGGCGGCATGTCGTTCCACGGCGGCGCGCTGGGGGTGATCACCGCCATCGTGCTGTTCTCGCGGCAGCGCGGTTACAATCTGTTCGCGGTGGGTGACGCCATCTGCTGCGCCGTGCCCATCGGCCTGTACTTCGGCCGCATCGCCAACTTCATCAATGGCGAGCTGTTCGGCCGCGTCGCCCCCGATGTGCCGTGGGCGATGATCTTCCCCGGTGGCGGCCCCGACCCGCGCCACCCCAGCCAGCTCTACGAGGCGGTGCTGGAGGGTCTGGTGCTGGGGCTGGTGATGTTCGCCCTGTGGCGCTATCCCCGCCTGCGCGAACGCACCGGCGTGCTGTCGGGCGTGTTCCTCGCCGGCTACGGCCTGGCCCGCATCATCGCCGAATTGTTCCGCCAGCCCGACGCCCATCTCGGCTTCCTGTTCGCCGGCGTCACCATGGGCCAGGTGTTGTCGCTGCCCTTCGTCCTGGTGGGGGCCGCGTTGATCGTCTGGCGCATGCGGGTGCGGAAGCCCTACTGATGTCCGTGAGCCCGCTCGCCCGGCTGCTGGCCGAGCGCATCCGCGAGCACGGGCCGATCACGGTGGCCGACTACATGGCGGCGGCGCTGGGTCACCCCGAACACGGCTATTACATGGGCCGCGATCCCTTCGGCCGCGGCGGCGACTTCACCACCGCCCCCGAGATCAGCCAGATGTTCGGCGAGATCGTCGGCCTGTGGTGCGTCGTGGTGTGGCAGATGATGGGCCAGCCGGGCCGCGTCGTGCTGGTCGAGCTGGGGCCGGGGCGTGGCACCCTGATGTCGGACATTCTGCGCGCCGCCGCCACCGTCCCGGCCTTTGGCAAGGCCGCCGAGATTCATCTGGTGGAAACCAGCCCGACCCTGCGCGCCCGTCAGCGCGAGACGTTGAAGGGCGTCGAAGTGGCCTGGCATGAGCGCTTCGAGCAGGTGCCGGATGGCCCGCTGCTGCTGGTGGCCAACGAACTGTTCGACGCCCTGCCCATCCGGCAATACGAGAAGCGGCAGGGGCTCTGGCATGAACGGTTGATCGGGCTCGATACCGCCGGCGGATTGGCCTTTGTTCTGGGACCCGAGGCCGGGCCGGATGTTGCGCCGGGGGTGCGCGATGCCCCCGACGGCAGCCTCGCCGAGGTGTGCGAGGCCGGCCGTGCCCTGGCCGCCGCCCTGGCAGACCGAATAGCGCGCCACGGCGGGGCGGCGCTGATCATCGACTACGGTCCCGCCGCCAGTGCCCCCGGCGACAGCCTGCAGGCGGTACGCAGCCACCAGTACCACCCGGTGCTGGAGACTCCCGGCGAGGCCGACCTCACCGCCCATGTGGACTTCCAGGCCTTGGCGGAATCGGCCCGCACCGCCCGGGTGTGGGGGCCGCTGGCCCAGGGGGAGCTGCTGATGCGCCTGGGGATCACAGCCCGGGCCGGCATTTTGGCGCGGTCGGGGGGGCCTGAGGTCGTGGCCGACGTCACCCGGCAACTGCGGCGCTTGATCGACCCGGCCGAAATGGGCACCTTGTTCAAGACGCTGGCGATCACCCATCCCGCCCTGCCCCCTCCCCCAGGCTTCGAGCGACTGTCATGATCACCCTGTCCGCGCTGAACGAACTCAACCGCATCCGCCACGGTTTCTTCACCCGCGAGGGTGGCGTGTCGCGGGGACCCTATGCCTCGCTGAACTGCGGCCCCGGCTCGCAGGACGACCCGGCGGCGGTGGCGGAAAACCGCGCCCGCTGCATGGCCCTGCTCGACCACCCGCCCGAGGCGCTGGCCACCCTCTACCAGGCCCATACCGCCGAGGTAGTGGTGGTCGACACGTTGTGGCCGTCCGACCGGCGGCCCACCGCCGACGCCATGGTGACGTCGCGGCCCGGCATCGCGCTGGGTATCCTCACCGCCGACTGCGCCCCGGTACTGCTGGCCGACCGCCACACTGGAGTGATCGGCGCCGCCCATGCCGGTTGGAAAGGCGCATTGGGAGGCGTGTTGCGCAACACCGTCGCCGCCATGCTCGACCTGGGGGCCAGGAAGGCCTCCATCATCGCCGCCGTCGGCCCCTGCATCGGCCAGCGCAGCTACGAGGTCGGCCCCGAATTCCCCAAGCCCTTCCTCGCCGAGGACAGCGGCAACGCCGACTATTTCGCCCCGGCGCCCCGCCCCGGCCACTTTTTCTTTGATCTGCCGGGCTACGTGTCGCGCGCCCTGTCGCATTTGGGAATATCCGAAGTCACCCGCGTTCCGGCCGATACCTGCCGCGACGAGACCCGCTTCTACAGCTACCGTCGCGGCACCCTGCGCGGCGAACCCGACTACGGCCGCCAGCTCTCGGCCATCGTGCTGGAGCGGTGATGCCGCGCGGGAGCGCCCTCCCCCGCTGGGAGAGAGGGCTCATGGTGACGCTCTCCCTCCTCGTCGCCGCCTGCCCCGAGATTCCGCAGCCGTTCCGCCCCGAGGGCTTCAATCCGCTGACCCTGCCGCAGGCGCCGCGCGGCGTCGCCGTCCGTCCCATCGAGGTGTCGTTCGGGCCGGCCCTCGCCAAAGCCATGGTGGACCAGTTCGGCCGCGCCGATATTCCCGCCACCCTGCGCGAACCGGCAACCGGCGCCTGGCTGGTGGAAAATTCTGACGAGGGCGGCCTGCTGCGCTGGATCCTGCGCGCCCCCGACGGCGGGGTGGCCGCCACCTATGACCAGAAGCGCCCGCTTCGCGCCGAGGAGCACGTCGTGAAGGCCATGGCCGCCGATGCGGTCAACCGCCTGTCGGGGCCACTGCGCGGCGAGCCCTTCGTCGCGGCCCTCGATCGCCGTCCCAAGGTCAAGCTGGTGGGGCCGGCCGGGCTGCCCGGCGACGGCGACAAGGCGCTGGAGCGGGCCATGCGCTCCGCCCTCGACCTCGCCGGATTGGCGGTGCGGGACGATGCCGAGACCGTGGTGACGGCGAAGGCCTCGGCGGTGCCGGGCAGCGGTGGCGCCGCCATCCTCGACGTGGCCTGGATCGTCAGCCGCGGCAACACCGAACTTGGCCGCGCCGCCCAGCGGGGTGAGGTGCCGACAGGCCGCCTCGACCAGCCCTGGGGCGGCCTGGCGCGCGACATCGCCGGCGGCGGCGCCGAGGGTGTGGCGGAAATCGTGCGGGCGGCTTCCGATAAGTGATATGTCCATCCCACGGCGGTTTACAGAAATGTTGCCGAATGATATACGGATGCCGGTTTTCGAAGAGCGAAAGAAGTTAGGGCGCGGCCGATTTCGAGACATCCGGGTCTCGGGAGGATGGGTGCCGCGACGGACGGGGAATCGGTGCGATCGGCACCACCAATCCAGCACGCTCGACGGGTATAATCCATGAAAATTCTTGCCTGCAACAGCAACCGGCCCCTCGCCTCCGCGATCGCCGAATACCTCACCATGTCGCTGACCAAAGCCAGCATCCGGCGCTTCTCGGACATGGAAGTGTTCGTCGAGATCAGTGAGAACGTCCGTGGCGAGGACGTCTTCGTCGTCCAGTCGACCTGCTTTCCCACCAACGACAACCTGATGGAACTGCTGGTCACCCTCGACGCCCTGCGGCGCGGCTCGGCCCGGCGCACCACGGCGGTGATCCCCTATTTCGGCTATGCCCGCCAGGACCGCAAGTCCGGCCCGCGCACGCCGATCTCGGCCAAGCTGGTGGCCAACCTGATCACCACCGCCGGTGCCGACCGCGTGGTGACGCTGGATCTGCACTCGGGTCAGATCCAGGGCTTCTTCGACATTCCGCTGGATAACCTGTATTCCGCGCCGGTGTTCACCAATGACATCCGCGCCCGCTACATCGGCGACGACGTCATGGTGGTGTCACCCGACGTGGGCGGCGTGGTGCGGGCGCGCGCCATCGCCAAGCGCATCGACGCAGACCTCGCCATCATCGACAAGCGCCGCGAGCGCGCCGGTGTCTCCGAGGTGATGAACATCATCGGCGAGGTCAAGGGCCGCCGCTGCATCATGGTGGACGACATCGTCGACTCCGCCGGCACCCTGTGCAACGCCGCCGAGGCGCTGATGAAGCACGGCGCCGTCTCGGTGTCGGCCTATGTCACCCACGGCGTGCTGTCGGGCGGGGCGGTGGCCCGCGTCACCTCGTCGCCGTTGGAGGAACTGGTGATCACCGATTCCATCCCGGCCACCGAGGCCGTGCAGGTGGCGCGCAACATCCGCCAGATCCCCATCGCCCCCCTGATGGCCGAATCCATCCAGCGCATCTCGGAAGAACGCTCGGTCTCCAGCCTGTTCGATTAGCGCGGTCCCTGGTTATTCCCTCTAACCGGGGACTGTTCTAGTCCCCAGCCCCAACCGAAGCCCCAAGGTGGTAGGCCCGGCACCCTGTCGGGAACCGCTAACCCCTTGAAAAAGAAAGCCCCGCAGTTGCCTGCGGGGCCAAGTGGTAACAGGGAGGCTTCACGTCTAGGAGACGTAGGGTCCGGAGACCCCTAGGACCCGGGCGTTGCACCCGGGCAGGATGGCGGGGAGGTCCCGCCGGAACTCACTAGGTGTTGCACCGCAACAATCTGTGCCTCTTGATGTAAGGCATTATCGAAGTTTGAACCATGCCAAAAATGTCGACAGGGGCATGCAGTTGCCGCATGACTAGGCGCAGTTCATAGGGTGACGACCCGGTGAAAGGGACCCGTCAACTCTTGTCGGCCGCTTTGGGATGGCAATAGGTCGCGGGCGGGCGCCGCCGCTGCTATGGCGTCTCGGCGATCTTGCTCAGGAGAAAGTCGCGGAAGACGGTGATGCGCTTGGAGTGCCGCAGTTCTTCGGGGTAGACGAAGTAGGCATCCAGCTTGGGGCCGCGCATCTCGGGCAGGATATGCACCAGGTTGTCGGCTTCCTGGCTCATGTAGTCGGGAAGGGCGGCGATGCCCAGGCCGCTTTTCACCGCCCGGTACATGCCGTAGACGTTGTTGACCTCCAGCACCGGCCGGCGCGGCCGGGCCGGGTTGGCGCCGGCTTCCAGCAGCCAGTTGACGTTGGCCACCGGGGCGGAGATGCGCGCGTCATCGCCATAGACGATAATGTGGTGCGGGTCGAGATCCTCGGGCGCCTTGGGCATGCCGTGTTTCTTGAGATACTCGGGGGCGGCATAGACGTTGTAGTGCATGGATAACAGGTGGCGTTGCACCAGATCGGGCTGGCGCGGCGGCAGCAGGCGGATGGCCACGTCGGCCTCGCGCATGGCCAGGTCCAGTTCGCCGTCGAACAGCACCATGGTCACGGAAATCTCGGGGTAGAGGTCGAGGAAGTCCTTGATGCGCGGCGTCAGCCACAGCGAGCCGAAGGCCACGGTGGTGGTGATCTTCAAGGGCCCCTGCGGCCGCTCGCGACTTTCGGTCAGCAGCGCCTCGGTCATCGCCAGCTTGGAGAATACCTCACGCGCGGTGCGGAACAGCAGTTCGCCCTGCTCGGTGAGGATCAGGCCGCGGGCGTGGCGGTGGAACAGCGGCAGGTTGAGGCTCTCCTCAAGGGCGCTGATCTGACGACTGACGGCGGACTGACTGAGGTTGAGCACCTCACCGGCATGGGTGAAGCTTCCCGCCTCGGCGACGGCGTGGAAGACCCTCAGCTTGTCCCAATCCATTTGTGGCACGCGCTCCCAGCCGCGACTCTCGGGCGGCGGCCCCTATCAATGGTATTACCGGACCCTACTGTGCAGCAACTTCCGCCGCGTGTCCATGCGCCGCGAGGAATCTTTCGGCCTCCAATGCCGCCATGCAGCCGGTACCGGCGGCGGTGACCGCCTGGCGGTAGATCTTGTCCTGCACGTCGCCGGCCGCGAACACTCCGGGAAGGTTGGTGGCGGTCGATCCGGGAGTGGTGATCAGATAGCCCTCGCCGTCCATGTCGAGCACCCCCTTGAACAACTCGGTGTTGGGGGTATGGCCGATGGCGATGAAGACGCCGTCCACCTCCAGGGTGGTCAGGGCGCCGGTCTTGACATTCTTCAGCCGCACGCCGGTGACGCCGGGCGGATTGTCGGTGCCGACGATCTCGTCGATGGCGCTGTCCCATGCCACCGAGACCTTGGGATTGGCGAACAGGCGGTCCTGGGCGATCTTCTCGGCGCGCAAGGAATCGCGGCGATGCACCAGTGTCACCTTGCTGGCGATGCCGGCGAGGTAGATGGCCTCCTCCACCGCCGAGTTGCCGCCGCCGATCACCGCCACTTCCTTGTTGCGGAAGAAGAAGCCGTCGCAGGTGGCGCAGGCCGAAACGCCAAAGCCCTGGAACTTGCGCTCGGACTCGATGCCCAGCCAGCGCGCCGTGGCGCCAGTGCACAGCACCAGGGTGTCGCCGACATAGGTGTCGCCGGAATCGCCGGTGCAGACGAAGGGCCGCTTGGAAAAGTCGATCGCGGTGATGGTGTCGTGCATAAAGCGGGTGCCGACATGCTCGGCCTGCTTCTGCATCTGATCCATCAGCCATGGACCCTGGATGGCGTCGGCGAAGCCGGGATAATTCTCGACGTCGGTGGTGATGGTGAGCTGACCACCGGGCTGCAGGCCGGCCACCAGGATCGGTTCGAGATTGGCGCGCGCGGCGTAGATGGCGGCGGTGCAACCGGCCGGGCCGGAACCCAGGATGAGGACCTTGGTGCTGTAGGTGGCCATGAGTATTCCTGCCCGAGACGATGTTGACGCGCGAGTGTAAGGGGGCGGCAGCGGTGCTGGCAAGCCGGCACGCCGGAAAGGGCGACACGACACTCGGCCGTGTCGCCCTCGTCCCGGCGAGCCTGTCGCCTAGAGTTCCTTGCCGTGCTGTGCCAGATACTTGGCGACGCCGTCCGGGCTGGCCTTCATGCCGGCCTTGCCCTTCTGCCAGCCGGCGGGGCAAACCTCGCCGTGTTCCTCGTTGAACTGCAGCGCGTCGACCAGGCGCACCATCTCGTCGACGTTGCGGCCCAGCGGCAGATTGTTGACATGCGCCACCTGCACCACGCCATTGCGGTCGATCAGGAAGCTGCCGCGCAGGGCGACGCCACCGGGCAGCAGGACGCCGAAGCTCTTGGCGATGCTCTTGGTCAGGTCGGCCACCATGGGGAACTGCACGTTGCCCAGGCCGCCCTTGTCCACCGGGGTGTTCTTCCACGCCAGGTGGGTAAAGTGGGAATCGACGCTGACCGCCACAACCTTGACGTTCTTTTCGGCGAAGGTGGCCAAGCGATGGTCGTGGGCCAGAATCTCGGACGGGCAGACGAAGGTGAAATCCAACGGGTAGAAGAACACCAGGCCGTAGGACCCGGCCAGATAGGACTTCAGGTTGAAGGCGCCATCGATCTCATTGCTGGGCATCACCGCCGGGGCGGTGAAGTCGGGGGCCGGGGTGCCCACCAGTGAAACGGGTGCCGGGCTCGCATCGGACATGGGTGTCTCCCTCGAATGGGGGTGAAGCTGTGAGGGCAAATCTAATTCGGAACCGCCGACGACGCAAGATGGAATGATTACAAAAAGGGAGGCAGGAGGGGAAAAAACCTCGACATTCAGGCTATACCCCGGTGTATGACCCGACGCTGCGGAATTTTATTTCGCGGCGCGACAAACTGCCCCTTGGCGCCACCCGGGGAGCGGAGTAATATAATTTCGCGAATCGGGGTTCGTTTGGAGCAAGATAATGCAACGGGTCAAACTCGACCGGATAGACCGCCGCATTTTGGCGGATCTACAGGCCGACGGTCGGATGACCAATGTCGAGCTGGCTCGTCGCGCCGGCATCTCGGCGCCGCCCTGCCTGCGCCGGGTGCGGGCCCTGGAGGACGCCGGCTTCATCAAGGGCTATCATTGCGATATCGACCCGTCCGCCCTGTCCTTCAACGTCACCGTCTTCGCCCATGTCGGGCTGAACAGCCAGGCCGAGGCCGATCTCAAGGCGTTCGAGGACCTGGTCAAGGGCTGGCCCGAGGTGCGCGAGTGCCACATGCTGGCCGGCGAGACCGACTTCCTGCTGAAGGTGGTGGCGCACGACTGGGACGACTACCAGCGCTTCCTGACCACCCGCCTCACCGCGGCGCCCAATATCAGCCACGTCAAGAGCGCGCTGGCCATCCGCACCTCCAAGCTGCAGCCCGGCGTTCCCATCGACGTCGAGACCGGGCCGGAGCCGGAGTAGCCGCTGGCTACCGCCCCGCCATTTCCACCAGACGATCGGGACTCACCGCGCCCAGCGGCGCCATCGGCGACTTGCCCTGGGCCTGCAGCAGCAGACGGGCGGCGGCGAGGCGGTCGGCGGCGCTGAAGCCGGCCAGCCGCTTGCGGGCGTCGCGGCGCTCGCTGTCGGGACCGCCGAAGCCGGCGGCCGCCACCGCGTACCAGCGCGCCGACTGGGCGGTATCGCGTGGCACTCCGGCGCCTTGCTCGTACAGCACTGCCAGGGCGGTGGCCGAGGGGGCGTGGCCGCGCCGGGCCGGCGGTTCGGCGATCCTGGCGGCCATGGCGGGGGCCTGCGCCATGGCGGCGGTCAGGGCGGCATCCGACAGCGTGACGATGGCCTCGCGGCTGCGGTCGGCCGGCAGCACCTCGGCGGCGACCAGCAGGCGCTCGATGAATTCGGCCGAGGCCGGGTTGGCGCCGAATCCCTTCAGCGCATGCGGGCTTCCGGCGAGGCGGTCGCGGCGGGTGGCGGCGTCGGCGATCTGGGCCAGGCTGGCCAGGGCGCCCTTGTGGTCGCCGGCCCGCATGCGGACGCCAAACAGGTTGAGCAGGACGGCGGTGCGATCGGTGGCGGCGGGCAGATCGCGTTCGACCTCGGTGGCGACGGTCAGCGCCGCGGCGGTGGCGCCGCCCATGACCAGGGTCTCGCCCATGCTCATGCCGGCGGCAAGGCGCTCGGCCGGCGTCGGCAGCGCCCGTAGCGCCGCCAGGGCCTCGTCGAGCACCGCCGGCGCCTTGGCCGCCACCTGGGCCAGCAGGCGGGCCTTGAGGCTGGGATCGGGGTCGCGGGCGAAGGTCAGGGCGGCCTCGATATTGTTGCGACGGACGGCCGCGTCGATCTCGTAGCTGGAGATGCTTTCGCGGCTTTCGCGCACCAGCTTGGGGTCGTCCTGGACGGTGGGTGCGTCGGTGGCGGCGGCCAGCACCGCCATGCCCTCGCCCTGATCTGCGGTTTCCATGCCGCCACGGCCCTGGCGCAGGAAGACTTCCAGCACCCGGGCCCCACGCAATGCGTCCAGAGGCCACAGGATTTCGCCGCTATGGGACATGGCCTCGCCCAGGGAGCAGGCCTGGAAGAAGACGACGCCCGAGCCAGGGTGGAACTTGTTGTTCTTGCTGCGGAAGGCGCGCGCCACCAGTCCTTCGATCTTGCACGGGCCGACACCGGAGGCGGGGCCGTCGACCCCCTTGACCTCGATCTGGAGGTGATGGTCGGCGGCCAGCCGCCGCGCCACCCAATGCTTGGGTTCGGGTCCGGCGGCTTCGGCGGTGGCACCGGTGGCGAGCACGAGGATGATGGCAAGAACTGATCGCGCGTGCATGTCCGCTCCCGGCAAGGTTATCGCCCTAAATCACACGGCATCGACAAAGCTGTCGAGCACCTTCTTGGTGCCGGCCTTGTCGAAGGCGATTTCCAGCTTGTTGTCGTCCACCGCCAGCACGGTGCCGGTACCGAATTTGTCGTGGAACACCCGCTGGCCGGTTTTGAACCCGCCGGCCGAGGACTTGCGCTCGGCCACCTTCCAACTGGTGGCCTCGATGGTGGGAGGACTGCGGCGCGGCCAGCTCTGGCGATTCCAGGCGGCCGATGACTCGGCCAGCCCGCCGCCGGCATAGAGGCCGCGCTCGGCGGCGCGTTCCACATGCGCCTCGGGCAGTTCGTCGAGGAAGCGGCTGGGCAATTGCGATTTCCACTGATTGTAGACGCGGCGGTTGGCCGCGAAGGTGATCAGCACCCGGCGGCGGGCGCGGGTGATACCGACATAGGCCAGTCGGCGCTCCTCTTCCAGCCCCTGGGTGCCGCTTTCATTGAGGGCGCGAATGTGGGGGAAGATCTCCTCTTCCCATCCCGGCAGGAAGATACTGTCGAACTCCAGGCCCTTGGCGCCGTGCAGCGTCATCACCACGATGCTGTCGCCCTCGGCCTTGACGTCGTTCTCCATCACCAGCGCGACGTGTTCGAGGAAGCTTTGCAGGCCGTCGTATTCCTCCAGCGCCGCCACCAGTTCCTTGAGGTTTTCCAGCCGGCCCGGCGCCTCGGGGCTCTTGTCGTTCTGCCACATCTCGGTGTAGCCCGACTCGTCGAGGATGATGGCGGCCAGTTCGGCGTGGGGCATGGTGTCGAGCAGGCTGCGCCAGCGCAGCACGTCGGCGCAGAAGCGGGCCAGCGAGGCGCGCGGCCGCGGCTTCAGCTCGTCGGTCTCCACCAGCAGGGCGGCGGCGTCGAACAGCGACAGGCCGCGCTTGCGTGCCGCCATGTGCACCGATTGCAGGGCGGCATCGCCTAGGCCGCGCTTGGGCAGGTTGACGATGCGCTCGAAGGCCAGGCCGTCGTCGGGCGACACCACCAGCCGCAGATAGGCCATGGCATCGCGGATTTCCGCCCGCTCATAGAAACGTGGCCCGCCGATCACCCGATAGGGGACGCCGGTGGTGATCAGCCGCTCCTCGAACTCGCGGGTCTGGAAGCCGGCGCGGACCAGGATGGCCATGCCCGCCAGCCGCTCACCCTTTCTTTGCAGCGCCTCGATCTCGTCGACCACGACGCGCGCCTCCTCCTCGCCGTCCCACACGCCGCGCACCCGCACCTTTTCCAGCGTGTCGGCGTCATAGGTCAGCCCGGGCCGCAGGGTCTTGCCCAGCCGGCCGGCGTTGTTGGCGATGAGGCACGAGGCGGCGGCCAGGATATGCGGCGTCGAGCGGTAGTTGCTTTCCAGCCGCACCACGCGGGCGCCGGGGAAATCGCGCTCGAAGCGCAGGATGTTGCCGACGTCGGCGCCGCGCCAGGAATAGATCGACTGGTCGTCGTCGCCGACGCAGCAGATGTTCCGGTGCTTCTGGGCCAGGAGGCGCAGCCACAGGTACTGGGCGACGTTGGTGTCCTGGTACTCGTCCACCAGCAGGTAGCGGAACTGCTCCTGGTAGTGGGCCAGCACCTCGGGCTGGGTAAGGAACACCGTCACCACGTGCAGCAGCAGGTCGCCGAAGTCGCAGGCGTTCAGGGTCCTGAGGCGCTCCTGATACAGTCGGTACAGCTCCTGCGCCCGGCCGCCCGCCATGTCGGAGGCATCGGACTTGTCGGGCGTCTGGCCGCGGTCCTTCCAGCGCTGGATGGTGGCCATCAGCGCCTGCGGCGGCCACTTCTTGGCATCGATGCTCTCGGACTCCATCACCTGCTTGAGCAGGCGCAGCTGGTCGTCGGAGTCGAGGATGGTGAAATTGCTCTTCAGCCTCACCGCCTCGGCGTGGCGGCGCAGGATGCGGACGCACAGGGAGTGGAAGGTTCCCAGCCAGATGCCCTCGGAAACCGGCCCGATCAGGCCGGCGACGCGTTCCCGCATCTCGCGGGCCGCCCGGTTGGTGAAGGTCACCGCCAGGCACTGCCACGGCTGGGCGCGGCGGCCGGCCAGGATGTGGGCGAGGCGGGCGGTGAGCACCTTGGTCTTGCCGGTGCCGGCGCCGGACAGCACCAGAACCGGGCCGTCGGTGGTGGTCACCGCCTCGTGCTGCTCGGGATTGAGTCCCTTCAGCCAGGGCGCGTCGGGGGGGACCGGCACCGGGCCGGTCTGGCGCGGTGGCGGGGCGGATGGCAATTCGTCGTCGAGGGCGAAGGGATCGGTCATGGCGGCGGGATGATATAGCGATCGACGCCGGCCGCCCATTGCCTTTTGGGTGCGGGATCCTTGCTATGGCAATAGGCGGTATTGGCTATAAGGTAAGAACGACGCCAACGAAAAAAGGCACGGTCGTGCAGATCCGCATCATCCACAAGGTTTTCGGTCTCGTCATCCTGATGTCATTGGTAGCCGTGGCCCTCGGCACCCTCGGCTATCTCACCGTCAGCCGCTATGCCAAGGGCGTCGAGGCCATCGAACTGGCCGCCGAGCGGGCATTGCAGGCCGAGCGGGTCAATGCCGACGTGCTGTCGGTGGTGATGGATTCGCGCGGCATCTACATGTCACTGTCGCCCCCCGAGACGGACAAATACGGCAAGGCCATGGAGGCGGTGCTGCCGCGCATCCAGAGCCGCATGGATGAATGGCGCCGCATCGTCCCCCCCGAGCGCATGGCCGAGTTCGAGGCCCTGGCCGCCGAGGTGGACAACTTCATCAAGGTGCGCACCGAACTGATCCGCCTCGGACGCACCGAAGGCGCCGCCGCCGGCCGCATTTACGGCGACAACGATGCCAATCGATCGCGCCGCCAGGCACTCAACAAGCAGATCGTCCAGGCCACCGCCAACGGCCGCGAGGACATGGCCCGCACCGTCGCCGAACTGGCCGAGCTGCGGCGGCAGATCGGCTTTCAGCTGTCGCTGCTCACTATCGCCGGTGTGGCGATCGGATTGGTGGTGGCGTGGTACCTGGCGCGCACCCAGATCAGCCGGCCCATGGAGCACATCGTCACCGCCATGGCCACCCTGGCGGCCGGCGACCGCAACACGATCATCCCCGAAACCCAGCGCGGCGACGAATTCGGCGACATGGCCAAGGCGCTCCAGCGCTTCAAGGACACCGCCAACGAGGTCGAGCGCGTCAAGGCCGAGCATGAGGAGGACACCGCCCGCGCCATCGCCGAGCAGCGTCGGGTCATCAGCAAGGTCACCAATGGCTTCGAGCAGCGCGTCTCCGAAGCAGTCCGCATCCTCGACGATGCCGCCGAATCCATGGGCGGCGCGTCGCAGCAACTTCTGGCGGCCGCCCAGTCCACCGAAGGCGAGGCCATGGCCGTGGCGTCCACCGCCGAGCAGGCCTCCGTCAATGTCGGCGCGGTGGCGGCCGGAGCCGAGGAACTGGCTGCATCGCTGTCGGAAGTGAGCCGCCAGGTTTCCACCACCAGCTCCATCGCCCGCCAGGCGGTGGAGAAAGCCCGGGCCACCGACGCCCTGGTGGAAGGGCTGGCCCGGGCGGCGGGCAGCATCGGCGCCGTGGTCGACCTGATCAGCGACATCGCCGGCCAGACCAACCTGCTGGCCCTCAACGCCACCATCGAGGCGGCCCGCGCCGGCGACGCCGGCAAGGGCTTCGCTGTGGTCGCCAACGAGGTCAAACACCTGGCCAGCCAGACCGGCAAGGCCACCGAGGACATCCGTCGCCAGATCGGCGAGGTGCAATCCGCCACCGAGCAGGCGGTGGCGGCCATCCGCGACATCGGCTCGGTGATCGTCGAGGTCGACGGGCTCGCCGCCGCCATGGCCGCCGCGGTCGAGCAGCAGAACGCCGCCACCAACGAGATCAGCCGCCACGTCCAGGAGGCCTCGGACGGCACCCAGCGGGTTTCCACCACCATTCGCCGGGTCTCCGACGAGGCGGTGCGCACCGGCGGCGTCGCCAACGAGGTGTCGCGCACCGCCGCCACCCTGTCGGCCCGCTCGGCCGAGATGCGCGACGAAATCGAACGCTTCCTGGCGTTGATGAAGGACGTGGGGGACCGCCGCCAGTATCAGCGGGTCCATATGGAACTGCCGGTGGTGGTTCTGTTGCCGTCCGGCCTCAAACTGGAGGGCGCCACCATCGATGTCTCGCTGGGCGGCCTGCGCATGAACGGGTTGGGCGCCAATCTGGTGGGCCAGCACCTGCAGGTCGACATCGGCGGTGGCCGTGTGCGCGCCCCGGCCGAGGTGATCGCCTCGCACGACGGCGAGACCCGCCTGATGTTCGACCAGGACTACCCCGACCACAACGCTTTGGTGACGCTGCTGGGAGAGAAGGGCGCCTAACCGCGTCGGTTTGCCCCTTGCGGGTAGCGGTTGCCGAAGCCATACCTTGGGGCCATGGACACGCTCACCATCGCCGTCTTCGCCTTCACCTATCTCGGCATGGCGCTCGGCCGCGTGCCGGGGCTGAAGCTCGACCGCGCCGGCATCGCCCTGCTGGGGGTGGTGGTGCTGCTGGGTTCGGGGCGGCTGGAGGTGCGCGAGGTCGGCGGTCCGGTGGACGTGCCCACCCTGCTGCTGCTGTTCGCCTTGATGATCGTCTCGGCTCAGTTCCAGATGGCCGGCGTCTACCGGTCGGTGGCGGCGCGGGTGGCGGCGGCCCCGGGGTCGGCGGCGTGGCTGCTGCTGCTCACCGTGGTGGTGAGCGGACTGTTGTCGGCGGTGCTGGCCAACGATGTCATCTGCTTCGCCATGACGCCCATCGTCATCGAGGGAATCCGCCGCCGCGGCCTCGACGCGCGGCCCTTCGCCCTGGCCATCGCCGGGGCGGCCAATGCCGGCAGCGCCATGACGGTGATCGGCAACCCGCAGAACATCCTGATCGGCCAGTTGGGTGGCCTCGACTTCTGGCGCTTCCTGCTGGCCTGCGGCGTTCCGGGCCTGGTCGCGCTGGTGGTGGTGTGGCTGTCGGTGCGCTGGGTGTGGCGCAAGGAACTGGCCGCCACGCCGGCACCTCTGCCGCCCGAGCCGCTGCCTGCCCCCGATGGCTGGCAGACGGTGAAGGGATTGGCGGCGGTGGTCGGGCTGGTGCTGCTGTTCGCCACGCCGCTGCCGCGCGAGGTCGGCGCCCTGGTCATCGCCGGGCTGCTGCTGACCAGCCGCAGGATGTCGAGCCGCGAGATGATCGGTTCGGTAGACTGGCACCTGCTGCTGCTGTTCGCCTGCCTGTTCATCGTCACCGACACCTTCGCCAACACCGGCCTTGCCCAGGCCGGCGTCGAGCGGCTGGCCGAGATGGGACTGTTCCCCGACCACTTGGCGGTAATGGCGCCGCTGATGCTGGCGGGATCCAACACCATCGGCAATGTGCCGGCGGTGATGCTGATCCTGTCGGTGTGGCCGACCCCCGAGCCGGGGGCGCTCTACGGTCTGGCCCTGCTGTCGACGCTGGCCGGCAACCTGCTGCTGGTGGGCAGCCTCGCCAACATCATCACCGCCGAGCGGGCCGCCGCCGCCGGGGTGACGCTGGGATTCCTCGACTTCGCCCGCGCCGGCATTCCCATGACTCTGGCCACCATGGGGTTGGCGACGGGGTGGTTGTGGGGAATGGGGTGGGTGGGGTGGTGAGCCCTGCATTGACACCGCCCGCAGGCTTGACCTTGCGGCACTTCGGTTCGATGCTGGGGGAATGAACACCGCCAATACGCTGCCGCATGTCACCGCGGCCCTCAACGCCGTGGCCCTCGGCTTCCTGCTGACCGGGTATGTCCTGATCCGCACCGGCCGGCGCGAGCAGCACCGCAAGGCCATGCTGGCGGCGGTGGCGGCATCGGGATTGTTCCTCGCCTTCTATATCGTCTACCACTTCACCGCGCCCATCTTCGTTTTCCGTGGCACCGGCGCGGTGCGGCCAATCTATTACGCCCTGCTGATCAGCCACGTCGCCCTGGCTGCGCTGGTGACGCCCATGGTGCTGTTGACGGTGTGGCGCGGCCTCACCGGCGTGTTTCCCCGGCACAAAAGATTGGCCCGGTGGACCTTCCCCCTGTGGACCTACGTGTCGGTGTCGGGAATCGTGGTATACGCAATGCTATATCACGTCTATACGTGATATAGCTGAAGCGCCGGGCTAAGTGCCGGCCGGAGTGGGCATGACCTTCAAGCAATACCTATCCCTGTGCAAACCGCGCATTGCTGTGACCATCGCCCTGACGGCGGGCACCGGTTATATCGCCATGGCCAAGCAGGTCGATCCGCTGGCCTTGGTGCTGCTGGCCGTGGCCATGGCGCTGGGCTCGTCGGGAGCCGCCGTGGTCAACCACGTCTGGGACCGCGACATCGATGGATTGATGAAGCGCACCAGCACGCGGCCCATGGTGATGGGAGGCTCGCGGCCCCGGGCTCTGCTGTTGGCCGGGCTGCTGACGGCGGCCGGACTGATCCTGGCGGGGGCGGTGTTCAACTGGGTGGTGGCGCTGCACCTGTTTCTCGGCTCGTTCGTCTATGTGGTGATCTACACCATCTGGCTGAAGCGCCGACATTGGCTCAACATCGTGCTGGGCGGTGCCGCCGGCAGCTTCGCGGTGCTGGCCGGCGCCGCGGCGGTGGACCCCAACGAATTCATGCTGCCAGCGGTGCTGGCCCTGGTGCTGTTCCTGTGGACGCCCAGCCATTTCTGGGCCCTGGCCATCCTGCTGACCGAGGACTACAAGCGCGCCGGCGTCCCCATGCTGCCGGTGGTGGTGGGGCCGCAGCGCACCGCCTGGTGGATCCTGGCCAACAGCCTGGCCCTGGTGGGCTCGTCGCTGCTGCCGTGGACCCTGGGGCTGCTGGGGCCGCTCTATGCCATCGTCGCGGCGGCATTGGGGCTGGCCCTGCTGGCGTTCAACGTCAAATTGGTCATGCAGCCGGTCCGGTTCTGGGCGGGGTGGAACTTCGCCGCGTCCATGCCCTATCTGCTGGGCCTGTTCATTGCCATCGTGCTGGACAAGCACCTCTAGCAGGGTGCGGAAAAACTCTTCCCACCATCCTTCATCTCGTCACCCCCGCGAAGGCGGGGGGCCATGTTGGGGCAAGGACTGGCATTTGCCCCCATATGCTGTGCTGCCGGACGCATGGATTCCCGCCTTCGCGGGAATGACGAAAGGAAAGTTGAGTTTTTGCGCACCCTGCTAGCCCGTGACGCACGCCTTCTGCCCCCGGCGGAATCAGGGCGTCGGGCGGGTGGTGATGCGAACCGGCATGCCGCGCCGCTCGGCCTGTGCCAGCGCGACCATATCCCAATCGATGCGCTCCAGCCGGCCGGCGGCGGCTTGCGTCACCAGATCGTCCAACCCCGGCAACGGCTCGACGCTCAGACGCCAGTGGGTCTCGATGTCGTCGGCCTGGGTGGGCGAGGGGTGGATCTCAAGATACAGGTCGTCCTCGATCCAGGCCAGCTTGGCCGGTCGGTCGATGACGGTGACCGGCGTTCCCACTGCTACCAGCGGATAGAGCCGCTCGATGTCCTCGGGATAGAGGCGAAAGCAGCCATGCGATACCCGCCGCCCCACGCCGTCGGGGCGATTGGTGCCGTGGATGCGGATGCTGGAGGCGTCAAGGTCCAGGCTATAGCGGCCGAGGGGATTGTCGGGTCCCGGTGCGACCACCGGCGGCAGCTCGGGGCGTTCGGCGCGGACCGAAGGCGGTACATACCAGGTGGGATCCTTGCGCTTGCCCACCACCCTGGAGATGCTCGCTCGGGTCGTCCATCCCTCCTTGCCGATGCCGACGGGAAAACTGATGGGCTGGGTGGCGCCATCCCCGTGGAAATAGAGGCGCATGTCGGCGACATTGATGATGATTCCCCGTCTTGGTGCCGGCGGCACCACGTGGTCGACGGGCAGCAGGATCCGGGTGCCGGCGGCGGGAATCCACGGGTCGACACCGGGGTTCGCCGCGACGATTTCGACATAGCCCAACCCGTTGGCGCGGGCGAGGTCGAGCAGGTTCTCGCCCTGCTCGACCATATGGTCCTTGCCCAGCACCACCATCTCGGCGGCCAAGCCCGTTATCGGCATGAGCAGCAGGATAGCCGCCAGCAGGCCGATCAAGGCCACGGAGGGCCTATTTGCGCAGGCCGCGATTGTAGATCGTCTCGGCACGGGAGCTTGCCGCCGCCGCCTGCTGCTCGGCCCGCAGCAGCGCCTGCTTGTTGGCGGCCTCTTCCTGGCGGACCTGCTGAACCTCGCCCCTCAACTGCGACACGTCGCTGCGAAGCGCGGCCACGTCTTCGCGGCTGGCGCAGCCCCCCAAGGCCATCGCTGCCACAACCGCGGCCACTGCCGAATAACCGTGCATCCGTCTCACCATAGCGCACCTCCGAAGAATGGGCTTCCGCCTGGAGGTGGTGGGTGGAAGGGCGCGGCGAAATGCGCCTGACGGTATGCCTGCCATAGGGGTAATGCCGGCGAACCTATAAAGCGCCCGTCTTGCCCCAGGGTTGATGACCGGGGGGCGGCATTATTCTGCCTGTGTCGGGCGATGAGGGCATTCCAAGCATCGCAGCCGGCCTCGACAATGGTGGTTCGGTCGGGCCAGACGGCACCGATGATGGAGGTCCAGTCGAAGCGATGGTCTGAGCCCACCGAACCTGGTTTCCCCTGCATATGGTGGAACCCCGGTGATTCACGACCGCGACCATTTGGCACGCACAGCCGAGGCGGATCGAGCGTTCGCCGATATCGTACCATTTTCACAAAAGTCTGACCTGCGGTCGGAATTCTCGGGCCCTCGCCGGGCGCGTGCATCCATGCCCTTGGCCGCGCTTTCGATGGGCGCTGGATACCCGCTTCAGGAATCAGAAATTCCTGAAGCGGGTATCACTCCTTCTGGAGCGCCGCCTCGCGCAGGGCGCGGCTCGTCGCACCGTTCACGGGCAGCCTCTTGGTTCGAGACGCGCCAAGCGGCGCTTATCAGGATCAGGCTATGGAGGCGCCCCCTCGCTCGGCCTTCACCCCGAACACCATGTAGTTGACGTCCAGGTCGGTGGTCTCATGCCATTCGTCGCGGAACGGTGTGTAGGCCATGCCGGCAAGCTGGCGGATATCGACGCCGCTGGCCCGCAGCGCCGCGGCGAATTCGGCGGGCTTGACGAACTTGCGCCAGTCGTGGGTGCCGCGCGGCAGCCAGCGCAGGATGTACTCCGCCCCCATCACCGCCAGGGCATAGGACTTGGTGGTGCGGTTCAGTGTCGCCCCCATGAAGGCGCCGCCCGGCTTCAGCAGGTGGCAACAATGGGCGATGAAGTCGGTCATGTCGGGCACATGCTCCACCACCTCCATGGCCACCACCACGTCGAAGGGCGGCTCGCCGGCCAGTTGCTCCGGCGTGGCGATGCGGTAGTCGATCCTCAGTCCCGACTGCTCGGCGTGAACCTTGGCGACGCCGATATTCTTGTCGCCGGCATCGATGCCGGTGACCGCGAAGCCCATCTCGGACAGCGGCTCCGACAGCAGGCCGCCGCCGCACCCGACATCGAGCAGCCTCAAGCCATCGAACGGGCGCGCGGCCTCGGGGTCGCGGCCGAATTGGGCGGCGAGATGGCGGCGCATGAAGTCCAGCCGCACCGGGTTGAACTTGTGCAGCGGCTTAAATTTGCCCCAGGGGTCCCACCAGGCTTCGGCCATGGCGGTGAAGCGGGCGACCTCCTCGGTCGAGGCGGTGCCCTCCCGATCACGAATGCGGGCCGGGGGGATGCGCTTCGGCGCGTTGGGGTTGGACATCGCGTGGCTCCTTGCCAGTAGTCCCATTCCGAGAATTCCCCGACGGTATGGGGCCGCCGAGGTTTACAAATCGTGGCGACGGAGCACCGCTCACCACAAGGTCACAGCTCGCCTGAAGCCGCCGCCGCCTCTCCGCCCCAAGGGGTGGGCCGCGCTTGCTTCCGAATTGGCGACAGAGTATGAAGAGGCGCCTTCCGGGCGGCAACGGGGCAGACGAAAGATTTCTCGTTTCGACCGTATGCGCCGGAAAATACTGCCAAGGCTCCGGTCAACAAGGGTCTCCTTATGTCTCGCATCGTTATGAAATTCGGCGGAACCTCCGTCGCGGACGTCGAGCGTATCAAGAATGTCGCTGTTCGCGTCAAGCGCGAGGTCGATGCCGGCAACGAAGTTGCAGTCGTGGTGTCAGCCATGTCGGGTGTCACCAACCAGTTGGTCAAGTGGTGTACCGAAATCGCTCCGCTGCATGACGCGCGCGAGTACGATACCGTGGTTGCCACCGGGGAGCAGGTCACCACCGGCCTGCTCGCCATCGCGCTGCAGGAACTGGGCGTGTCGGCCCGGTCGTGGTGCGGCTGGCAGATTCCGATTCATACCGACGGCGTGCATGGCAAGGCCCGCATCATGCAGATCGACACCGACGACATGGTGCGCCGCATGAGGGAAGGCCAGGTCGCGGTGGTGGCTGGCTTTCAGGGCATCGGCCCCGACCAGCGGATTACCACTCTCGGGCGCGGTGGCTCGGACACCTCGGCGGTGGCGTTGGCGGCGGCGGTGCAGGCCGATCGCTGCGACATCTACACCGACGTGGACGGCGTCTATACCACCGACCCCCGCATCGTCACCAAGGCCCGCAAGCTCGACAAGATCACCTATGAGGAAATGCTGGAGCTGGCCTCGGTCGGGGCCAAGGTGCTGCAGACCCGCTCGGTCGAGATGGCCATGAAGCACCGTGTGCGCGTGCAGGTGCTGTCGAGCTTCATCGACGCTCCCGGAACTCTCGTTTGCGATGAGGATGAAATCGTGGAAAAGGAATTGGTGAGCGGCATCGCCTACAGCCGCGACGAGGCGAAAGTCACCCTGGTGCGCGTCGCCGACCGGCCCGGCGTGGCGGCCGCCATCTTCGGCCCGCTGGCCGAGGCGGCGGTCAACGTCGACATGATCGTGCAGAACGTCTCCGAGGACGGCAAGTCCACCGACCTCACCTTCACCGTGGGCAAGGCCGACCTCGACCGCGCCCGCAAGGTGCTGGAAGACGCCAAGGGCGAGCTGTCCTACGAGAAGCTGGTCTCCGACGCCAATGTGGTGAAGGTCTCGGTGATCGGCGTCGGCATGCGCAGCCATGCCGGCATCGCCCAGCGCATGTTCCAGACCCTGGCCTCGGAAGGCATCAACATCCAGGTCATCTCCACCTCGGAGATCAAGATCAGCGTGTTGATCGAGGAGAAGTACACCGAGCTGGCGCTGCGCGCGTTGCACTCCGCCTACGGTCTCGACGCGGCCTGAAGCGGCGGAGACGCCCAGTGGGGGAGGCGATGCAGGAGGCTCGGGCTAGACTCGACAGGCTATGGGCGAGGGGCCGCGCGTTCCTCGGCACGGATATCGCCATCATGGGCGGCGCCATGTCGTGGATCTCGGAGCGGCATCTGGTGGCCGCCATCTCCAATGCCGGCGGCTTCGGCGTGCTGGCCTGCGGCTCCATGTCACCCGACCGCCTGGCCGAGGAGATCGCCGCCACCCAGCATCTCACCCTGCGGCCGTTCGGCGTCAATCTCATCACCATGCATCCCGATCTGGTCCGCCTGATCGACGTCTGCGGCGAGATGCAGGTCGGCCATATCGTGCTGGCCGGCGGGTTGCCCACCTCGGCGGCGATCAAACGGGCCAAGGATACCGGCGCCAAGGTGGTGTGCTTCTCGCCCGCCCTGGTGTTGGCCAGGAAACTGGTACGCTCGGGCGTCGACGCCCTGGTCATCGAGGGCACCGAGGCCGGCGGCCATATCGGCCCGGTGGCCACCGGCGTGTTGGCCCAGGAGATCCTGCCGCAGATCCGCGAGGTGCCGGTGTTCGTGGCCGGCGGCATTGGCCGCGGCGAGGCCATCGTCTCCTATCTGGAGATGGGGGCGGCCGGGGTGCAGTTGGGGACGCGCTTCGTCTGTGCCGATGAGTGCATCGCGCACGCCAATTTCAAGCGCGCCTTTATCCGAGCGGCCTCGCGCGACGCCACGCCCAGCGTGCAGGTGGACCCGCAGTTCCCGGTGATCCCGGTGCGGGCGCTGGCCAACAACGCCACGCGGCGCTTCATGGAATTCCAGCAGGAGGTCATCGGCCAGGTTCGCCGCGGCGAGCTGGAGCAGAAGGCGGCGCAGCTGGAGATCGAGCATTTCTGGGCCGGTGCCCTCAAGCGCGCCGTCATTGACGGCGACGTGGACAACGGCTCGATGATGGCCGGTCAGAGTGTCGGCCTGGTCACCCGCGAGCAGCCCACCGCCGAGATCATCGCCGAGTTGATGGAACAGGCCTGCGGCGCCCTGGCGTCGCGGCAGGCGCCCGAGGCGGTGGCCTGATGCAGCCGGCGGCGCCCTCGGTGTCGCGCCGCCTGCTCGCACGCCTGCGGGACGTGATGGCGGGCAGCGGCTCGGCGCAGGAACGCCTCGACAAGGTGGTCACGCTGATCGCCGCCGACATGGTGGCCGAGGTGTGCTCCTGCTATGTGCTGCGCGCCGGCGAGGTGCTGGAGCTGTTCGCCACCGAGGGCCTCAAGAAATCCGCCGTCCATAAGACCCGCCTGCGGGTCGGCGAGGGTCTGGTGGGCGACATCGCCGCCCATGCCCGGCCGCTGGCCCTGGCCGACGCCCAGGCCCATCCCCACTTCGCCTATCGCCCCGAGACGGGCGAAGAGATCTACCATTCGCTGATGGGGGTGCCCATCATCCGTGGCGGCCGCGTCGTCGGTGTCGTCGTGGTGCAGAACCGCACCATGCGCCACTACACCGACGAGGAGATCGAGACCCTCGAAACGGTGGCCATGGTGTTGGCCGAACTGGTGGCGTCGGGCGAGCTGGTCAAGCGCGACGAGCAGGTGGCGGTGGATGGCAACGCCCTGCTGCCGTTGCGCGTCGAGGGTATCCGCCTCAACGGTGGCGTCGGCGTCGGCGTCGCCGTGCTGCATCAGCGCCGCGTCACCATCCGCCGGCTGGTGGCCGAGGACCCCGAGGTCGAGCTGGCTCGCCTGCGCACCGCGCTGACCGGCATCAAGACCGCCATCGACGAGCTGTTCGCCCGTCCCGAGCTGCGCGATGGCGAGCACCGCGACGTGCTCGAAACCTATCGCATGTTCACCGAGGACAAGGGCTGGCTGGCGCGCATCGGCGAGGCCATCCGCACCGGCCTGACCGCCGAGGCGGCGGTGCAGAAGGTGCATGACGACACCCGGGCTCGCATGAGCCAGATCACCGATCCCTATCTGCGCGAACGCCTGCACGACTTCGAAGACCTGGCCAACCGCCTGTTGCAGCATCTGTCGGGCGACGAAGGCTTGGCGCGTGGCGAGCTGCCCGACAACTCCGTGCTGATCGCCCGCACCATGGGGCCGATGGAGCTGTTCGACTACGATCCCAAGTGCCTGCGCGGCCTGGTGCTGGAGGAAGGCACTCCCACCATGCATGTGGCCATCGTCGCCCGCGCCATGGACATTCCGGTGGTGGGCCGCGCCAAGGAGGTGCTGGACAAGATCGAGCCGTTCGATTCCATCGTCGTCGACGGCGACAACGCCCAGGTATTCATTCGCCCCCCCGAGGACATCCGCGAATCGTTCATCCAGGCCATCGGCCTGCGCGAGCAGCGCATCGCCGGCTATGCCAAGCTGCGCGATGTTCCGGCCGTCACCACGGACGGCGTTTCGGTCGGCATCCACATGAACGCCGGCCTGCTGCTCGACCTGCAGCACCTGCACGATTCGGGGGCCGACGGCATCGGGCTCTACCGCACCGAGCTGCCCTTCATGGCGCGGTCGAGCCTGCCCGATGTGGCGGCGCAGACCCTGCTCTACCGCAAGATCCTCGATCAGGCCGACGGCAAGCCGGTGGTGTTCCGCTCGCTCGACGTGGGCGGCGACAAGGTGTTGCCCTATTGGAACCCCTATGAGGAGGACAATCCGGCGCTGGGCTGGCGGTCCATCCGCATCACCCTGGACCGGCCGGCGGTCATGCGCCATCAGTTGCGCGCCCTGCTGCGGGCGGCGGCCGGGCGCGAGCTTCGCATCATGTTCCCGATGATCGCCGAGGTGAACGAGCTGATCCAGGCCCGCCGCATCCTCGACATCGAGGTTGAGCACGAGCGTCAGGCCGGCCATCCGCTGCCCGAGAAGCTGTTGGTCGGCACCATGCTGGAGGTGCCGGCGCTGGCCTTCCAGCTCGATGCGCTGCTGCCGCGGGTCGACTTCATCTCCATTGGATCCAATGACCTGGCGCAGTTCCTGTTCGCGGTCGACCGGGGCAATCCCCGCATCTCCGAGCGCTACGATCCGCTGGCCCCGGCCATGGTCTCGTTCATCCGCCGGGTGGCGCACCGTTGCCGTGATACCGGAGTCTCGCTGTCGGTGTGCGGCGAGATGGCTGGGCGGCCACTGGAGGCCATGGCGCTGATCGCCGCCGGAGTGCGTTGCCTGTCGCTGTCCGCCCCGTCGGTCGGTCCCATCAAGTCCATGGTCCGCAGCCTGGATGTCGCCGCGACCGCAGCCTATCTTGACCGCCTGCTGGAACTGCCCGACCGCAGCCTGCGGGATAAGCTGAAGTGCTTTGCCCTGGATCACGGGGTGGTTCTCTAACAGGGTGCGGAAAAACTCTTCCCACCATCCTTCATCTCGTCACCCCCGCGAAGGCGGGGGTCCATGTTGGGGCAAGGACTGGCGTTTGCCCCCATATGCTGTGCTGCCGGAAACATGGATTCCCGCCTTCGCGGGAATGACGAATGGAAAGTTGAGTTTTTCCGCACCCTGCTAAAGAGGTGACCACGGAGTGGTTCTCCGAGGCACCGTTGCC
>CAJANL010000014.1 GCA_903941105.1 uncultured Rhodospirillaceae bacterium
CAAGATCGTCTGGCTGCGGGCCACCAACGCGCCATGGAAAGTGATCTGCTGGCAGGTCGGCATGACGCGGGCGACCGCTCACCGGCACTGGCTGTTCGCGCTGTGCGTCATGGCCTGGAAGCTGAACGGCAAGCGCATCCCTCGTCACATTTCCAAGGTCGATCTGATCGCCCGCACCAAGGCGACGGAGGAAAGCGAAAAGTGTATCGATACATCGCAGGGCGCGACAGTGATGGCCAGTTTGGGGTAGATGTAAGTCCAGCCTCGCGATGGGCGGCGACGATCACTAAATGATCCGCCGCCCGAAGCGGGCGAAAGATTAGAACACCGTACCGTGGAGAATTGGTTCCTCCCCGGCACCTTTCGCTATGCGGGGGGCATCAGCGCCGAACTTCGCTAGCGACAGCCGAAAAATCAAGGCTACCACCCCGTACCAGTTACCACCCCGGAAGGCGCGTTTGTCGAAGGGCAGCGCGCCTTTCGAGCTTTCCGGCTGGGTGGTAGCCCCCCGGTAGCCGGGCTTCCGGCTACCGCCTCTGTACCACCCGTACCACGGCTACCACCATGCAACTTGCTCTCACCGAGCCGGTATCCCCGGCGCTCGACTCCATGCCGCACGCCCAGGGGCTGGTTTACGGCTCAGTGTGCAGCGGAATCGAAGCGGCGACGGTGGCCTGGGAGCCGCTGGGCTGGCGGGCGGCATTCTTCGCCGAGATCGAACCGTTCCCGTCCGCCGTGCTGGCACAACGCTATCCGGCCATCCCCAATCTGGGCGACATGACCGCCATCGACGGTTCGGCGTGGCGGGGGAAGATCGACGTCCTGGTGGGCGGGACACCCTGTCAGGCGTTCTCGGTGGCGGGCCTGCGCAAGTCGCTGGACGACGTCCGCGGCAACCTTGCCCTCAAATTCGTGGAACTCGCCGATGCCATCGATCCAGCTTGGGTTGTTTGGGAAAACGTCCCAGGAGTCCTGTCCACCCGCGACAACGCCTTTGGGTGCCTTCTGGGCGGACTGGCCGGAGAAGATGGTTCGGTCGTCCCACCAGGGGGAAAATGGTCGGACGCTGGTATTGTGTTTGGACCCACGCGCACAGTCGCGTGGCGGGTGCTCGACGCCCAATATTTCGGCCTGGCCCAACGCCGCCGCCGTGTGTTCGTTATCGCAGGTGCTGGAGAGCGGGCCGATCCCGTCCAAGTACTTCTTGAGCGCGAAGGCGTGCGCCGGGATCATCCGCCGCGCCGAGAAACGGGGCAAGGTGTTGCCCCAACAATTAGCGCACGCACTCAAGGTGGTGGCGGTCTCGGAACCGACTTCGATCTTGACGGCGGATTGATCGCCCAGGCGTTCGGCGGCAACAACACCTCCGGCCCCATCGAAATCGCCACCGCCCTAAACGCCTGCGCCTCGGCCAGCGGGCGGATGGATTTCGAGACCGAGACTTTCGTCGCCACCACCCTGCGGGCACGTGACCTGTCCCGAGGAGTGGACAGCGACTGCACCGACACCCTCGTCACCCATTCCCTGCGCGGCGAAGGCTTCGACGCTTCGGAAGATGGAACCGGGCGCGGCACGCCTCTGGTGCCGGTGGCGTTTCCCATTCTGGAAGCAGGTGCCCGCACGGGCATCAGCACCACCGATCCCCGCGCCGGTATCGGAATCGGCGATGACGGCGATCCTATGTTCACATTGCAGGCGGGCAAACAGCACGCTGTGGCGTTCAATCTGCGCGGCCGCGACGGCGGGGCGCAGGCCGAGATCGATGCCGATAACCTCGCCAGCCTGCGGGCGGCCAGCGGTGGATCGAGCCGCAGCTACGTGGCCTTCACCCAGAACCAGCGGGACGAGGTTCGCCCTCTGGACGTTGCCGGTGCCCTGGCCGCCGAGCCGGGGACCAAGCAGCAGACCTATGTCGCCTTCGATTGTAAGGCAGGCACCGGGTTCCAGTCGGTCGAGGCTGACGGCATCACGCCGACGCTCCGGGCAATGAATGCACTGGGGCGCGACAATGCCGGTGGCCAGTTGGCTGTCCAGCACGGCATGGCAGTTCGCCGTCTGACGCCGGTCGAGTGCGAGCGGCTGCAAGGTTTTCCTTCAAATTACACCCGCATCCCGTGGCGGCGGAAAGCCGCCGAGGATTGTCCCGACGGCCCTCGCTATCGGGCGCTGGGCAATTCCATGGCCGTGCCGGTGATGGCTTGGCTGGGCCGACGCATCAAGAACGTTGGAAAACAACAATGACCCATCCGCTTCCCGACACGGTCGAGCATTGGCTCATCGACCGGCTGATCCCCTATGGCCGCAATGCGCGGACCCATTCGGACGGACAGGTAGCCCAGATCGCCGCCAGCATGGTCGAGTTCGGCTGGACCAATCCGGTGCTGGCCGACAGCAAAGGCAACGTCATCGCCGGGCATGGCCGACTGGCCGCCGCCAAATCCCTCGGCCTGGACACGGTGCCGGTGGTGATCCTTGATCATCTGACCGAGGCCCAGCGCCGCGCCTACATTCTGGCCGACAACAAACTGGCGCTCAATGCAGGCTGGGATGAAGAGACCCTGGCGGCGGAGCTACACGCGCTGAATGCCGAGGGCTACGACCTCGATCTGATCGGCTTCTCGGAAGAGGAACTGGACGCCTTGATGGCTCCCCTCGACGACGAGGGCAACGGCCAGGGCGAAGGTGACGAAGACGAAATCCTCGAGCCGCCCGCCGATCCGGTGACGCGGCCCGGTGATCTGTGGATCCTGGGCCGACACCGCCTTCTGTGCGGCGACAGCACCAGCGCTACCGATGTGGAGCGCCTGCTGGCTGGAGCCACGCCGCACCTGATGGTCACAGATCCGCCCTATGGCGTGGAATACGATCCCACCTGGCGCAACGAGGCTGGCGTGTCGTCCTCGGCCCGCACCGGCAAGGTCGCCAACGACGACCGCGCCGACTGGCGGGAAGCCTGGGCGCTGTTCCCTGGCGAGGTGGCCTATGTCTGGCACGCGGCGATATTCGCCAAGATCGTGGCCGACAGCCTGGAAGCCAACGATTTTAAGATCCGCGCCCAGATCATCTGGTCGAAGAACCGCTTCGTCCTTGGCCGCGGCGATTATCATTGGCAGCACGAGCCCTGCATTTATGCTGTGCGCAAGACCGGCACCGGCCATTGGCAGGGGGCACGGGATCAGGCCACCGTATGGGCCATCAGCAACAATGGCGATGAGGACGAGGCCACCGTTCACGGCACCCAGAAGCCGGTGGAATGCATGCGCCGCCCGATCCTCAACAACAGCGCCGAGGGCGACTCGGTCTACGAGCCTTTCGCGGGCAGTGGCACCACGGTGACCGCCGCCGAGACCACGGGCCGTATCTGCTTAGCCATGGAATTGAACCCGGCCTATGCCGACGTGATCGTCGGCCGCTGGCAGAAGCTGACCGGCCAGAAGGCCGTGCTGGAGGGAGATGGCCGGAGCTTCGAGGAACTCGCCGCCGGAAAGGCAGTCAGCGCCGGGTAATCCGGCGCAGCGAATGCTGGTACTTGGCGTCGGAGGGCTTCCAGTCAAGCGGCTTGCAGCCAAGGCGCAGGTCGCGCTCCCAGAATTCAAGGATCTGCTGGTTGGAATAGCCCTTGCCCCGGAAGTATTCGAAGTCGCTCTGCGACCACTGCGGATGGGCCTTCAAGGCGGCGGTGGGGCGGACGGTCAGGGCCATGATCACTTCGCCTTCTGGCCGGCGGCGTAGGCGGCTTCCAGGGCTTTCTTGATCTGCCAAACCGCCAGTTCGTGGAAGTCCAGCCGGTCGCTCTTGCGGGTGTCCAGGGTCTCCAGGTCGAGGATCTGGGTGGCGATCTCGGTCAGGGCTTGGTTTCGGGTCTGCATGGTGTTGGCCTCCGTTTTGGTGAAGCCAGTAACGCTCCGTTTCGGCTGCTTATCAAGCAGGTTAATCGTTCAATTTCAAGGCAGTAGAGTGATGCGCCAATCCCGTCGCATGTCCCTGGCCGAGGCCGCCGCAAACGTGGTGATCGGCTATATTCTGGCCGTGGCGACACAGATAGTGGTGTTCCCGCTGTTCGGCATTCAGATCGTCCTGGCCGACGATCTGGCCATCGGCGGCATCTTCGCTCTGGTGTCCCTGCTGAGGGGGTTCATGCTGCGCCGGGTATTCGAGCGTATTCGCTAGGGGCTTGGATTCGGGGGCGACCGAATCTACTGTTCGAAACCCCGTTCAAGAAAGGTTTCGTTAACCATGTCCAAGTCCGCTCTGTCGAAGTCCGTCCGCGAGGCCACCGGCTGCACCGTCGCCCAGGCCGATGCCGCTGTTGACGCAGTGTTGAACACCATCGTCGAAGGCGTGAAGGCCGACGGCAACTTCCGCCTGATCGGCTTCGGCACCTTCGCCAAGTCGGAACGCGCCGCGCGTCAGGGCCGCAATCCCAAGACCGGCGAAACCATCGAAATCGCAGCTTCGACCGCCATCAAGTTCAGCACGGCGGCGGCCCTGAAGAAGGCGCTGTAATGCCGGTTGATCCCACCCATTTATGCCAGACCGTTCAGGATCTGCGCGATCGCTTTGGAGCGAATGCTCTGGCGATGGCGCAGGAGCGTGTTGAACGGGCGTCGAGGGCTGGCGATCAATCAGCCCTCGACTTAGCCCTGATGGTGCTGACCGAGGTCGAGCGCCATCATTCGGTGGGCAACCGGTAAATCCGGCCCCGGCCTTCGACCTTCTCGCTGGTCACCTCCAGGCCCAGCTTCTTCTTCAAAGCCCCAGCGATTGCCCCGCGCACCGTGTGTTTCGCCCATCCGAATTCGGCAGAGATTTCGTCGATGCTGGTGCCCTCGGGCCGCTTCAGCATGGTGATCAAGGCTTCCTGCTTGGTGCCCTGGCGGGTCTTGCGCGGCGTGTTCGCGCCGTCGGCCGCCGTGGGCGGGGTTTCCGGCTGGTCGGCCATGTCCGTCGCCGGTTCTTCTTCCAGGCATGAGTCCGCGCCCGTGTCGGCGACAATGCCC
>CAJANL010000015.1 GCA_903941105.1 uncultured Rhodospirillaceae bacterium
GAGGTGACCGCCCTGGCCGATGGCTTCGAATGGCAGGGCCGCCGCTACCAGAGCCTGTCGGCGGTGGCGCGCGCCATCACCGGCACCCGCTGGAATGGGCCGCTGTTCTTCGGGTTGCGCAAGCATGGCAAGCTGGAGACCAGCCGATGATCCCGTCCAAGCCGATCCGCAAGGTCCGTTGCGCCATCTATACCCGCAAGTCCTCGGAAGAGGGGCTTGAGATGGAATTCAATAGCCTCGACGCCCAGCGGGAATCCTGCGAGGCCTATATCTCCAGCCAGCGGGCCGAGGGCTGGATGCCGGTGCCGGACCACTACGACGATGGCGGCTTCTCCGGCGGCACGCTCGAGCGTCCCGCCTTGAAGCGCCTGCTGGCCGACATCGAGTCCGGGATGGTCGATGTGGTGGTGGTCTATAAGATCGACCGGCTGTCGCGCTCGCTGATGGATTTCTCCAAGCTGGTCGAGGTGTTCGACCGCAACGCCGTCACCTTCGTGTCGGTGACGCAGTCGTTCAACACCACCACCTCCATGGGCAGGCTGACGCTCAACATCCTGCTGTCCTTCGCCCAGTTCGAGCGGGAAGTGATCGGCGAGCGCATCCGCGACAAATTCGCCGCGTCCCGGCGCAAGGGCATGTGGATGGGCGGCGTGCCGCCGCTCGGCTACGATGTGGTCGCCCGCAAGCTGGTGGTCAACCAGCCCGAGGCCGATCTGGTCCGCCACATCTTCGACCGCTTCCTCAAGGTCGGCTCCGCCACCTTGCTGGTCAAGGAACTGAACGCCGCTGGCCATCGCACCAAGTCCTGGACCACGCAGGATGGCAAGACCCGCGACGGCGCGCCCATCACCAAGAACTTCCTCTACAAGCTACTCGGCAACCGGGTCTATCTCGGCGAGGCGGTCCACAAGGGCGAAGCCCATGCCGGTGAACATCCCGCCATCATCGACCGCGCCACCTGGGACAAGGTGGTGGCGGTCAAGACCGACAATGCGCCCAGGAAACGGGCCAATGCGGTTCGGTCTTCGACCCCGGCGCCGCTGAAGGGGCTGATCCACTGCGCCCATTGTGGCCGGGCCATGACGCCGAGCCATACCCGCAAGAAGGGGCGGTTGTACCGGTACTATACCTGCATGAAGGCGATCCATTCCGGCCACGAGTCCTGCCCAGTGCGCAGCATCGCCGCCGGTGAGATCGAGGCGGCGGTGATCGGGCAAGTTCGTGCCCTGCTGCGCGCCCCCGAGATCCGGGCGCGGGCCGAACGGATGGCACCATCCATGGCCCCGGCCGATCTGCACGCCGCCCTCGATCGCTTCGAAGCACTCTGGGACGAGCTGTTCCCGGCCGAGCAGGCCCGTATCCTCCAGCTTCTGGTCGAGAGAGTTGCCATCGCCCCAGACGGCGCCGAGGTACGCCTGCGCGCCGAGGGACTGGCCAGCGTCATCGCCGACATCACCGCCCAGACCGCCGACAGGAGCGCGGCATGACCGCCGATATCCGGATCGACACCCTCACCATCCGCGTGCCGCTGACCCTGCGGCGGTATGGCGGGCGCAAGCTGGTGATCGTGCCCGAGGGCGAGGGCGTCCCAGTCCGCCCCCGTGCCAGCCCCGACGACACGCTGCTGAAGGCGCTGGCCCGTGCCCACCGCTGGAAGCGCATGCTGGAATCCGGGCAGATGGCATCCCTGAACGAGCTGTCCGAAGCCGAGAAGATCAGCCCATCCTACATGACCCGAATCTACCGCCTGACCTTGCTGGCCCCCGACATCGTCGAAACCATCCTCGAC
>CAJANL010000016.1 GCA_903941105.1 uncultured Rhodospirillaceae bacterium
CCCGGTCGGCATGCCTCACTGCCCGTGAAAGCCGCTCGACATACGCCTCAAACCGCGATTCACTGTCGGCACCAAAATCCTGGAGACCCATGCTCGCCCCCTTTCGAGCAGAACGAATCTCCATCCATACCACAAAATCGTACTTTATGACACAGTAAGACTAATGCCCGCCGGCACTCGGGTGCCGCACTTTGTGCAGCAGCGGCATCAAGAGCAGGCCGAAGGCGAAGACGCCCGCCATCAGCATCAGGCAATCGGCGAAGGCCAGGGTCATCGCCTCGCGCCGCACCAGATTGGCGATGATCCTGAGGGCGGCCTGGTCGGCGGTCCAGCCCAGCAGGGGCTCCAGCCGGCCCGCCAACCCGTCCAGGGTGCCGGTGACCCAGCCGCGCGCCGGGTTGATGTGTTCGGCCAGCCGCGCGGTGTGCAGCACGGTACGGTCCGACAGGACGGTGCTGATGGCGGCGAGGCCGATGGCGCCGCCGAGATTCCGCATCAGGTTGTAGAGCCCCGAGGCGTTCTGCACCTTGTCGGCCGCCAGATGCCCCAGCGCCACCGCGTTGATGGGCACGAAGCAGAACATCAGCGACAGGCCGCGCACCGCCTGGGGCAGGAACATCTCCCAATAGCCCCACTCCGAGGTCAGGGCGGCATTCAGCCACAACCCCAGCCCAAACATGGACAAGCCAAACGCCAGCATGGCCCGCAGGTCGAGCCTCCTGGCCAGGAGGCCGGCGAGGGGGGCCGAGAGAAACTGGAACAGCCCCACCACCATCATGGTGATGCCGATTTCCAGCGCCGAATAGCCGCGCACCCGCCCGAGATAGATCGGGATCAGGAACACCGAGCCGTAGAGGCCGACGCCGATGATGAAGCTGTAGAGGCAGCCCACCGAGAAATTGCGGTCGCGGAAGGCCGTCAGGTCGACCACCGGGTGCTCCGCCGTCAGTTCGCGCCAGATGAAGCCGATTCCGGCCAGCAGTGAGACCACCGAGAACAGCACCACCTTGGGTTCCTCGAACCAGCCGTTGCGCGGTCCTTCCTCCAGCATGTACTGGAGGCTGCCGAGGAACACCGCCACCAGCACGACGCCGGCCATGTCGAACCCCTTCAGCATCTGCAACTGGGGGCGGTCCACATGGACGAAGCTCAACACCAGGCTGGCCACCACCACCCCCGGCACCACGTTGATGAGGAACAGCCAGTGCCAGCTCCAGGCCTCGGTGATCCAGCCGCCCAGGGAGGGGCCGAGGGTCGGCGCCATGGTGGCGGTCAGGCCGATCAGCACGCTCAGCCCCGCCTGCATGCGCGGCGGAAACAGGATGTAGGTGGTGGCGAACACGGTGGGGATCATGGCACCGCCCAGGAAGCCCTGGATGGCGCGGAAGGCGATCATCGACTCGATGTTCCAGGCGACGGCGCACAGGGCGCTGGCGGCGGTGAAGGTGGCGCAGGAGGCGAAGAACAGCCAGCGGGTCGAGACCACCCGTGCCAGCCAGCCCGACAGCGGGATCATCACTACCTCGGCCACCAGATAGGCGGTCTGCACCCAGCTGATCTCCTCGGCCGAGGCGCTGATGCCGGCCTGGACCTGGGCGATGGAGCTGGCGACGATCTGGATGTCGAGGATGGCCATGAACATGCCCACCACCATGGCCATGAAGCCGATCCAGTCGCGCGCCGTGACGACACGGTCCTCGGGGCGGAGGGGCGCGGCTGTCATCGTCACTCTCCCCGCGTATCCACCTTGACCACCACCGACAGGCCGGGACGCAGCCGTCCGGCCAGCGGATTGTCGGGCGCCACCACGATGCGCACCGGCACCCGCTGCACCACCTTGGTGAAGTTGCCGGTGGCGTTCTCGGCCGGCAGCAGGCTGAACTTGGAGCCCGAGGCCGGCGCGAAGCTGTCGATACGGCCGGTCAGCACCACGCCGGAATAGGCGTCCACCGCGATCTCGGCCGGCTGGCCGGGACGAAGGCGGCCCAGTTGGGTCTCCTTGAAATTGGCGTCCACCCAGACGCCGGCCAGCGGCACCACCGCCAGAAGGTGCTGTCCCGGACGGACATACTGGCCCACCCGTACGCCGCGATTGCCGATCACACCGTCGATGGGGGTGCGCAGCACGGTGGCGTCGAGGTCCGTCTCGGCCAAGGCCAATTGCGCCTTGGCCTGCTCCAACTGTGCCAGGGCGATGGCGCGCTCGTGGGCGAGGACGGCAAGCTGGTGACGGGCGGCGGCCAGTTGCGCGCCGGAACCGCGCAGCCCCGCTTCGGCCTTGGCGGCGTCGGCGGTGTTGAGGTCGAAGCGCTGGCGGCTGACATAATCCTCCCGCACCAGCCGGCCGGTGCGTTCGAGATCCTGCCGGGCACGCTTGACGTCGGCCTGCGCCGCCGAGATGGTGGCGGAGGCCTGCTGCGCCATGGCCTGCTGCACCGCGACCCGGTCGTCGAGCTGAGCCCATTGGGCGGTACGGGCGGCCACCACGGCGCGGGCCTCCTCGGCCTTGGCGCGATAGTCGCGGTCGTCGACGCGCACCAGCACATCGCCCTTGGCCACCGTACGGTTGTCGCCGGCCGCCACCTCGACCACATAGCCCGAGACCTTGGGCGCGATGCCGGTGATGTCGCCGTCCACATAGGCGTCGTCGGTGGATTCGATGTATCGCCACTGGGTGGCCCACTGCCATGCCAGAACACCGATCACCGCCGCGACGATGACGACGGAGGGAACGACCTTCTTGCGCATGGGCGGCCCATAAAACTGAACTGAACTGTTCAGTTTATATATCGCGCACCGCGCACGAGGTCAATGGCAACCGCCGCCCCACCGCAGCCGCCCTCCCTCGCAGGTCCGCAAGGGAGGGCGGGAACCTGGTGCTATTGGTTTCCCGGCACCTGGGCCTGCTGCTCGACCTGGGCTTGGAGGTCGCGGCGCAACACCGTCAGGTCGGACAGACCCAACTGGACCTGGCCGCGGCATTGCGAGGCGATGACGTCGAGGCGCTTCTCGGCATCCCGCACCTGTGCCGGGCTCAGCGAGGCCCGGTTGGCATCGAGATAATCCCGCACCTGTCTCGCATCCTGCATGCAAACGATCTGGCCGCCCATTTCCTGGGCTGCGGCCGGGGTGACGAGAGGCGGGGTGACGAGCGGCAATGCGGCGACCATGAATGACAGGGCGAATTGGCGGATCATGACGTTCCCTCCGCTAGGGCCTCTCGCCGGGTCCGACCAGTCCGGGTGTGGGCTGGCCACCGGGGATGGGCCGGTTGATGGTGGACAGGCTGCGGTCGGCGTCGAGGATGCGGCGCATGTCGTCGGCGGCTCGGGGGTCGGTGCGCGTCCGCTCGCGAATGGCATCCATGCGGCGTTCACCCTCGCGCAGTTCGTTGGGATGGAGCACGTCCTGACGCAGCCGCAGATCCTGGCGCGAGCGTTCGACCTCCTGCTCGATGCCACGGCGGTAGTCCTCATGGCTCTGCTGCGCCTGCGCCTCCGGCGGGCGGTCGGCGCCCTGGACGGGAAGGGAGGCCAGCAGAGCCGCCATGATCGTCGCTGGAAGCCTCATTGCCGCTCTCCTCGATAGCCGGCGAGAAAGCAGATGGGACTCACCGCCGGCGCTTTCACTCCCCCAACAGGTGGAGTGGGCTCGCTAGGGGAAGCTCTCCTCCAGGAACGTCTGCACCACCTTGAACAGCTGGAGGCGGTTCTTTTCGATCAAAGCGGCGTGGGTCGCCTCGCCGATCATGACGTAGCGCCGCACCGGCGCGCCGGTCAGTTGGCCGAACATCGCCTGCGCCATGGCCGGCGAGACCTCGGCGTCCCATTCGCCTTGCACCACCAGGGTCGGCACCGATACCCGCGACGGGACCCACAGCGGCTTGCCTACCGCCCAACTGCGCAGCGCGTCGGAGACCACGCCGTTGGGTGCGCGCACGGTGCCCTTGGCGGCACCCTCGGGGTCGCTGGCCAGGGTCTGCCTGGCCCACAGTTCGAACGAGGCCTTGGGCAGGACGGTCTCGCGCCGCGCCTCGGGGACGGCCTTCAGCCAGCGCTCGCGCGCCTCATGCGGTGCCACCGCCCGCCACGCCCCCACCTTGGCCGGGTCGAGGTCGGTCGGCGCGGTCTGGCCCTCGCGCAGCCATTGCGGCGCATAGAGCACCAGACGGTCGACCTTGCCGGAGTTCTGCGCGGTGTAGCTGCCGGTGACGGTGGCGCCCCACGACCAGCCCACCAGGGTCATGCGGCCGAGGCCGCGGCGCGACAGTACGAACTCGACGGCGCGGGTGACGTCGGCCACCGCGGCCTGGGTATCGACGATGGGTGGATGCGCCTCGGGCGCCGCCGCCATGGCCTTGGGGCGGGTGGAACGGCCGTAGCCGCGCAGGTCGAGGCTGTAGACGTCGTAGCCGCGACGGGCCAGCCAGTCCATCCAGCTCACCCCGTCCAGCGCCAGGTCGAACGAGCTGTGGCCGGGATAGCTGGCGCCGTGCACGAACAGCACGGCGCGATCGGGCCGCACGTCGTAGAGATCGGTCTTGTGCTTGTTGCGGATGTAGAGCTCCACCCCATCCTCGGAGCTGCCGATCATGAACTCTTCCAGCACCACATCGCCTGCCGCCACCGGCCGCGCCGGCCCCTGCGGCGCCGCGCCGCCACAGCCCGCCACAACCAGCACCGCGCCCACCGCCGCGCCGCGCGCCCGTCGAACCAATTCCTTGATCATGCCGAGATCCCCAAAATCACCGGCCGCATGATGGCTGCGGCGGGCCAAGGATGTAAAGTGCGTCGGTTCCTCTGGAATCCGATGAAAATCTCCCTAAACTCTGGCGGCACGATTTGGTCAGCGGGGGAAGTGTCGCCATGGAATGGATGTCGGATCCGCAGATGTGGTTGAGCCTGCTCACCCTGTCCGCCCTGGAAATCGTGCTCGGGGTCGACAATCTGGTGTTCCTCGCCATCCTCACCGAGCGGCTTCCCGAGGCACAGCGCCCGCTGGCGCGCAAGCTGGGGCTGGGCTTCGCACTGGCCACCCGGCTGGCGCTGCTGGGCTCGCTGGCGTGGATCGTCGGGCTGACCGAGCCGGTGCTGGCGGTGCTGGGCCATCCGGTGAGTTGGCGCGACATCATCCTGGCCGGCGGCGGCGTCTTCCTGCTGGCCAAGGCCACCCACGAGATCCACGGCAGCCTGGAGGGCGAGGACGACGCCGAACCCGGCGCCCCCGCCAAGGCGGCGGCCGGCCTGGCCATGACCGTGGTGCAGATCGGCATCCTCGACATCGTCTTCTCGCTGGATTCGGTGATCACCGCGGTGGGCATGGTCGATGACCTCCGGGTGATGGTGGCGGCGGTGGTGGCGGCCATGGTGGTGATGCTGGTGGCCTCGGGGCCGTTGGCCACCTTCGTGACGCGCCACCCGACGGTCAAGATGCTGGCGCTGTCCTTCCTGCTGCTGGTCGGCATGGCGCTGGTGGCCGACGGCATGGGCTTCCATATCCCCAAGGGCTACCTCTACTTCGCCATGGGCTTCTCGGTGCTGGTGGAGGCGCTGAACCTGCTGGCGCGCCGCCGCCGCCGTCCCGTCAAGCTGCGCACCCCGGTGCCCTGAGGGGCGAGAATCGCTTTTGGCGCACAATAGCCATTCCCGTCATGGGGTTGAGCGCGGCGGTGGGGTGTGGTATCGCTCTCGGCTCGAATTCCCCGCCTTTCATCAATCCGTCCCGCCTGAACGAGGACATTGGAGAACGACATGACCTACGTCGTCACCGAAAACTGCATCAAGTGCAAGTTCATGGACTGCGTGGAAGTTTGCCCGGTGGATTGCTTCTACGAGGGCGAAAACTTCCTGGTGATCAATCCCGACGAGTGCATCGACTGCGGCGTCTGCGAGCCGGAATGCCCGGCCGAGGCCATTTTCCCCGACTCCGACCCCAAGTCCACCGACTGGGCCGAAACCAACCGGCAATACGCGGGTCAGTGGCCGAACATCACCCGCAAGGGCACGGCGCCCGCCGATGCGGATGCCTGGAATGGCAAGCCCGGCAAGGCCGGCATGCTGTCCCCCAAGGCGGGCGGTTGAGGCGGCGCGGCCCGGTGTTTCCACTGGCCTTCTCGATGGTGGTAGCCGGGCTTTTTCGCTGTTAATCGCGATGACCCTATGGTATAAGGTCAAGCACGTCGAGCTGTGCCGACAGTTAAGTTTTTCGGCATGAGGCCACCGGGCGGAGCATCGCCCACCAAAGACACATCACAGTGGAATGACCAGCCCGCTTAAGGATTGGGCCGGACGTTATGTTGTATTGCGTCATTGTGGCCCGACCATGTTTTTCGCCTGCGGGCGCACTTGCCAGGGAAATAGAGACGATGTCGAGCATCTCTTCTTTTGTTGAAGGCGACTACGTGGTCTATCCCACCCATGGAGTGGGCAAGGTTGTCGCCATCGAGAACCAGGAAATCGGTGGCCTCAAGCTCCAGTTGTTCGTCATTACCTTCGACCGCGACCGCATGACACTGCGCGTGCCGGTGAGCAAGGCGCAGAAGTCCGGTCTGCGCCGGCTGTCGTCGCGCACGGTGATGGAGAGCGCGCTGTCGACCCTGAAGGGCCGCGCCAAGGTCAAGCGCACCATGTGGAGCCGCCGCGCCCAGGAATACGAAGCCAAGATCAATTCCGGCGATCCCGTCTCCATCGCCGAGGTGGTGCGCGACCTGCACCGCCATGCCAACCAGCCCGATCAGTCCTACAGCGAGCGCCAGATCTACGAGGCGGCTTTGGAGCGACTGGCGTCGGAACTGGCGGCGGTCGAGAGCATCGACACCCAGGCAGCCACCCAGAAGCTGGAAAAGCTGCTGGAAGCCGCCTGATCCCGTCCCTATCCGGTTGACGTCGGCGCCGGTCCTTGCAACCATACTGGTGAGTAAACTCGCCGTGCGGACCGGCGTTCCGGGGGAAGAGGATCGCGTTCCACCGTGTCTGAGACCAATATCTTCGCTGCTTTGCGCGGTGGCGGCCGAGTCTGGGCGATAGCCGCCGTCCATGGCGAGCACGCCCGGCTGCGCGCCATGCATGCCCGTCTTGCCGACGAATTGCGGCCCGGCGACCAGCTGGTCTACCTCGGCGGCTATCTTGGCTACGGCCAGCAGGTGCGCGAGACGGTGGACGAACTGCTGCTGTTCCGTCGCGCCTTCATCGCCCAGCCCGGGGTCGAGATCGACGACATCGTCTATCTGCGCGGTGCGCAGGAGGAGATGTGGCAGAAGCTGCTGCAGCTTCAGTTCGCCCCCAATCCGGCCGAGGTGCTGCAGTGGATGGCCGGCCACGGCGCCGCCGCCACCATCGCCGCCTATGGCGGCAGCATGGAAGAGGCACTGCTCACCGCCCGCGATGGCATCCTGGCGCTGACCCGCTGGACCGGGACGCTGCGGCAGAACATGCGGGCCTATGACGGCCACACCCAGTTGATGAGCGTGTTGAAGCACGCCGCCTACACCGAGGACGGCGCCCTGCTGTTCACCCATGCCGGGCTCGATCCCAGCCGGCCGCTGTCGGCCCAACTCGACGCCTTCTGGTGGGGCTCGGGCGGCTTCGCCACCATGGCATCGCCCTATGCCGGCTTCCGCCTGGTGGTCCGCGGCGCCGACCGCCGTGGTGGCGGCGTCTCGGTGGGACCGTTCACCGCCACCCTGGATGGCGGCTGCGGCCGTGGCGGCCCGCTCACCGCCGCCTGCTTTGCCACCGACGGCACCCTGCTCCAGATGCTGGAAGTCTAAAGCGTAATGCACAAAATGTGCATCACGCTTTAGGGTCAAAACCCAATTAACCTATTGATGTTCGGTGCCTGTCGTGATTCAAGCTACGAAACGATGGAGCTTGAATCATGGCAGGCGAATTCTGGCTGAGCGATCAGCAGTGGGCATCGATTGAACCGCACCTTCCGCGCAATCGGCCTGGCGCCCGTCGTGTCGATGATCGCCGCGTGTTGAGTGGCATCATCCACGTCCTGAAATCGGGGTGCCGCTGGCAGGATTGCCCGGCGGTCTATGGGCCGCCGACCACCATCTACAACCGCTTCCATCGCTGGTCCGGCCGGGGATTGTGGCAGCGTCTGTTTCAGGCACTCGTCGCCGTCACGCCGGATGACTTGCAGATGATCGACAGCACCTCTGCCAAGGCCCACCGCTCAGCGGCTGGCGGAAAAGGGGGACGGCGGCGCAGGCGATTGGTCGGTCGCGCGGCGGACGAACCTCGAAGATCCACGCTGTCGTCGATGGCTGCGGACGGCCCGTCGCCTTCGAAATAACGGCGGGGCAACTTGGGGATGTCCGAGCGGCGGCGGCTCTCCTGGCGCCACTGCCACCGGGGCGGTTGTGTGCCGCCGATACCGCCTATGACAGCAATGGGCTGCGCCAGTTTCTGGCCGAGCGCGGCACCTTGCCGGTAATCCCGAACAATCCAACCCGGAAACGCTTCCACCCCTTTGATCCGGTGGCCTACAAGCAGCGCAACCTCATCGAGCGCATGTTCTGTCGGCTCAAGGACTTTCGCCGCATCGCCACACGCTATGACAAACTGGCCGTCAATTACGCCGCCGCCGTCGCACTCGCGGCTATCGTCATCTGGTGGGCCTGATTGAGTCTCGACCCTAAGGCCCGGGGTTGCTCCGGCCGCCATTCCCGTGAATAATCGGTATCGCAATGCCTATTTCATGCGGGAGGGGCCATGTTCGCCCATGCGGTGCGAGTGAGTTGGGGTGACTGCGACCCGGCCGGCATCCTCTACACCCCCCGGGTCTTCGACTACTGCACCCAGGCGCTGGAGCTGTTCTACCGCACGGTGCTGGAGACCGATTGGGTCAGCATGACCCGGCTGCACAACATGGGCTCACCCATGGTGCATGCCTCCTGCGATTACCTGAAGCCCATGCCGCCGGACCTGGAACTGGCGGTGGAGGTGCGTCTCGACAGGCTGGGGGAATCCAGCCTGACCTTCGCGCTGAGCGGCCGTGGCCGCGATGGGGCGGAGCATTTCCGCGCCCGCTACGTCGCCTGCATCACCGACTTCGCCGCCGCCAGGTCGGTTCCCATCCCCGAGCCCATGCGCCGGCGGGCGGAGGCGTACATGCGGCTGACTTCTGCATAAGATCATGCTAATAGACGCGCCATGCCGCGACTAGCCGTGATCAGCGACCTGCATGTGGAAAAGGGCGAGTGGGTGCCGCCGCCCTTCGCCGCCGACCTCACCCTGCTGGCCGGCGACCTCGGCTGGGGGCTCGACGGCATCGCCTGGGTCGCCCGCCACCTGGAGGGTCGCCCGGCGGTGATGATCGCCGGCAACCGGGAATACTGGCATCACCGCCCCGGTGCCGCACCGCTCGATGAACTGCGCCGGGCTGCCGCCGACGTGCCGGGGTTGCGGTTCCTGCAGGACGAGGCGATGGTGGTGGACCTGCCGGGGTGCCGGCTGCGGCTGCTGGGCTGCACCCTGTGGGGTGACTTCACTCTCGATGGCGATGCCGCCGCCACCATGGCCCTGGCCGCCGCGAGCATGCCCGACTACCGCCACGGCAGCGCGTCCGGCGGCCGGGCGTTGACCCCGGCCGACACCCTGTCCGCCAACCGCGCCTCGGTGGCCTTCCTGGCGGCCGAGCTGGCCATGGCGCATTGCGGACCGACGGTGGTCATGACTCATCACATCCCGTCGCAACTCTCGCTGCCACGACGCAAGCCGGGCAACGTGCCGCAGGCCGCCTCGGTCACCGACCTCGATGCCCTGATCGCCGAGCGCGGCCCCGCTCTGTGGGTGCACGGCCACACCCATGCCGATTGCGACTATCGCATCGGTGACACCCGGGTGGTCAGCCGCCAGCGCGGCGGCCCCGACCGGGTGGATTACACGCCGCTGCTGCTGGATCTGCCGGGGGGCAACTGACCGCTGCCACAACCGATAGATCGCCATCGCCGGCCGTCGCCTTTCATGCCGACGAGGGACGCCAGTATAACGAGTCTTTCTTATTGTTCCCGCCGCCGCCGCCGCTATACTCCCGCCGCCGCGGAAAACCAGAAAGGCCCCGAGTCATGGCGGATCCCCGCTACCACGTTGCCGGCATCGGCAACGCCATCGTCGACGTGCTGGTGCATGCCGACGATGCCATGCTGGCCTCGCTCGCTCTCACCAAAGGGGTGATGACGCTGATCGATGGCGAGCAGGCGGAGGCCATCTACGCGCGCCTGCCACCGGGCATCGAGTGCTCGGGCGGCTCGGCGGCCAACACCATGGTGGGGGTCGCCTCGCTGGGTGGACGCGCCGCCTATATGGGCAAGGTCAAGGACGACCAGTTGGGCAGCGTGTTCCGCCACGACATCCGCAATGCCGGCGTCGCCTTCGAGACCGCACCGGTGACCGACAGCAGTGCGACGGCGCGCTGCTTCGTGCTGGTCACCCCCGACGCCCAGCGCACCATGCTGACCTATCTCGGCGCCTGCATCGAGCTGTCGCCCGACGACGTGGACGACGAGATGATCGCCGCCTCGGCGGTGACCTATCTCGAAGGCTATCTCTACGATCCGCCGCTGGCCAAGCGCGCCTTCCTCAAGGCGGCCGACGCCGCCCACACGGCCGGCCGCAAGGTGTCGCTGTCGCTGTCGGATCCGTTCTGCGTCGACCGTCACCGCGCCGCCTTCATCGAGCTGGCCGCCAACCATGTGGACGTGCTGTTCGCCAACGAGGTCGAGATCTGCGCCCTCTACCAGACCGACGACATCGACGAGGCCATCCGCGGCGTCCGCGCCCATTGCAGCATCGCCGCCATCACCCGCGGCGCCAAGGGTTCGGTGGTGGTCACCGCCGAGGACGTGCATGTGGTCGGCTGCGACGCGGCCACCAAGGTTGTTGACACCACCGGGGCCGGTGACCTATACGCCGCCGGGTTCCTCTACGGATTGACCCACGGGCGCGACCTTGCCACTTGCGCCTTGCTGGGCGGTGTCGCCGCCGGCGAGATCATCTCGCATTTCGGCGCCCGCCCCGACCGCTCGCTGGCCGACCTGGCTCATGAAAAGCTCGGCCCCCTCGCTTTTGCTACCTGACAGGTCCCATGGAACTCCGCAACATCGCCATCATCGCCCACGTCGACCACGGCAAGACCACGCTCGTCGACGCCATGCTCAAGCAGTCCGGCACCTTCCGCGAAAACCAGCAGGTCGCGGAACGGATCATGGACTCCAACGACCTCGAACGTGAGCGGGGCATCACCATCCTGGCCAAGTGCACCTCGGTGCAGTGGAAGGACCTGCGCATCAACATCGTCGACACCCCCGGCCACGCCGACTTCGGCGGCGAGGTCGAGCGCATCCTGTCCATGGTGGATGGCGTGGTGGTGCTGGTGGATGCCGCCGAAGGCCCCATGCCGCAGACCAAGTTCGTCACCGGCAAGGCGCTGGCCCTCGGCCTGCGCCCCATCGTGGTGATCAACAAGGTCGATCGCGGCGACGCCCGGCCGCACGAGGTCCACGACGAGGTGTTCGACCTGTTCGCGGCGCTGGACGCCGACGACCACCAGCTCGACTTCCCCACCATGTTCGCGGTCGGCCGCGACGGCTGGGCCGATGACAGCCTGGAGGGGCCGCGCCAGGATCTGTCGGCGCTGTTCGACCTGATCGTCAAGCATGTGCCGCCGCCGGCAAGCAATATCGACGCCCCCTTCTCCATGCTGGCCACCACGCTGGAGGCCGACCCCTATCTCGGCCGCGTGCTGACCGGGCGCATCCACACCGGCATCGTCAAGACCAACATGATGGTCAAGGGCCTGTCGGTGGACGGTGCCCTGATCGAGCAGTTCCGCATTTCGCGCATCATGTCGTTCCGCGGCATCGAGCGGCTGGCGCTGGATCAGGCCGAGGCCGGCGACATCGTCGCCCTGGCCGGAATGACCAAGCCCACCGTGGCCGACACCATCTGCGACCTGTCGGTTTCCGAGCCGCTGCACGCCCAGCCCATCGACCCGCCGACCCTGGCGATGATCTTCTCGGTCAACGACAGCCCGCTGGCCGGCACCGAGGGTGACAAGGTGACCAGCCGCGTCATCGGCGCCCGGTTGAAGCGCGAAGCGGAAAGCAACGTCGCCATCCACATCCGCGAGACCGACGGCAAGGACGCCTTCGAGGTCGCCGGCCGTGGCGAGTTGCAGTTGGGCGTGCTGATCGAGACCATGCGCCGCGAGGGCTTCGAGCTGTCGGTGTCGCGTCCGCGCGTGCTGTTCCAGACCGGTCCGAACGGCGAGAAGCTCGAACCCATCGAGGAAGTCTTCATCGACGTCGACGAGGAATATTCCGGCGTGGTGGTCGAGAAGATGACCCTGCGCAAGGCGGAGCTCACCGGCATGCGGCCCTCGGGCGGCGGCAAGACCCGCGTCACCTTCCTGGCACCGTCGCGCGGCCTGATCGGCTATCACGGCGAGTTCCTCACCGACACCCGCGGCACCGGCCTGATGAACCGCGTCTACCACGGTTACGCCCCCTTCAAGGGCGTCATCGAGGGTCGTCGCAACGGCGTGCTGATCTCCAACGCCACCGGCGAAGCGGTGACCTACGCCCTGTGGAACCTGGAGGATCGCGGCCCCATGTTCATCCCGGGCGGTGTGCGGATCTACGAGGGCATGATCATCGGCGAGCACAGCCGAGGCAACGACCTCGAAGTCAACGCGCTGAAGGCCAAGCAGCTGACTAACGTCCGCGCCTCGGGCAAGGACGAGGCAGTGCGCCTGACCCCGCCGCGCCGCATGAGCCTGGAACAGGCCATCGCCTACGTCCAGGACGACGAGCTGGTGGAAGTCACCCCCAAGTCGATCCGTCTCAGGAAGCAGATCCTCGACCCCAATGAGCGCAAGAAGGCCGAGCGGGCGAAGAAGGATTAGAGCACCGCGCTTGAAATATGAAACGCAGTATTCCTGCGCTCATTGAGCGAGTGGCCAAGGGCGCGGGTGCGCCCGCCCGGCGAGGGCGAAACCATAAGGCTTAACAGGGTGCGGAAAAACTCTTCCCACCATCCTTCATCTCGTCACCCCCGCGAAGGCGGGGGGATGGACTCACATGTCAAGTGCAACACCGAGGCTGACGTCTTGCCCGAGGAAGACCTCCAAGGGTGTTCGGAAGTTGAGGCAGCGGCGC
>CAJANL010000017.1 GCA_903941105.1 uncultured Rhodospirillaceae bacterium
CAGTAGCCGCAGCCGATGCAGATGTCGTAGTCGATGGTGACCATGCCGTCGGCCCGCTTCTTGGTCGCGGTGGTCGGGCAGACGTCGCGGCAGGGCGGAGCGTCGCAATGCATGCAGCCCACCGGCACGAAGACGCGGCGGACATCGGGGAAGCTGCCCACCTCCATGTCCAGCACCTTGCGGTACTGGACGCCGGGTGGCGTGCCGTTGGCGTGCTTACAGGCGGCGGTACAGGTCTGGCAGCCGACACAGCGCCGCAGGTCGGCAACCATTGCCCATTTGGTCATTGGCCGGCCCCCAGCTTCTTGCCCAGTTTCCTGATGGATACCCGCACCACGTCGGCACCCGAACCTGTGGCGTCGGTGAGGTCCATGTCCATGCCCGCCAGTTCGTTGAGGCTGGCGAGATCGTAGTCCTTGGCGTGCGGCGTCGCCCAATGGCCGAACTGGCCGATCATCAGCACGGTGTCGGGACGGATACCGGCGCGCACCACGATCCGGGTCTGGACCGAGCGGGTGTGCGAGGAAACCTCGACCACGTCGCCGTCGGACAGGCCCATGGCGGCGGCGGTCTCGGTGTTGATGATCATGCCGCGATGGCCGGCGACGTTGTCGGCCACCTCCTTGATCATCTGGACACCGACATTGCCGCCCCAGGCGTATTGCATGGAACGCGACGTCAGCAGCCAGAACGGGAAGTCACGGGGGTCGTGGCCGGCCTTCTGCAGCACCTTTTCCCAGATGCCGGGGAAGTCCTTCCACACCGGCAGCGCCTGATACTCGGACAACTGCTTGTCCCACCAGGTGATGCCCTTTTCCTTCAGGCGATGGCCCAACTGGCGGCCCACCCGCATCAGGCGTTCCTGATAGGGCATCTCGAAGCGCAGCCCGAGGTCGAGCAGGCGCGGTTGCAGGTACCATTCCAGCCGGGGGAAGTCGGTGACCTGGAAGCCGTTGTCGCGCCACCAGTCGAGGCCGTGGACCTCCTGGCCGTCGGTCAGCTCGGCCGAGGCGGCCTTGCAGTTGGCCTCCCAGATCTCCTCGACCGAATAGGCGACGTCGTCCTTGAGCGAGAAATCCCATTTGCCCGCGCCGGCACCCTGGCCGGTGACACCGGCGCCCATGCCGCCGCTGGCCAGCGGCACGCAGGCGGTGCCCTTGTTGATGGCCTGATTGTACTTGGCCAACAGGCCGGTGCGCTTGGCCAACTCGGTGGCGATCCAGGTGAAGTCGCGGGCGTCGCCCTGCGGCGCCTCGGTCACCGGCTGGCGCAGGGCGAAGCCGTGGTGGTCCCAATACTGCTCGAAGAACTTGGTGCCGCCGATGCGGATGAGCTGCAGGCTTTCGAGGTCGGTGGCGTCGGGCAGCAGCACGTCGGCCATGTGGTTGGTTTCGTCGCGGCTGTAGGCGAAGGCGACGATGAAGGGGAACCGCGCCATGGTGTCCGACAGCTTGCGGGTGTCCCAGAACGAGATCGCCGGATTGGTACGGTAGACGAACCATACATCGGGCAGCGTCGGCTTGATCCAGCCCTCGGGCGAATCCTCCAGGAACATCCAGGCCAGATGGGTCGGCCCCAGCGCCTGACTCCACGGGCTGTTGGCGGCCAGGGGGATCAGGGTGCGGTAACCGTTGCGGGTGGTCGGCCGCTCCTTCCAGTTCTCGGCGTCGGTCTCGTTCATGGGATAGGCCATGAAGCCGTCTTCGCCGGCCTTGACCGACGACAGCCGCGCGAAGGCGGGACGGTTGAGGCGAACCGTGGTGCCCAGCGTGCCGCCGGGCACTTCCAGCGCCCCCACCAGGCAGGCCAGCAGGGTGCGGCCCCAGCAGCACTCGTAGCCGCCCCAGCCGTTGTTGACGGTCTTGCCCAGGGTGATGGCCACCGGCCGGAACGGCAGGGTGCGGCCCTCGATCTCGATGGTCTCGCCGACCCGGGCGTGCGACAGGTACTCGTTGGCGATGCGGCGGATGGTGTGGGCCGGCACCTCGCAGACCTTCTCCGCCCATTCGGGGGTGTAGGGCTTCATATGCTTGCACAGCCGGGTGAAGGCGGTCTCGCCCGGCGCGGCGCCGTATTCATAGCGCTCGTCGTCGGCGCCCAGCTCGATGGCGGCAAGCTGGAACTGACCCTCTACCGCCGGATCGATGCCGGGGGTGTCGTAGGGCACGCCCTGGCCCGACCGCATGTCCCAGACCATGGGCTTCCTGGTCTCGGGGTCGCGCAGGTAATAACCGCGCGGGCCGATCAGATAGGGCGACGAGGTGTGCTTGCGCAGGAACTTGACGTCGAGCGCCTCGCGGCCATGCTCGTGCAGCAGCACGTGAATCATGGCGAACATGAAGGCGGGGTCGGTCTTGGGCTTGATCGGCACCCATTCGGCGGAACAGGCGCCGGTCACCGACAGATGCGGCTCGACCTGGACGCGCTTGATGCCGCGCTCGCGGGCCTCGGCGTGGCGCCACACGCCGCAGACGCCGCCCGAGGCCTCGACGTTGGAGCCGAAGGAGATCAAGTACTCGGTCAGCGGCGTGTCGGGGGCGACGGTGAAGGCGCGGTGCCACAGCTCGCCGTAGAGATGCTCCGAGTGATAGCACTTGACGCCCTGGCCGGAGCCAAAGCTGAAATCGATGGGTCCCCACGAGGCCAGGAAGGCCGGAAAGGTTCCCATGTAGTTGGCGGGCGTGCCGCCGCCGCCGAAGGTGGCGGCCATGCGCGGATAGCCGGACTCGTCCACCAGCCCGGCCTCGCGGATGCCGTTCAGCTTGTCGGCCACCAGCCCCAGCGCCTCGTCCCACGAGATGGGGACGAAGCCGGGGTCCTCGCCCCGCCCCTTCTTGGGGTTGGTGCGCTTCATGGGGGTGAGGACGCGGTGGGGATTGTAGGTCTTCTGCACCAGGCCAAAGGCCTTGACGCAGACCCGGCCACGCGCCGGATGCACGTTTTCCGCCGCGAAGTTGGGCTCGACCTCGGTGGCGACGCCGTCCTTGACCTTGACGGTAAGCAGATCCGGCCCGGCGACGCACTGGTAGCAGTAGGTCGCGACCCGCCTTACCTCGACGTCATCCTTGGCCGGAGCGTCGCTCATGACGCGGCCTTGACCTTCTCGGCCTTCGCCTTGAGACGCCCCTTGGTCTGCTCGACGTCGACCACGAAGCGGTTGTGGCGGCCCTTGCCGATGGGATCGAGATTGTCGCGGGCGGCGATCTCGAAGGTGACGGCGCGGCCCTTCAGTTCGGCGATGGTGATGGTGATCTCGACCCACATGCCGAGCAGGGTCGGCGCCATATGATCGAGTTCCACCCGGGTGCCCACCGAATCCTCGCCGGCATCCAGGTGCTCCAGCAGGAAGTCGCGGCAGGTCATCTCGATATCGCGCACCAGCTCGGGGGTGGCGTAGACGCGGCCTTCCTCACCCATGAAGTCGATGGTGCGGCCCTTGTCGATCTCCCAGCGGCGCGTATGCGTCAGACCGGCGGCAAGCGTGCTCTTCATGGTGTGCGTCCCTCTCGTTGGTCGTTTTGACGCATTGTAGTACCGGAATGCCGGATTGCGCAAGTACCCCAGGATGCCTCATGATGAAGCCACATTCCTTATCCACTGATACGCTACATCAGCCCGAAGAAGACAAGAAGCGGCGGCTTCACAGGGTGGCGCGCAACGGCATCGCCACCAGCCCACGCAGCTTGGAGATGGCTGCGACCTCGATCTGGCGCACCCGCTCGCGCGAGATGCCCCAGCGCTGGGCGAGATCCTCCAGCCGGAGCGGCCGCTCGCGCAGGGTCCGGGCGGCGATGATGTCGCGCTCGCGCTCGCTGAGGCCGGTCCAGGCCGACTTCAGCAGATCGCGGCGGTACATCAGTTCCTGGTGTTCGCCCAGCACCGCCTCGGCATCGGGACGTTCGTCGGGCAGCAACTGGCCGAAGCTGCTGCCGCTGTCGCCGATGGGGGCGTCGAGGGACAGCGGCGACTGGCCCAGCAGACGCTCCATCTCCACCACCTGGCGCTCCGAGACGCCCAGCTTGACCGCCACCGACGCGACCTCGTCGGGGGTGAGCGAGCCACCCTGGGGGCCGGTGAGGCGGGCCTTGATGCCCTTCAGCTTGAAGAACAGGCGCTTGCGCTCGGCGGACAGCCCGAAGGCCACCGGAGTGGAAAATTTCAGCACATGCTCGAACATGGCGGCACGCACCCACCACTGGGCGTAGGTGGAAAAGCGCAGTCCACGTTCGGGATCAAAGGTGTCGAGCGCCCGCACCAGCCCGAGATTGCCCTCGGCAACCAGATCGTCGAAGGCCATGCCGTAGCCGCGGAACTGCGTCGCCATTTTCACCACCAACCGCAGATGCGCCACCACCAGACGGTCGCGGGCAGCGGTGTCGCCGGCCTCGCGCCAGCGCCTTACCAGATCGGCCTCCTCGGCCCCCTCAATCAACGGCGCGGCGCGCAGGGCGCGCGCATAAGCGGCCGGCAGGTCGGACGAGGAACGGGTGGCGGTCATGGGTACCTCGGTGGCCGTTATCAATGAACCCAGGGTATCGCGGGGCTTGCTGATAGGTCCAATCGATATTATTTTAAATTTTGATAGGAAATAGGTATCAATGCTTACCCTGCGCCAACTCCAATGCCTGGTCGCCGTCGCCGATGCGCTGCATTTCCGCCGCGCCGCCGAGCGATTGCGGCTGTCGCAGCCGGCCCTGTCGGCGCAAATCGCCCAGATGGAGGAGCATCTCGGCACCCTGCTGGTGGAGCGCACCCGGCGGCGGGTGCTGATGACGCCGGTCGGGCGCGAGGTGGCCGAACGCGCCCGCGCCGTGCTGCGCGACGTCGCCGAGTTGGAGGAGGCTGCCCACCAGTCCGGCGAACCGCTGTCGGGGACGCTGCGGTTGGGGGTGCTGCGGACGCTGGGACCATACCTGCTGCCCCACATCCTGCCGGAGATGCGACAGCGCTATCCCGAGCTCAAACTGTATCTGCGCGAGGAGCCGGGCGAACGGCTGCTGGCGGAACTGGGCAGCGGCGACCTCGACATGGTGATCGTCGCCGATGCCCCACGCGACGACGGCCACCTGACGGTGGTGCCGCTGTTCCACGAGCCGCTGTGGGCCGCCCTGCCGCTGGGCCATCCCCTGGCGGCGCGGCAGACCCTCAGCCGCGACGAACTGGCGGCGGAACGGATGATCCTGCTGGAGTTGGGCGACGGCCTGCGCGAACCGGCCATGGCGCTGGCGGCCGAGCACCCCGACTTCCGCGCCACCAGCCTCGATTCACTGCGCCAGATGGTGGCCATGGGGCTCGGCGCCACCCTGCTGCCGGCACTTTATGTCGCGGCCGAGGCCCTCGACGACGACCAGATCGCCATGCGCCCGCTGACCACGCCAGCGCCGGGCCGCGCCATCGATCTGGTGTGGCGCCGCACCACCTCGCGCTCGGACGAATTCCGCCTGTTCGCCGGGCTGATCACGGAGAACCTGCCGGCGGTGGTGGATGCCCCTACGCTACCGCCTCGGGCAACAGGTTCCGGTCGAACAGGCTGACCAGATCCTCGGCCGAAACCGGGCGGCTGATCAGGTAACCCTGAACCTCGTCGCAGCCGCGCGCCCGGAGGAAATCCGCCTGGGCCGCCGTTTCGACGCCCTCGGCCACCGCCTTGAGCTTGAGGTTGTGGGCGAGGCTGATGATGGTCGAAACGATTTCGGCGCTGTCGCCGTCGTCCATGATGTCGTGCACGAACGAGCGGTCGATCTTCAAGCTGTCGATGGGCATCCGCTTCAGATAACTGAGGCTGGAATACCCAGTGCCGAAGTCATCGATGGAGATGGTCACCCCCATGGCGCGCAACTGCTTCAGCACCGCCACCACGTCCTCGACATGCTGCATCAGCACCGTCTCGGTGAGTTCCAGTTCGAGATAGCGCGGGTCGAGGCCGCTCTCCTCCAGGGCGCGCCGCACCACTGCCGGCACGTCGGTCTCGCGGAACTGCAGCGCCGAGACGTTGACCGCCATGCGCACCGGCGGCAATCCCATGTCGTGCCAGCTGCGGCACTGGCGGCAAGCGGTGATCAGCACCCATTCACCGATCTCGGAAATCAGCCCCATGTTCTCGGCCAGGGGAATGAAGTCCATGGGCGGCACCAGCCCCATCTCGGGATGGTTCCAGCGCACCAGCGCCTCGACCCCCGACATCTGGCCGCGGGCGAGATCGACCTTGACCTGATAGGCCAGCATGAACTCGCCACGCGTGACGGCATGGCGCAGGCTGCTCTCCATGGCGAGGCGCTCGAACGAGCGGGCGTTCATGGCCGGGGTGTAGAGCTGGAAGCTATTGCGCCCCAGGTCCTTGGCCCGATACATGGCGGTATCGGCGTTCTTGATCAGGGTATCCACCGTGGTGCCGTCGTCGGGATAGACGGCGATGCCGATGGAGGTGGTGACATAGAGCTCGTGGTCGTCGACCAGAAACGGCTGCTTGACCTGGGCGATCATGCGTTCGGCCAGCTTGGCCGCGTCCTCCACATGCTCCAGCTCGGGCAGCAGGATGGTGAATTCATCGCCGCCCAGCCGGGCCACGGTATCGCCCTCGCGCACGCAAAGGCCGAGGCGCCTGGCGGTTTCCACCAGCACCATGTCGCCCAGCGCGTGCCCCAGCGTGTCGTTGATGCGTTTGAACAGGTCGAGGTCGAGGAACATGATGGCCAACTGCTGACCATGGCGGTGGGCATTGGCGACGGCCACCTGCAAGCGATCAGTGAACAGCCGCCGATTGGGCAGGCCGGTCAGCACGTCGAAATAAGCCAGGTTCTTGATGCGCTCCTCGGTCTTCTTGCGCTCGGTGATGTCGGTGAAGATGGCCGCGTACTGGGTGATCGCGCCGGTTTCGTCGGCGATGACGTTGATGGTCAGCCACTCGGGGAAGATCTCGCCGTTGCGGCGACGGTTCCAGATTTCCCCCTGCCACACACCCTTCTCGTTCAGCGTCGCCCACATTTTCCGGTAGAACGCCTCGTCGTGGCGGCCCGATTTGAGCATGGCGGGCTGCCGGCCGATGATCTCTTCCTGGGTATAGCCGGTCAGCACGGAGAAGGCCGGATTGACGAACTCGATCTCCTGCCTGGCGTTGCAGATCATGATGCCGTCCAGCGAGGACTCGATGACCTTGCGCGCCAAATGGAGATCCTTGCGCGAGCGCAACAGCGCCTCGTCGCGTTCACGCAGCGCCTCGTCGAGGCGGTGAACGTATTCGTACTGCAGCGTCGCCAGGATGTCCGAGAACGACAGCAGGCCCACCAGAACGCCCGCCGAATCGACGACGCCGATGTGGCGGATGTGCTTTTCCTCCAGCAGATTGCGGGCGGACAGCAGGCTGTCGTCGCAGCCGACGGTGAGCAACGGCCGGCTGGCCAGGGCGCCGACATCGACCGTCTGGCCGCCCGAGGCGATCAGGCGGACCACGTCGCGTTCGGTGATGATGCCGGGGCCATCGACCTCGTCGAGCACCACCGCGGCATCGGTGTGGTGCTCGCGCATGGCTGTGACCGCCTGCTTCAGCGACGCGGAGGCAGGCACCGTGACCATGGCGCGGCCGATGGCGGTACCGACATTGCGCAGGACCAGGAAATGCTCGACACCGTGGCGCAGGATGATGTCGCTCTGGCTGATCACCCCCATGGCGGTACCGGCGGCGTCGACCACCACGAAATGGCGCACGTTCTCCAGTTTGAACATCATGCCGGCGTCACCGATGGTGGTGTCGTGGGCGATGGTCTTGATGGGCGAGCTCATCACCGTCGACAGCGGCCACCTCAGCGCCTTGGCGTCGGTGGGATCGATGGCCAACGCGTCATGCTCGGTCCAGATGCCGATGGGCTTGCCGTCGTCGACCACGATGATCGAACTGCAACGGGCTTCGGCCATCTGTCGCGCCGCATCGACGATGAACGTCGCAGGGGAACAACTGAGCAGTTGCTTTTTGACGATGCGGTCGATCGATTGGTCGGATGACAAGGATTTGACCCGTGGCTGGGAAGTTCCGAACGACAGTCATGCTACCACGAAAGTCCGGGGAACGACTCAAGAAGAACCCTCAGGCTACCCATGTCCGAACTTTTTGTGGTGGGCATTCGTTATTCCCATTGAGGCGGAACGCCACCGGATGTGGCCCCGCGAAACCGAAGGCGAATGAGTCTGGAGGATCCATGCAGCACCAAGACCTCGACCGGATCCGGGGCCAAAAAAGCCTCGACCCCCTGTTCGTGCACCAGCAGCCGCTGACCCGTAGCGAACGCCTGAACCGCTGGGCCGACCGGCTCGACGCGCGGTCTGGTTCGCTCTTGCGCGCCTTGGAGGACGTGGAATACGTCAATCCGGGGGTGCGGCGTCAAATGCGCAAGGACGAAAGCCCGCTGGCGGTTGCCTTTGCCGACCCGGAATTGCGGGCGGATGGACTGAAAAGCGATCGGCTCGGCGACGCCATGGACTATTTCGGCCTGTCCGAGCGTCAGGCCCACTGGCTGCTGTGCGACTGCCACTACGGCGGCCGCATGACGGCACACGAAGTCGCCAGCCGCGTACGCGATGAAGCTCGCCCCCTCTACGACCTGTTGCGTCCGCAGATCTGGGCCAGCCTGACCGGAGCCGCCGTGCTGGCCGGTGCGGTCGGCACCGTTGCCCTGATGTGAAGGGTCACCGCCTCCCCTCCCCGGTCGCCCCCCCGGCACGGGGAAGGGAGGCGGCAACAATCACGCGATAAATTTTCGCCGCCATGGAAGTTCCCAGCCGGCTCGGCTAGACTGCGGTCGCTGGGGGACACAGCAAGGACGAGCCGACCACCATGACGGACACGGCAGACAATCACCATTCCAAGCAGGAAATAGCCCACGAGCTCAGCATCGAGTTCGTCGACGAGTCCCGGGAGACGCTCCAAGGGCTCGAAGTGGCACTGGACGCCGCCCGCAATGGGCACAAGCCGGTTACCGAGGTCATCAAGGACTTCCGACGGGTGGCGCTGCTGCTGCGCGGCCAGGCGCCCAATTTCGGACTGCGCTCGCTGTCGCTGGTGGCTCACCGCCTCTACGACTACCTGGGCAACGCCACCGACATCCTGCCGCCGCGGGCCTGGGAGGACTTGCAGGGCTTCATCGACACCATGACGTCGCTGCTCGGCACCGTCACCGATGAAGATGCCACCCCCGCCGGGCTGGTGCGTGCGCTGCCCTGCAAGCTGGGATTCGACTTTTCCGATATCGTGGTACGCAATGTCGAGGTCATGCTGGTGATGCCCAACGGCACCCAGACCCGTTTCGTCGAGCGGGAACTGACGCAGTGCGGCTACCGGGTTTCCATCGTCACCGACACCCTGATGGCCTTCGCCCTCATCGTCCAGGCGCAGCCTGATCTGGTGATCATCTCGGCGGTGATGCCGCATCTCGACGGCATCGACCTGTCCATGGCGCTGGCCTCGATGCCCTCGACCCGCAATATCCCCCTGGCCCTGATCACCAGCTTCGTTCCCGAAGACGACCGCCTCAAGGTTCTGCCCCAGAAGATCCCGGTGGTGTACAAGGGGGCGACTTTCGGCGACGATCTGTTCAAGGCGCTGGACAACCTGTTCCTGATCTGACCCACCATACGGCATAGCCGGAAACACACCCATCCGACCGCCACCCCCGCCGTGCCGGCTATTGATGCCGGCACCGGCAAAGGCGAAGCTCCATCTCGGGTTTCCTGGAGTGGACCAATGGCGATGGACCTCGGTAGCGGGTTTGTGTTCTTGGCGATCAGCGCCCTGCATCCCGATCGGGTGCGGGTGGGCCGATCGGCCGATCTCGAACATGAAGCAGCGGACAGCGAATGGCGGATCGCCTATTCCCGCCGCGTCCACTTCCCCCAGACCATCGAGCGGATCATGCGCGACCATCTGTCGCGCCTGCAGCGCGGGATCCTGCCGCGCCGGCACCGCGACGACAATGACGTCGACGGCGCCTACGTCGCCCCCTACGGCCACGTCCAGATGGTGCTGGACAGCCTGGCGCAGGAATTCGACGTGAAATCCTAGCCGCAAGGGCGGCTGGCTCAAATCCTAGCCGCAAGGGCGGCTGGGCCATGGCACCCTAACCGTGCTTGTCCGGGTCACCCTGACGCTCGGCGCCGTCCAGTCGCAACGCCCACATCAGACCGAGCACGGCCGCCTTGACGCGCGGCAGAACTCGCCAGACCAGCAGCGCGGCCAGCAGCGCCGCGGCGATCATGTGCGGCACCACCGGCGGCTGCCACCTCTGCTCGGCCACCAATGACAGCGGCACCACGATGTGCCCCACCAGCAGCACGGTGATGTAGGCCGGCCCGTCGTCGGCGCGGATGTGGCCCAAGGGCTCGCCGCAACAGGGGCAAGCGGCACGCACCTTGAGATAGCCCTCCAGCGCCGGCCCGACGCCGCAATTGGGGCAGCGGCGCAGCAGCCCCCGCAGGATGGCATTGACGATGGATCGCCGGGGCTCGGCCCCCGAAGTGCGAATGCGATTGGTTTGCATTTGATAATGATCGTTGGGAGCCATGAAAAATTCCAGCGAAATCTAGCCGCCGTCGGCGTACTGGCCTTATGGTGCCGCAGAGATTGAACATCGGAAGCCGCCGATGCCGCGCCTGTTGATCGTCGTGATTCTCGCTGCCCAGACCCTCGCCGCCATGGCCTTACCCGCCCTCGCCGCGCCCTGCCCATCGCCCGACAACCTGACGCGGGTGAGCGGCGGCGATGAATGCCTGGTGATCAAGACGGTAGCGAAGGCGGGCGGCAATGCGTCGCGCGTGCTCTATGTGCTGCTCCACGGCGGTCACAGCGACGGCAGCCCGGCGGTATCCTTCTACCCCTTCGCCGACACCCTGATGGAACAGGCCCCGCCCGGCAGCGTTGCCGTCGCGATGATCCGGCCCGGTCATCGCGACGCCGAGGGCAACGAGTCGGGCGGCAACGGCGGCATCGACGACTGGCACGACCACAACATCGACCTGATCACCGATGCCATCGCCCGCCTCAAGCATTTTCACCACGCCGATCGCCTGGTCCTGGTCGGGCAGTCGGCCGGCGCGGCGGTGTCGGGCGTCATCATCGGCCGCCGCCCCGGCCTGGCCGATGCCGCCATGCTGATCGGCTGCCCCTGCCAGATGGGGCCGTGGCGGTTCGGCAAACCCAACAAGGCCATGGTGTGGGTCAGCCTGTCGCCCGACGACTACCTCGATGGCGTGCCACTCTCCACCATGGTCACGCTGATGGTGGGAGACGACGACAGTGAGACGCGCCCCGCCCTGTCGCAAGGCTATGCCGCCGGGCTGAGGGCGCGCGGCGTGCCGGTCAGCCTGACCATCCTCGAAGGCCACGGCCATGTCAGCCCGATCCGCTCGCAGCGGGTGATCAACGCCACCCTGCGCCTGGGCCGCGGCACGCAATGACGACTTTGCCTCCACCGGCCGCTGCGATAGAGTGCGCCCCATGATTCAATACCTCGATTTGCTGCGTCGCATTCGTACCGAAGGCGTCTACAAGGCCGACCGCACCGGCACCGGCACCTGGAGCGTGTTCGGCCACCAGATGCGCTTCGACCTCTCGCGAGGCTTCCCGGCGGTGACCACCAAGAAGCTGCACATGCGCTCCATCGTGCACGAGCTGCTGTGGTTCCTCAAAGGCGACACCAACATCGCCTATCTCAAGGACAACAAGGTCTCCATCTGGGACGAATGGGCCGACGAGAACGGCGAGCTGGGGCCGGTCTACGGCCGCCAGTGGCGCTCCTGGGGCTGCCCCGACGGCCGCAGCGTCGACCAGATCACCCAGTTGCTCCACATGATCCGCACCAACCCGGATTCGCGGCGGCTGATCGTTTCGGCATGGAACCCGGCCGACATCGACCGCATGGCGCTGCCGCCCTGCCACTGCCTGTTCCAGTTCTATGTCGCCGAGGGCCGCCTGTCCTGCCAGCTCTACCAGCGCTCGGCCGATGTCTTCCTGGGAGTGCCGTTCAACATCGCCTCCTATGCCCTGCTGACCCAGATGATCGCGCAGGTGACCGGATTACTGCCGGGCGACTTCGTCCACACCCTCGGCGACGCCCATCTCTATGCCAACCACCTGGAGCAGGCCGAACTGCAACTGTCGCGCCCGCCCCTGCCGCTGCCGGCCCTCAGGCTCACCCCCGAGGTCGACGACCTGTTCGCCTTCACCTATGACGACGTGGTGCTGGAGGGCTATGAAAGCCATCCGCACATCGCCGCCCCCATCGCGGTGTAGCATGAACGTCGCCCTCATCGTCGCCGTCGCCGCCAACGGCGTCATCGGCCGCGACAACCGGCTGCCCTGGCACATTCCGGAAGACCTCAAATGGTTCAAGCGGACCACCCTGGGCAAGCCGGTGATCATGGGCCGCAAGACCTGGGACAGCATCGGCCGGCCGCTGCCGGGCCGCCCCAACATCGTGCTCACCCGCCAGCCCGACTGGAACGCCCAGGGGGCCCACCCCGTGCACGGCCTGGCCGAGGCGCTGGGCCTGGCGGAGCACCTGTCGCCCGGCACAAGCGAGGCGATGGTCATCGGCGGCAACGCCCTGTTCGCCGAGGCGCTGCCGCTTGCCCACCGCGTCTATTGGACGGAAATCGACACCGAATACGAGGGCGACACGGTCTTCCCGCCCTTCGACCGCACCGACTGGCGCGAATCATCGCGCGAGATCCACGACGGATTCGCCTTCGTGGTGCTGGATCGGCGGTGATTCAGTAAGAAATCCGTCATCACTTCCCGCTCGACAGTGCCGGGGGAGAGGGCTAGAACCGGCTCACCCGATGGTCAGGGATGAGCGATCATGCGCCTCAAGCTCCCCAATTCCGTCGCGGTCGCCCCCGAGCTGAAGCCCAATGTCTGGGACGCGGCGCTGCTGCCGGTGGTGTTCGCGATTCTCGCGCTGCTGGCCTTCGGGGCGGCGCAGATGGGCGTGCCCTACGACATCGGCGAGCCTTTGCCCATGTCGCTCGACCCGGTCAACCTGCCCTATTACCTGCTGCGCAGCGCGCTGCGCATGTTGGCTGCGCTGGGGCTGTCCTTCGCCTTCACCCTGGCCTATGCGCTGCTGGCGGCCAAGGTGCCGGCGCTGGAACGCCTGCTGATCCCAATGCTCGACATCCTCCAGTCCATCCCGGTGCTGGGGTTCCTGTCCATTACGGTGACCGGCTTCATCGCCTTTTTTCCCGGCAGCCTGCTGGGGGTCGAATGCGCCGCCATCTTCGCCATCTTCACCTCGCAGGCGTGGAACATGGCCTTCAGCCTGTACCAGTCCTTGCGCACCGTGCCGGCCGACCTGATCGAGGCGGCCGACATGTTCCACCTGTCGGCCTGGCAGCGTTTCTGGCGGCTGGAGTTCCCCTATGCCGTGCCCGGGCTGGTGTGGAACATGATGATGTCGGTGTCGGGCGGCTGGTTCTTCGTGGTCGCCTCCGAGGCCATCACGGTGTCGGGCCAGAGCATCCTGCTGCCCGGCGTCGGCTCCTACATCGCCCTGGCCATCCAGGCCCGCGATCTTGGCGCCATCGGCTGGGCCATCCTGGCGGTGCTGGCCGGCATCCTGCTCTATGACCAGCTGATGTTCCGCCCGCTGGTGGCCTGGGCCGACAAGTTCAAGTTCGAGCAAATGCCCGGCGACGAGGCGCCGCAGTCCTGGCTGCTGACCCTGATGCAGCGGGCGCGGCTGTCGCGCGCCGCCTGGGCGCTGCCCGCGGCGGCCTGGGATGCCTTCACCGGCCTGCTGCCGCGCAAGCCCGCCGCCGACACCTTCATCGTCGGCAGCGGCTTCAAGCTGCCGCCCTGGGCCGACAAGGCCTGGAATGGCCTGCTGATCGTGGCCATGGTGGCAGCGATGACCCAGATGGTGGTGTTCATCAACACCGAGGTCGGGCTGGCCGAGGTCGGGCAGGTGATGCTCTACGGCCTTTACACCACCATCCGCATCGTCGTCCTGATGATCCTGGCCTCGCTGTTCTGGGTGCCGGTGGGGGTGTGGATGGGCCTACGGCCCCGAGTGGCGCAGAACGTCCAATGGGTGGCGCAGTTCCTCGCCGCCTTCCCGGCCAACCTCGTGTTCCCGGTGGCGGTGATCATCATCGTCAAATACGACCTCAACGTCGACGTGTGGACCAGTCCGCTGATGGTGCTGGGAACCCAGTGGTACCTGCTGTTCAACGTGGTGGCCGGCGCCTCGCAGCTGCCGCACGACCTGCGCGACACCGCGGACAGCCTGGGCTTGAAGGGCTGGCTGTGGTGGCGGCGCTTCGTGCTGCCGGGCATCTTCCCCAGCTACCTCACCGGCGCGGTGACCGCCACCTGCGCCTCGTGGAACGCCAGCATCGTCGCCGAACTGGTGAGCTGGGGCGACACCCGGCTGGTGGCGCACGGACTGGGAGCCTATATCGCCGAGGCCACCACCGCCGGCGATTTCCCCCGCATCGCGCTGGGCATTGGCGCCATGTGCGTATATGTCATGGCCTTCAACCACTTCCTGTGGCGGCCGCTGTGCACCATCGCCGCCGAGCAGGCCGGCGCCAGTTGAGGACGCGACCATGCCGACCGCCATTCCGCTGCTGAGTCTGACAGGCGTCCGCAAGGCCTTCCGCACCCCGGACGGCCGCGAGCGCACCGTGCTGGAGGGCGTCGACATCACCCTCCACGAGGGCGAGATCGTCGCCCTGCTGGGACGTTCGGGGTCGGGCAAGTCGACCCTGATGCGCATCATCGCCGGGCTGGTGCGGCCCAATGGCGGCCAGGTCCAATACCGCGGCAAGCCCATCCTGGGGCCGACGCGCGGCATCTCCATGGTGTTCCAGAGCTTCGCCCTGTTCCCCTGGCTGACGGTGCGCGAGAACGTGGAGTTGGGGCTGGAGGCGCTGGGCGTGCCGGCCAAGGAGCGCGAGGACCGCGCCGACGACGCCATCGAGCTGATCGGCATGGGCGGTTTCGAGAGCGCCTATCCCAAGGAGCTGTCGGGCGGCATGCGGCAGCGTGTCGGCATCGCCCGCGCCCTGGTGATGCAGCCCGACGTGCTGCTGATGGACGAGCCGTTCTCGGCGCTGGATGTGCTGACCACCGAATCCCTGCGCGACGATATTCTCGAACTGTGGGGCGAGCGCAAGATTCCCACCAAGGGCATCCTGGTGGTATCGCACAACATCGAGGAGGCGGTGTGGCTGGCCGACCGCATCCTGGTGGTGTCCAGCGATCCCGGACGCGTCCGGGCGGAGATCCCGGTGCGGCTCGATCACCCGCGCGACCCCGAATCGGCCGCCTTCCGCCAGATCGTCGACGAGGTTTACGCCCAGATGACCGCCAGCGTACGGGCACCCGGTGCCGTCGGGGCCGAGCAGCTAACCCTGGGGTACCGCCTGCCCGACACCTCGCCGGGCAAGCTGGAGGGCCTGCTGGAGACCATCGCCGAACCGCCCTTCGGTGGCCGCGCCGACCTGCCCGCCCTGGCCGAACACACCGAGCTGCCCGACGATACCCTGTTCCACCTGTTCGAGGGACTGCGCGTGCTCAACCTGGCGCGCATCGCCGCCGGCGACATCTTCCTGACGCCCCTGGGCCGCACCTATGTCGAGGCCGACGACGCGCGGCGCAAGGAGCTGTTCGGCGAGGCCCTGCTGCGCAACATTCCGTTGGCCACCCATATCCGCCGGGTGCTGGACGAACGCCGCGACCACCGCGCCCCGGAAGAGCGCTTCCTGCAGGAGTTGCAGGACTACCTCACCGCCGACGAAGCCGAACGGGTGATGGAAACCGCCATCACCTGGGGCCGCTATGCCGAGATCTTCGATTACGATTACAACGCCGGCGTGCTGATGCTTCCCGAAGAGGAAGACGAGGACGGCGAGGTCGGGGAAAAGGCGGGCGACTAATACCATTTCCGGATGATTGCATCCGAGAAAGCTATGACTCCCTCCCCCGGTCAAGACACCTTACCGGGGGAGGGTTGATATCAGACCCTACTCGAAGCTGATCTTCGGCCCCTTCTTGCTGCCCTGAAGCGCCTGGACCTTGTCCCACACCTTCTGGGCGATGTCGCGATAGGCCTTGGCGTGCGGGCTGGAAGGCTTGGACATCACGATGGGCTCGCCGCGATCCGAGGTTTCGCGGATGGCGATGTCCAGCGGCACTTCGCCCAGGAAGTCGGCCGACAGCCGCGCCGCTTCCGCCTTGGCGCCGCCGTGGCCGAAGATGTGGGCCTCGTCGCCGCATTTCGGGCAGACGTAGTAGCTCATGTTCTCGATGATGCCGAGCACCGGCACGTCGACCTTGCGGAACATGTTGAGGCCCTTGCGGGCATCCAGCAGCGCGATGTCCTGCGGCGTCGAGACGATCACCGCACCGGTCAGCGGCACCCGCTGGGTGATGGTGAGCTGGGTGTCGCCGGTGCCCGGCGGCATGTCGATCACCATGA
>CAJANL010000018.1 GCA_903941105.1 uncultured Rhodospirillaceae bacterium
CCTGCCAAAAGGCCGGTGCCGAGATCGCAGGGAGACAGAACGGCATGATCGACAAGACCGCCCGCGAAACCCAGGCCATCAAGGATGCCCGGCGTCCCTTTGCCGAGGCGCTGACCGCCCTGGGCCTGATGGCCCCTTTCCAGCACCGCTCCGCCGCCGACATCGACCGGCTGATCGAGGCCGCCGTCACCGGCTATGTCGAGTCCATGCAGCGGCAGGCGGGTGTCACGGAACGCACAGGCACCCCGTTCGACGACGAAATCCCATTCTGAGGCCCGCCATGTTTGATCTCAACCACGGCTCCGGCTGCCAGTACCAGAAACCCGACCGCGATCCCGGTATCACCGTGGCGGTCAATGCCGCCATCGATGCCGCCCTGGTGGTGCGCAACCGGTCCCAGGCGGCCCGCCAGTACGTCAGCACCTCGGGCATCGGCCGGGAATGCCTGCGCCAGATCCAATACGACTATCTCGCCGTGACCAAGGACGAGGGGCGCGATTTTGAGCCCAAGACGCTCCGCATCTTCGAGGCCGGGCATCGCGGCGAGGACGTGGTGGCGGCTTGGCTGCGAGTGGCCGGATTCGACCTGCGCACCGAGCGCCGCGACGGGCGGCAGTTCGGCTTCTCGGTGCTGAACGGCCGCTTCAAGGGCCACATCGACGGTTGCCTGGTCGGCGGCCCGGTGGCCATGGCCTATCCCGCCCTGTGGGAGAACAAGGCGCTCGGCGTGTCGTCCTGGAAGGACGTGGTCAAACGCGGCGTGGTGCTGTCCAAGCCGGTCTATGCCGCCCAGCTTGCCCTCTATCAGGCGTACATGGACCTGCCGGCCCCAGCGTTGTTCACCGCTCTCAACCGCGACACCTGGGAAATCCACTGCGAGATGGTGCCGTTCGATGCGGCATTGGCCCAGTCCATGAGCGACCGCGCCGTCCAGGTGGTCCAGGCCAGCGCTGGCCAGGAGTTGCTGCCCCGCGCCGCCGCCGAACGCAGCTCGGTGGTCTGCCGCGGCGGCAAGACCAGCGGCGGCTGGCATGCATCCTGCTCGTGGCAGGATCGCTGCTGGGGAGATGCGCGATGACGACGAAACATCGCCCTTTGAGCTACGAGATCCTCCAAATTCGCGAAACCGGTGGCCCCCGCACCATCGCCCGGATCTGGTGCGCCGCATGCGGCGGCACCCTCGATCTCACACTCACTGCGAATCGTCACGCCGACAACGTCGAGCGGCGGGCCAAGGCCAAGGGGTGGGACTGCGACAAGAACCGCGCCAGCCGCACCATCTGCCCCGACTGCAAGGCGGCTCCTCCCGCGAAAATCAAACCGGCCATGCCCGTCGTACCGAAAGCCTGCCGGTCCGCCACCGCTGCGAAACCCTCCACTCACGCCATCTCAACCGCCAATATGGAGCCCCCGATGACCGCCATCACCCCTGCCGTCCGTCCCGCCACCCCCGACGAGCGCATGCGCATCCGCCACAAGCTGGACGGGGTGTTTGACGATGCCAAGGGCATGTATCTGGATAGCTTCAGCGACCAGCGCGTGGCCGAGGAACTGAAGCTGCCGCGCAAAATGATCGAGCAGATCCGCGAAGCCGCCTACGGTCCCATCCGTACCGATTCCGAGATCGAGCAGTTGCGCACTGACATCGCCGATCTGGTCGCCATGGCCTCCACCCTGACCAATCGGTTGGCCGAGGTCGAGAAGCGTTTCAAGCCCAGATAACGTGGAGCCTGCTCGCGATGACCCATATCACCTCAAGCGGAAATGGTCAGCTTCAGCCCCAGCGCGTCGATCAGCGAGCGAACCGTCTCGTAACGCGGATGGGCGCCAGGGGCGACGGCCTTGTACAGGCTTTCGCGCCCCAGCCCGGCTTTCCCGGCCACCTGACTCATGCCGCGGGCCTTGGCGACATGGCCGAGCGCGGCCAGAAAGACCGCCGGATCGGAGTCTTCCAGCGCCGCCGTCAGATATTCGGCCACCACCTCGCCATTATCGAGATAGGTGGCGATGTCGAAAGCACCGACCTGTTCCGTCATGGCTTAAGCCTCCTCGATCGTTTTGGCCAGTTCCTTGGCCCGCTTGATATCTCGCGTCTGGGTCGATTTGTCGCCGCCCAGCAGCAGCAGATAGATCACCTTGCCCCGCCGGGTGAAGTACACCCGGTATCCCGGCCCGAAATGGACCCGCATCTCGCTGATGCCATCCCCAACAGAATCGCAGTCACCGAAATTACCGGACTCCGCGGCGGTCAGCCGGGCCAGGATGCGGGCCTTTCCCTTGATGTCGGCCAAGGCCGAAAGCCATGCATCAAAGCTGGCGGTGCGCAGCAGCGTGTTCATGACTCAACTGTATCCAAGTGGATACGGGTGCGCAAGCTTTCAAGGGGGCCTGCTCAATGACCGACATCACCCCCTCCGACATTCAGGCCCAGGCTATCGCCGCCATCCGCCAGTGGTTCCAGAACCGCACGGACAAGCAGCAGGTGTTTCGACTGTTTGGCTTCGCCGGGACCGGCAAATCAACCGTGCTGAAATTTGCCCTGGAGGATATGGGCCTAGCGCCCCACACCGAGGACGTGCCCGGCGTGGTCACCGCCACCTTCACTGGCAAGGCCGCCCTGGTGCTGCGGCGCAAGGGTACCCCGGCCAGGACCATCCATAGCCTGATCTATAGCGTCATCGAGGCCACCGACGAGGAGATCGAGGAAGCGGGCAAGCGCATCGCCCAGGCGGAAATCGACGCCCTCCATCTCACCGGCTTCGACCGCACCGCCGCCGAGGCCGCCATTGAGGCCATGCGCCAGTCCATGCGGGATATGAAGAAGCCGCGCTTCGCCCTCAATCCCGACAGCCCGGCGGCATCGGCCAAGCTGATCGTGCTGGACGAGGTGTCCATGGTCGGCGAGGAGATGGCGCGCGACCTGATGAGCTTCGGCCGCCCCATTCTGGTGCTGGGCGATCCCGGCCAGTTGCCGCCGATCAAGGGCGAGGGCGCCTTCACCAAGGACGCCCCCGACGTCATGCTGACCGAGATCCACCGCCAGGCCGCCGAAAGCGCCATCATCCGGCTGGCAACGATGGCCCGCGAAGGCCAGCCCATCGGCTTCGGCCAATACGACGATCATGCCTGGAAGATGCGCATGGCCGACGTCACCCCCGATCAGGCCTTGCGCGGCGGTCAGGTCATCTGCGGCAAGAACGCCACCCGGTTCCAGCTCAACAATGCCCTTCGCCGTGCCGCCGGGTTCGGGGGAATGTTCCTGCCCACCGGCCCGAGCGAAAAGATCATCTGCCTCAAGAATCAGTCCGACCTCGGCCTGATCAACGGCATGTTCCTGTCGCTGGCCGACATCGTCGACGAAGGCAGCCTGTACTTCTCGGCGGTCATCACCGACGAGGACGGCAACCCGGTCGGCCCACCGGCCAAGGGCGGCAAGCCGGGGCGGTTGCTGCTCTACAAGGGCCATTTCGAGGACCATGTCGCTCTCGACCCGCACCGCCACGACCGCGACTGGCGCGACAAGAAGAAGCTGACCGAGGCCACCTTCGGCTGGGCCATCACCTGCCATAAGGCGCAAGGGTCGCAATGGGAGAACGTCGTTGTCTGGGACGACGGTCTGGGGCGAAGCGAGCAGGATCGCCGCCGTTGGCTGTACACCGCCATTACTCGTGCCGAAAGGGGGCTGGTGATACTCGCATGATCGACCTCAACGATGTCTGGCAACCGCCTGCCCGTTTTGACCTGCCCGAAATCCGTGGTCGCCTCGCCGCCACGGCACTGGACTGGCTGCCCGGCCTGTTTCCGCACGGTCTCCTCTCCCCGGATCGCCGGACGCTGCGCTGTGCCGATCTGGCGGGGCGGTCGCCGCGTAAGGAGGGCTCGTGCATCATCCACCTTGCTGGCCACCACGCCGGTTGGGGCTTCGACCATGCCACCGGAGAGAGCGCCGGCCCGATCGATCTGATCCACCACGCGACCGGTCTCGCCGACCGCGATCTGTTCGAGGAAGCCGCCCGGCTGGCGCGGCTGGATCTGCCGGCAGTGGCCCGCCCCGTGGCGGCGAAGCCGAGCCATGATCTGGAGATCAAG
>CAJANL010000019.1 GCA_903941105.1 uncultured Rhodospirillaceae bacterium
ATGCTGAAGCCGAGATCGCGCCCTTTGCGGATGAAGGACAACCGCCGCAGATGGTCCTCGCCATACTGCCGATAACCGGCGGCCGTCCGCCCCGGTTCGGGCAGCAGGCCGATCTTCTCGTAGTAGCGGATCGTCTCGATGTTGACGCCGGCCCGTTCGCCGAGCCGTCCGATATTGAAGGTGCCCGTCGTCATGCGCCCTTGACCCTGTAGCTACTCCAGACTTCAATCTTGACGAACCAATACGGTTTGTCCAGCCCGGCCCATGAACAATGACGGTTCCCCATGACGAGCCTTCCGGCGGTCGTGGTTGCTTTCCGTTGGTGAAGGTGCTTCTCCACCTTTTCGGCAAGCCGGGCGCGGCGCCGTCGCCCAGGCGGCGTTGACGCTCTGATTTTCGCCTTGACCCTGTAGCGGCCACAGGGTCCATCCTCGATGTCATCGAAGCGGTCGGCCCAGTCCGTTGGACCGCCTTCGATGACATGAGGAGAGAGCGAATGGGCGCAGGTTGCTGCGGGCATCACTGCCACGATGACCAAGACAAGGATCATCACAACGAGGCCGAGGCCAGGCCGGTTCCGACCGGGCGAGGTGTCGCCTTCAAGGTGACCGGGCTGGACTGTGCCGAGGAAATCGCCCTCCTCAAGGCCGAGGTGGGGCCGCTGGTCGGCGGCACCGACAACCTTGCCTTCGATGTCCTCAACGGCAAGATGGTCGTGCTGTCCGGGGACGCCACGTCCGAAGCCATCATCCAGGCGGTGGCCCGGACGGGAATGACGGCCCGGCCCTGGTCGGCCCACGCCGCCAACCCGGACGAGGATGGTCGCCGCCGACGCCAAGCGCTTCTGACCGCCGTCAGCGGCGTGATGACCGGCGTCGGCTTCGTACTGGACACCCTGGTCCAGGCCCCCGTGCCCGCCCATGCCGCCGAGGCGGTGGCGGTGGTGATCGGGCTGTGGTTCGTGCTGCCCAAGGCTTTGATGGCGATCCGGCGGCTGCGCCCGGACATGAACCTGCTGATGACCGTGGCCGTCGTCGGGGCCATCGCCCTGGGCGATTGGCTGGAAGCCGCCTCGGTCTCATTCCTGTTCGCCCTGTCGCTGGCGCTGGAAAGCTGGAGCGCGGGCCGGGCACGCCGCGCCATCGCCGCGCTGATGGACCTTGCCCCGCCGACCGCGCGGGTGAAGTCCGCCACGGGCGAGGTCGAAATGGCGCCCGAGGAGGTGGCGGTGGGGGCGGTGTTCGTGGTCCGTCCGGGCGAGCGCATTCCGCTCGATGGCCGCATCCTGTCCGGCGAGAGCAGCGTCAACCAAGCGCCGATCACCGGGGAGAGCGTTCCCGTTTCCAAGGCCCCTGGCGATGAGGTCTTCGCGGGCACCGTCAACGGCGACGGCGCGTTGGACATCGAGAACACCAAGCCGGCCCAGGACACCACCCTGGCCCATGTCACCCGCATGGTCGAGGAGGCGCAGAGCCGCCGCTCGGCCACCGAACGTTGGGTTGATCGGTTCGCGGCGATCTACACGCCCATCGTTATGGGCATCGCCCTGGTCATCATGGTCGGGCCGCCGTTGCTGCTCGGGGCCGA